>DIHI01000086.1:0-5985 GCA_002420085.1 Lysobacterales bacterium UBA5700 | reverse complement strand
ACCCCGGTCCAGACCGCCGTCAAGCGCGAGGACGAGCAGGCATTCGCCCGGCTCAACGGCCAGAACCTGATGTTCTGCGAGGATGCCGCCCGACGGCTTCAGGCGGCACTGGACCGCGACGACCGGGTGGTCGATTTCTGGGTCCGTGCCAGCCATTTCGAGAGCCTGCATCCGCACGACGCGGTGGCGGTCGCCAGCAAGGGCGTGCCGGGCGGTTATTCGTCCTGATCGCGACCACCGGCGTCGATCGCGCTGGAGGAAATAGCTTCGGTGATCGGCGGTGACCGCTCCGCTGTGGGGCTGGCCTCCAGCACCGCCAGCGGATCGACCCGGACATCGAACCAGTTCATGCCCCAGTGCAGGTGCGGGCCGCTGGCTCGGCCGGTGGCGCCCACCGCCCCGAGCAATTCGCCCTGTTCCACCCGCTGCCCGACCGCGACATCGATCCGCGACAGGTGCAGGAAATTGGAACTGACCCCATGGCCGTGATCGAGTACGACCGTGCCGCCGGTCAGATACAGATCGCCATTGGCGAAGCTGATGCGTCCGCCGGCTGGTGCCCGTACCGGCGTCCCCTCGGCAGCCGCGATGTCCAGGCCCGAATGCGGGGCGCCAGCCGTGCCGTCGTAGATGCGCTGGCTGCCGAACCGACCACTGATTCGTCCACGCACTGGCCACACCATGGGCGTCGAGAAGTCCCGCATTGGATCGTCGCGTTCGCGCGCGGCGGCCACCTGGGCCTGCTCGCGCGCGATGCGTGCGGCGACCTCCGGCGGTGGCGATACCGTACTCGGCGGCACCCCGTGTACCCGTTCGGTTGGCCAGGCGTATGGCGTGACGGCCACCACGACCTGCCGTTGGCTGGCATCGGGCAGCACCAGATGCAACACGATCGGCGTGGTTCGATCCCGAGCCACCCCGAACACCAGCCTGCCGTCGTCGGCGATGCGCACACGACGCTGATCGAGCATCACCGTCGTGCCGATCGGTACCCGCCCGAACACTAGGCTGCCCTGGCGCGCCTGCTTGGGCAGATCGAGCCAGCGAGCGTCCGGATCAGGCTCGGGTGCGGCCGGCAGCGACACCGCCGGACTGAGGGTGGTCAGGCTCAGCGCGGCCAGGCTCAGCACCAGCGTGGAGAGCATCGATCGCATCATCCCTGCTCCCGATGCTTCGGGTGTCGGCTGTTGCCATCGTCCACGGCATCGCGATTGCCATCGGCCTCCGGAACCGGATCGAAGCCACCCGCATGCAGCGGATGGCACCGCGAGATGCGGCGCACGGCCAGCCAGCCACCGCGCAATGGGCCATGCCGTTCCACCGCCTCCATGGCATAGCTCGAACAACTGGGATGGAATCGACAGCGTGGGCCGAGCAATGGGCTGATCACTGCCTTGTACAGTCGCAACAAAAAGAGGATAAAGGTCTTCATGGGGCCTCATGCGGGTCCGAACAGCCTGTTACGGGTTGCCCCGCGTTCCGCTGTAGGCTATAACACGCCGCCATTGTGCAATATTCCATCGAGGATCAGCCCCCGTGGCAGTGAAGAAAGCGGTCAAGAAAGCCAGCCCTCCCGCGCCCGCCGCCAAGGCTGCCGGCAAGAAGCCCGCTGGCGCCAAGGCTGTCGCATCGTCCAAGCCGAACGTCGCCGCCAGCAAACCGCCCACCAAGGCCACCGCCAAGGCGTCAGCCAAGTCGGTCAAGGCGCCTACCAAGGCCGCCAAGGCGTCAGCCAAGTCGGTCAAGCCGCCAGCCAAGGCCGCCAAGGCGCCGGCCAAGACCGTCGGCAAGAAGTCGGCAGCCAGCAAGCCAACTGCGAGCAAGCCCGCCGGCAAGCCGATCACGGCGAAGCCCACGGCGGTAAAGAAAATCGACGGCAAGCCGAAATCATCCAAGCAGCCGGCCGGCACGCCGCAACCGAGCAGATCGGGGGCCGGCACATCGGCAGGGGCCACGCCGACCCGCACGTCTGCCGCTGCATCGACCACGACCGGCAAGACCCACACTGCAACCCGCAAATCAACCGCGACCAAGACGCCTTCCGTGAAATCAGCATCGAGCACCGCCGACACCGGCAAGACTGCGGCCAAGACCGACGCCCAGAAACGTTCGGCACGCCCGAAGGATCACCCGAAGGATCAGGCCAATGATCAGCCCACCGCTGCCCCGGCCCGGCGGATGCCGCGCAATGTCGCGGTCGCCGACCTCAGTGGCCATGCCAAGCGCACGGCCAGTACGCCGGCCAAGGTGAAAGTGGTGTCCTACCAGACCGACGAGTCCGGTCGGCCGATCCTGCCCAAGGGTTACAAGCCGGATTCGAGCGAGGAGTACATGAGTCCGCTCCAGCTTGAATATTTCCGTCAGCGACTGCTGAACTGGCGTGCCGATCTGGTCGAGGAATCGAAGCAGACCATCGAGAACCTCAAGGAAGAAGTGCGCGACATCGGCGACGAAGCCGAGCGTGCCACCCGCGAGACCGAGAACTCGCTCGAACTGCGCACCCGCGATCGCTATCGCAAACTGATCGGCAAGATCGACGAGGCGCTCAAGCGGGTCGATGACGGCAGCTTCGGCTGGTGCGTCGATACCGGCGAAGAGATCGGCCTTGATCGGCTGGAGGCGCGACTGACCGCAGAGCGCACGATCGATGCCCAGGAACGTTGGGAGCACCGTCAGAAGCAGATGGGCGACTGATCGTCCGCTCAGTCAGGGCTGCGAGCCACGGTCCTGATGCCGGCCGGCTGGTTTCGACCGGCTTCGACCGACTCACACTGGCCGGCCTGCACCGGCCGGTCTGGATTGGCCGGTGGCCGATCGCGAGACCGGCCGGCGGGGTCTCACTCCGGCAGCCGATAGAACCGCCAGGTCGAGCGGAACGGCGCGGTCGGCGTCTCACCCCGCAGGCGTGTACGCACCACTTCCACCGGCATCGGCCCACCGCGCAGGACGCGGTCATGAAACTCGCGCTCGCTCATCTGGCCGGAGCCGACCAACTCTTCATGCAGCGCCAGAAACTGCAAGCCGCCGAGCAGGTAGGCCGCCTGGTAGATCGGCGGGTAGTCGCCGGCAAAGCTGCGACGCACTTCGGCCGCAGCATTCTCGCGTTCGTGACCGTTGCCGACCAGCAGGTCGATCGCCTGCGCCGGAGTCATCGTGCCGAGGTGGAAGCCCAGCGAGAACTGGATGCGCGCTGCTCGGTGGGCACGCCAGAACAGCATGCCGAGGCGATCCTCCGGGGTCTTGGCGAAACCGAGATCGTACAGCCGCAGTTCCCAGTACAGCGCCCAACCCTCGGTCCAGAATGGCGTCGAGAACAGCCGCCGATGGCTCTGGTAACGCTGAGTCATGAAGTGCTGGAGATGGTGGCCGGGGATCAGTTCGTGATGGACCACGGCCCGTGAGAAATGGCGATTGTTGCCGCGCAGGCTCATCATGCGCTTCTCGTGCGGCATGGTCGAGGTCGGGTAGGCGACCCAGACATCGACCCCGCCGAGAAAGAACGGAGCCTGTTCCTGGGCCTTGGGATCGAGCATGTTCATGCGCCAGTCGCGGGTCGCCAGGTCCGGGATGGTCATCAGCGCGTTGTCGCGCAGGAAAGCGACCGCCTCGTCGGCCAGTTCACGGACCAGCCGGGGCTGTTCGCCCGGTGCCGGCGAGCGGGTCTTGATGTATTCCAGCGCCTGTCGCCAGTCGTCGTAGCCCATGGCCTTGGCGACGGCGGCCATTTCCGCCCGGATGCCTTCGAGTTGATGTTCGGCCAGGGCGATCAACTCCTCAGGGCTGTAGGGAATCAGTTCTGCTTGCAGGCTGGCGACCAGTGCTTCGCGGCCGATCGGGTCGCCGACGATGACCGCTGGATCATCGGCTCCAGCGAGTTGGCCGCGCAGCACCGGCAGGTATTGGTCGATGGTTTTCAGCAGAGCTTCGTAGGGCGTCCTGACCCACCAGGTGAACTGCGGATCGTAATCGGCGTAGAAGGCGTACCACGCTTTGAGCGCCGTCTGGCTGCGCTCCAGTTGTGCAGCCGCACGGTAGCCGAGTGCCGGGCGGATTCCGGGAACCGCTGCTGCGCCCAGTTTGGCGATCTCGTCCGAGCGCGCCGACAGCAATGCCCGGATCCGATCCAGCCGCTCGGCGCTGGCCCGCCCATCGGCGAATTCCAGCGCCCGTCGCCGCTCCAGCAGATCGACCAGATCGGCATGGCCAGGCAATAGCGGGGCGGTTTCGACCACCCGTCTCGCCTCGAAGTCGAGTTCGGCCAGTGCCTGCCGCAGGGCGCGCTCGAACAGCAGTCGGTCGATTCGGTCTTCGAGATCGAGATCGGTCGCATCGAGCTTGCTCAGACGCTCCAGCCAGCCTTGATGCAGGGTCCGCAAGGCCGCTTCCCGGCGCAGTCCGGTGGCGATGTCGTGGACATGCAGGACGCTGTCGAGGTCGGCCCGGTAGCGTCGGATCCAGGCCGGCAGGGTGCGGCCATCGATCTCGATTTCGCTCGGGTCCGGGACGATCGTCGGCGCGCGCGCGACCTGGGCCATGACGGGGGTGGCAGCCCCGAATGCGAGCATGGCCAGGGCGAGCATGGAGGCGGGCAGGATGGACGGCATGGCAGTCTCGCGGCAGGGGGATGGGACAGGTCGCCCAGAGTACCGAATTCCGTGCCGTGGCTGGGTCGTCGGCGAGGCTTGGCGATTGATCGAAGTCGCGCTAGTCTGGAGGCGCAACACCCAAACCGGGATGCCGGCACCGTCCCGGGCGATGTGCTCGATCCACGCCCAACCCGAAAGGAGAAGGAACCATGGACCAAGAAGCCGATCGCTCCATCCGTCTCGACCCTGCCCGGATCACCGGGTTTGCCATCGCGATGATGCTCAACATCGCGGTGATGATGATGCTCTGGCGAGGCATCGATACCGCCGACCCGGTGCCGATGCCGCCGATCGCCCAGCGGGCTCCGACCATCACCCTGGTTCCGCCCAAGCCCGAGCCGCTGCCGATCCTTCAGCCCCCGCCACCGACCGTCAAGGTGGTGCGCCAGAACCTGACCCCGGCGCCACCGCCGCCGCAACCGCCGCTGGTCGAGACCGCCCGCGCGATCGACTATCTGGCGCCACCGGCCCTGCCCAGCATCGCCGCACCGACCACCCAGGCCACCCATCAGGCGGTGGGTTCCGGTACCGCCGCGCTCGGCAGCACCCTCGGCTATCGCGATGCGCCGATCCCGCCGTATCCGCGGGTGGCGTTGCAACGCGGCTGGCAGGGGACGGTCTGGCTGATGGTCACGGTCGATGCCGAAGGCCGCCCGACTGCCGTGGACATCCATCAGAGCAGTGGCCATTCGGCCCTTGATCGTGGTGCCCGCAGCCATGTGCTCAAGCGCTGGCGCTTCACGCCGGCCATGGTTGATGGTCGGCCGGTCGCCGCCCGGGGGCTGGTGCCAATCGATTACCGGCTCGATTGAGTCCGGATCCGGCCGAGGCTGGCACCCATGCCGGTCTCGGTCGGATGTCGATCGTCATGACGGACGTCCGGGTCCGTCGCTCGATCGACCGCCATCGCCCCCTCGGCCGACCTGACCATCGGCACGGGTGCTCGGTCGTGTCGAACGGTATCGTCATGGCTCGAACGATGCCACCGCAAAAGGGAGACCGCCATCATGGGCAGCACCAAAGCACACGCGCTCGGCGCACCGAACTGGTTCGAACTGGCGACCACCGACCAAGCTGCCGCCAAGGCGTTCTACGGTCGGGTATTCGGCTGGAGCGCGGTCGATCATGCCATCGATGGGGGTGGCAACTACACCATCTTCGAGAACGACGGTCGCGAGTGTGCTGCCTGCTACACGCTGATGCCGGAGCAGGTCGAGCAGGGTGTTCCGCCGCACTGGGACATCTATTTTCGCGTCGCCGATGCCGACGCCAGCACGGCGCGCGCGGTCGAACTGGGTGGTCAGGTGGTGGTCGAGCCGTTCGATGTCATGGACCATCT
>DIHI01000019.1:4524-6810 GCA_002420085.1 Lysobacterales bacterium UBA5700 | reverse complement strand
CTGGTTTCAATCCGCGCCCGCCTTTTGGGAGGCGGGCGACCATCGTTCATCACCAATGAGGATTGGGTTGCCACGTTTCAATCCGCGCCCGCCTTTTGGGAGGCGGGCGACTCCATGCTTACAGGTCGTTGAAAAACAAGGAAAATTTCCCTGCTTTTCGCGAATGTCCGGATGGAGGTGACAGTTTGCACGGGTGTGGTGATGCTGACAAGACGGGAATGCCTTGCTGGACAGTGGGTTGGGGCTTGCGCGAACCTGCGGGGTTTTGGCGGTCGCTTGGAGTTCGCGCAGGGCTCAGATCACCAGGGGGCCTTCAAAGTCGATGGCCACGAAGGTGCCGTACTCCTTGATATGCAATTCCACGGGTTCGGTCAAGCGGTAGAAGCGCAGGCAGTCGTGTCCGCTGTCGATGATGTCGAGCAGGCTGCGTTCGAGGGCTTCGTATTGGGCGATGTCGAGGCGGCACTCGAACACGGATTTTTGTACGCGTTGTCCGACCCGTTCGCAGGCTTTGGCGACGCGGCGCAGGCGACGTCGGCCTTCGGCGGTGTCGGTGGCGACGTCGTAGCAGACGATGATGAGCACGGTCAGCGTCCAAGAAAGGGGAGGTAGGCTTCGACATCGCCGCGCAGGGTGCGGGCCAGCAGTCGGGCCTGTATCTGCGGCAGCAGGCCGAGCGGTACGTCGGCGTCGAGCGCGGGGTGGCGGATGGTTTCCTGCTTCTTTTCCTGCCAGGCGATGGCGACGGTGCGGCGGGCGTCGCCATCGAGCAGAACGCCGCCGCCTTCGGTGCGTCGGAAGTCGCTCGTGCGCAGTTGACCTCGGTTGATCAGGGTGAGGGCGAGGCGGTCGGCGAGAAGGCTGCGGAACTCCTCGGCGAGATCGAGGGCGAGGGCGGGTCGTCCGGGTCGCAGCACATGCAGGAATCCAACCTGGGGATCAAGGCCGACGGTTTCGGCGGCGGCACGGCAGTCGTGGGTGAGCAGGGTGTAGAGAAACGACAGCAGGGCATTGGTCGGGTCGCGCGGGGGTCGGCGGTTTCGGCCATCGAGGGCGAAGGCGTCGCGCTGATCCGGGCGGATGAGCCGGGTGAACACGCTGAAATAGGTTCGTGCGGCTTCGCCTTCGACGCCGCGCAGGTGGTCGGCGTCGGTGCTGATGCCGATGGCGCGCAGTGAGGCGTCGAGCTTGCTGACGGCGGCATCCAATGCCTGACGATCGTCGTCGGTCTTGCTTTCGCGGGCGCCGCGTTGCAGGACGGCGCGGGTGTTCCTGAGCTTGCCAAGCACCATGTGCCGGGCGAGGGTGAGTGCGTTTTCCGGGTTGGCGGCGGCCTCGAACTGGGTCTTGCGCAGAAGCACATTGCCGCTGATCGGACCTTCGATGCGTGCGCGGAAGCGGCCGTTGCGATCGAGCAGGGTGAGGGCGATGCCGTTTTCTGCGCAGCGACCGATCAGGGCCGGGGACATCAGGACATCGCCGAAGGTGACGATGGCGCCCAGATGATGCAGGGGAACGCGCAGACGGGTCTCGCGTTCGACTTCGATGCGCACGGTGTCGTTGTCGAGGTGCAGGTAGGCGCCACCGGTGGTGACGTACAGGGTGTTGAGCAGGGTGTAGGCGGTCATGGCGGCGCGTCCAGTGCGTCCAGCAGGGCGCGGTAGCGCTCGGTTTCGGCGACGGCCCTCGGTTGGCACAGGTCGATCAGCGAGCAGTTGCGGCAGCGGGCATCGTTGACCGGGGGCGGTAGGCGCAGGGCCTGGAGCAGGGCGCGGACTTCGATGACGGCCTGTTCGACCTCGGCGCGCAGGGCGGCGTCGATCGGCACTTCGCGCCGTCGCCGCGAGCTGAAATGGAAGATGGCGCCGAGCGGAACGGCCTTGCTGGTCATCTCTTCGAGGCAGAGCGCCTGGGCGGCCAGTTGCAGGTCATCGTGGCGTTTCTGCCGGCGCGGGCCGTGCTTGTATTCGACCGGGTAGGGGTTGCCTGCTGCATCGAATTCGACCAGGTCGGCCTTGCCGATCAGGCCGAGCCGTTCGCACCACAGCGGCATGGCGCGTTCGATGCGGACCGTCCCCTTGCGCTCGGCGCCGGGCTCATCGACCAAGGCATGTACGGCGTTGCCGCGTGCCGTGTAGACGTTGTCCGCGAACACCTGTTCGACGTGGATCAGGGCGCACTGGCGCGGGCAGTAGCTCCAGTGTTGGAGGGCGGAGATGGGGATGGGGTCGGGTTCGCCGTCCACGGGGGTCAATCGCCGAACAGCCGAAGCAGCAGTTGCTCGCG
>DIHI01000019.1:0-4429 GCA_002420085.1 Lysobacterales bacterium UBA5700 | reverse complement strand
TGCATGATTCGGAATCGTGATGGCGTGGCGAGGCAGGCTAACATGGCTGCCGGTCTGGCGGACCACTGCGTAACCCAGACGCGCCAACGCCCTGATGAGCGTAGGCGCGTCCAGGTCACGCGGCAGCTTCATGCCGCGATGACCTCGTCGCGGACATGGTGCAAACGGATCAGGCTCGGCTTCGCTTCGGGGTCGAAGTGGCACTGCACGGCATCACGCACCTGGGCCGGCAAGGCATCGAGGGTGTCGGCCTCGGTGAAGATCGCGTGATTCACCGCCCGCGCGAGATAGCCGCCCTCGGGCGCTTCCTCGACCACGAAGACGATTTCGGTGTTCATGTCGGGCTCCTGATTGCGCCTCGCCGAAGGGCCGGCTCAGGCCATGCGAATGAGTGTAACGCCGGGCGCTACCTGACGCTGTTCGCCGATTGCCATCGCGTCACCGTCCACCGTTACCTGGTAGTTCGTGAAGTGGCGGGCGACGGTGGTGCCGGCGTTCAGCGTCGGCTGAACCTTATCGAACAGGTTGTGCGCATGGGCATTGCCGAGCGTGGAGTCGTGCTTGAACACGTACAGGCCACGGGTGGACATCTGGCCGCGCGCGGCGGAGCGGTCGTGTTCGAACATCTGCGCGAGTGCGGTCCACAACAGTTCGAGGTCATCCTCGGAGAAGCCGGTCTGGTCGGCCAGGAAGGCCGAGACGAAGCCATGCGCGACGTACAGGCCATAGGGCACGGTGTGCTTGCGGCCCATGGTGCGGTTGTCGCCTTCCTGCTTTTCGGCTTCGGCTTCGGTGGCGACCGCCATGCGGGTGATCGAGTGTTCGAGGCTGACGATCGGATCGACCGAGCGGGCGAAGGTGAGTTGTACCGGTCCGCGCACCTGGCCGCAGTTGACACCGGTGGACATCACCGCGCCGAAGGTTCGCACGTCGTAGAAGTTCTTGCACATCCAGTCGCGGGCTTCGCCGGACTTGTCGCCGCCTTTGCGTTTCTTGTCGTCGCCCTTGAGCAGGTCTTCTGCGCCGATGGCGACGTAGGCGCGCTCGTGTTGCTTGTTGAGCACGGCTTTTTCCTTGACGTAGATTTCGAACGGCGGTTTTTCTTCCTTCACCAGTCCTACGAAATTGCGCACCTTGCGCTTGAGGCAGACGTCGGTGACCAGGCCGTGGCCGGTCTCGGCATCCAGGCGCGGCAGGTTGCCGGCGTCGGGGTCGCCGTTGGGGTTGCCATCCTGCACATCGAACAGGAGGACGAAGTCGTAACGGTTGGCGAGGCTCATGGCTTGGCTCCTTCCGGGTGGTCGGTGGTTTCTGGGGTGGCTTTGGTGAAAAAGGCTTGCCGCTGGTGGTAGTAGCCGATGGCGAAGCGGCCTTGTTCGGGCAGGGCGAGATGGGTTGGGAAGTCGTCAATGCCGGCCACGATCTGGCCAATCAGCCGCTCGAAATTGACCACCCGCCCAGCCTTGTCGAGTTTGCCGAGGTGATGGTTCTTGAGCCGCATCAGGGTGGTGAACACCGTGACTGGCGACGCCGACGCGGCACCGTAGTAGCGGTCGCGGATGGTGGCGTTGAGGCCGGGACTGGCTTCCTCTTGAATCTTCTCCAACACCGCGAACAGGCGGCCCAGGCGATAGGCGACGTTGGGGTTGTCGGGATCGAGCGACACGGTTAGCTCCTTTTCGCCGTTCGGGCGAGGTCGAGTGGATCGGTTGAGGCAGGCTTTGAGGATGCTGGCACGCAGGACGGTGACGTTCTGCTCGGCGCGACAGCGGCGGATGGCGGCGGCGAGCCAGGTCGCCGGGTATCGATTGCCGGTGAGGATGGCGCGCACCACTTCACCGCTCAGGTTGGGCGGTATGTTGTCGGCCTTGCCTTGTGCGGCGCAGGCCGACAGCAGACGGAACAGGCTGGGTGGCGGCGGTGGATCACGACGGTCCGGAACGATCGCCAGGTCACGCACGTGCTCGGTGATGCGGTGGGCGAGATTGGCGACGGTATCGACGTGCCAGAAGCGCACCGCCAGACGCGCCGCATTCGGTGCGAGGCCCAGTACGTAGAAGCGCGTCGTGGCATCGTGCTGGCTGGCGTACTTGCCGGTCAGGAACGATTCGTACAAGGCACGCACGCGCTCGGTACGTTCTGCGGGATCGTCCTTGGCGGGCTCGCCGAACACCAGGCCGAAGTCGTCTTCGAGATCGGTCCGTTCCTCGGCCCAGAACACGGTGGAGGCATCGCCGACCTGGATGCGCTGGCGCGAGCCGTGCGCCAGCAGGTCGTTCAGGGCGGTGGTGTACCTGGTTGCGGCGGTTCGCCCGACCGGAGCATTGCCGCCTTGCGCCTTGCCATGGGAGTTGAAGGCGTCCAGGTTGAACGAGACGATGTTGGCGCCCGAGGTCTGTGCGCCCCAGACACCCTTGATCGCGGTGTGCAGGCGTTCGATGGCGGCGCGTTCACCGGTGATCAGGCAGATGCCGTCGGCCTCGGATTCATCATTGAGTTCGGTCCAGGCGGCACGGACGGCGGGCCGCTGGCAGACCAGGTCGGCATCGCCACGCAGTCGGAAGCTGAGCAAGGGGTTGCCGGTGCGGATGTCGTCCCAGCGTGGCTGACTGGCCAGGGCGTCGAGGTCGAGGTGGTCGAGGAAGGCGAGCACCGCCGCCACGCCGGCATCGGCGCGTACCGATTCGGGCAAGGCGTCGATGCGGGCGCGAAAGGCTGCATGCTGTTCGCGGATGCGCTCGGGCTTGGCGATCTTGCCGGGCTGCTCGGTGACCACCCCGAGCACGTATTCGGCGGTGTCCCAGAGCAGGTTGGCGGCGATGCCGGAGGTCTTCTTGACCCCAGCCGGTACGCGCTCGGTGCGGGCGATCAGCTTCTTGCCGTCCGGGGTTCGGGTGTCCTCGATCAGGACCAGGCGGCCATCGGGTGCGAGTTCGAGGATGAAGGGGATGGCCTTTTCCTCGAAGCCGATCGGGGCCGGACGCTCGGCCGGGTCGGCGGAGCGGGCGCGGCGTTGGTACAACTGGTGCAGGGCATGCAGGATCATCCGCGCACCTCCGGGCTGTCCCAGGCGGGTACGGTCAGCACGCCGCGCTGGACGTGGGCGTTGAAGAACCGGGGTTGCGGGCTGGTGGGATTGCGGTAGTCGAGGTCGTAGAGCATCCAGCCCAGGTCGCGGTTGAACTCGGCCAGCGGTGGTGGTTCGCTGGCTGGCTCTTCGATCAGACGGAAGCGCGCGGCGAACTCGCGACAGCCGAGATACGGCTGGTTGACGCATTGACCGGCACGGGCGCGGCGCCGGAACATTTCGGCGAACTTGGCCGGGCTGTCGCCCTCGCCAGCGCGGTCGGTGAGGTCGAAGCGGGCATGCAGGCGGTAGCGCACGTCGCGCAGAAACAGGCCGGCCCGCTGCTGGCGCTCGTCCTCGATGTTCAGACCGAGCAGGCCGCGCCCGCTGCGCATCGCCTGCTCGGCATTGCGGGTGGAGGCGATGGCGCCGACCTCGTTGCGTCGGATGTTGACCCAGCGGATCGGTGCCAGCACGTCGATTCGCTCGACTCGCCAGGCGATGGCGGTATTCCAGAGAATGGCCTCGAACACGGCGCGCGCGGCCGAGGGTGTGATGACGTCGTAGCTGACCCGTTCGACCTTCATTTCGGGGCGGGTGAAGCAGGCGTAGTCGCCGGTGACTTCCAGAACAAACCCTTGCATGGCATCTCCTTGTTGCAGTCGATTCAAATGGCCGTTCCTGACGGCGACAGGACGCCGTCCAGTTTCAGACCCAAGTCCCCGTCGTACTGCGCTTCCGAGCGCAGCACGAACAGGCCGGGGGTGATTTCCTCGATGTCGCGCCGGTCCTGGAGCGCACGGAACTGGTGGCCCGGCAGGCTGACCGCGTAGCGCTGCAACGCACGCAGCAGCCAACGCTGCGGGCCGTCCTTGCGCAGGCTGCCGAGCAGGGTGTCGAACGCTTCCGGTTTGTCCGGGCGGCGATACGGCACGTAGACGCTGCGGTAGCCGGATTCCTCGTTGTCGATCAACTTGAAGGCATCGGCGGCGCGACGCAGGCCGACACAGCCGAAGCTGTCGCGATCGACTTCAAACTCGCGGGTGATGCCCTTGGCGTCGAGGTCGGCGGCGCGATACAGGCGCTCGAAGTACGGCTGGAACAGCGCGCGGTCGAGCGGCTTTCCGCTCCAGCCATCGAGCACGCCGATGGTGGCCTGCTCGGCCATGCGCAGCAGGCCGGGTGGGGCCGGTTTCGGCGGTACGAACACATGGACCTGGCCACGCGCCAGCAGGCCCTCGCGGTTGCAGCGGCCGGCGGCCTGGGCGATGGAGTCGAGTCCGGCCAAGGCGCGATGGACCACCGGGAAATCGAGATCGACACCCGCCTCGATCAACTGGGTGCTGACCACCCGTACCGGCG
>DIHI01000098.1:13303-15192 GCA_002420085.1 Lysobacterales bacterium UBA5700 | reverse complement strand
AGCACCCAAACCTCAAGCACCTCGCAAAACCGTGGCTCTACCTCCGCCCTTCCGGGCTACCCAACCTCTCGTCGGGTGAGCCCGCCATTATACGCACATCCTCACGACCGTCAACACCCTAAGGCAAAAATTTTTTTGACCGTCTGCTCGCCGGCCCCGACTTGACAGCGGCCACGCTCTGGCCAATCGTCGAAGCCTGTGTCCTGCCTGAGGTTTTCCCGATGCTTGCCCGCTACCTGCCCGGCCTCCTGATCTCCCTGGCCTGCCTGGCCACGACGTCCTGCGCTCAGCCGCCGGAGCGCTCCGAGCCCTGGGTCGAGTTGAAAGGTGCGCGCTTCCTGGTCGAGATTGCTGCGGATGATGCCAGCCGCAGCCGTGGTCTGATGTTCCGAACCCACATGGATGCCGATCGCGGCATGCTGTTCCTGCACGATCGCGAGGAGCCGCAAGCATTCTGGATGCGCAACACACGCATCCCGCTCGACATCCTGTACTTCGACCGTCATCGCCGGCTGGTGTCGGCCTCACTGCGTACACCGCCCTGCGCTGCCGGCTACGACTGCCCGGCCTACCCGAGCCGTGGCCCGGCACTGTTCACCCTTGAGCTGAACGCAGGCGTCGCTGAGCGCCTGGGTGTCGTCGAGGGTGACGAACTGGTGCTGGGTCCGGGCGTTCCTTCGATATCCCCTTGATCGGCTGCGGTGCAACCTTCATCGTGTGGCCATGAACAACGACTGCCTGCCCAACTGGTCTGATCTCGCGGTGCTCGATGACGAGGCGATCCCGTTGCTGGAGACCGCCCTGTTGATCGCCCGCGACGAGTATCCCGACCTCGATCCCGGACAGTGCCGGCGCGCGCTCGACGACCATGCGGCGGCGATCCGTGCCCGGCTTTCGGGTGATGCCGATGCGACCACCCGCCTGGTGGCCCTGAACCGCTATCTGTTCGACGAGGTCGGCTTCGCCGGCAACCACGACCACTATGAGGATCCCGGAAACAGCTACATGAATGTGGTGCTCGACCGGCGCCTGGGCATTCCGTTGTCGCTGGCCGTGGTGCAGATCGAGGTCGCCCGTCGTCTCGATCTGCACCTGGACGGAATCTCCTTCCCCGGACACTTCCTGGTGCGGATGCCGCTGGCGGGCGGCATCGTGGTGGTCGATCCGTTCAACAAGGGCCGGCCGGTGGGTGCTTCGGAACTGCGCGAACGCGCCAGGCCATTCCTCAATGACCAGGAGCCGGACGATGCCCAGTTGCTGGAAATCCTGTCACCCGCGAGTCCTCGGGCGATCCTGGTGCGGATGCTGCGCAACCTGAAAGGACTGTACGCCAAGAGCGAGGATTGGCCGCGTCTGGCGCGCTGCTGTGACCGCTTGCTGAAACTGCACCCCGGCGATGGCAACGAATTGCGCGATCGCGGGCTGGCCTATCTGCGCCTCGGCCATCTGTCGGGCGCTCGGCAGGATCTGGGTGCGTACCTGAGCCGTTTCGGTGACGCGCCGGATGCAGCAGCGGTACGCGAGGCGCTGATCGACGCCGGCCACGTCGGTCGCAGCCACTGACGGCTTGGGTGTGGTTCGTGCGCGCTCGGCCGAGTCTCGATTCAGCCGAGCGGCATCAACTCGAAGTCATCCTTGGTGACCCCACAGTCGGGGCAGGTCCAGGCCGCAGGCACGTCTTCCCAGCGCGTCCCCGGTGCGATGCCTTCTTCCGGAAGGCCATCGGCTTCGCTGTAGATGAAGCCGCAGACGACACACATCCAGCTTCGGAACGGTCGGTCGGCGGGTTCGGAGTGCAGTTCCATGAGGGTATCCAGAAGGGCTCGACAAGGGTAGGGCGCCGTATCTTACCCGCCGATGCTGTCTGACAACAGTCGGCTCCGGCCGGG
>DIHI01000098.1:10388-13206 GCA_002420085.1 Lysobacterales bacterium UBA5700 | reverse complement strand
CGGGGACAGCCGGCGACACGCCGGCATGCGACACTGGCTGGATGAGCCACCCTGCCTTGCCACATCCCCGCCTGCCCTCGCATGGACTGTACGCGATCACTCCGGACTGGTCCGAGGATGATCGCCTGATCGACGCGGTCGAAGCTGTGCTGACGGCCGGGGTCGGGGTCTTGCAATACCGCAACACGTTGGCAACACCGGAGCAGCGGTACACCCAGGCGCGACGATTGGCCGATCGGTGCCGGCACTACCGGACACCTTTGATCATCAACAACGACCCCGAACTGGCCGCCCGGGTCGGCGCGGCCGGCGTCCATCTCGGCGCCGACGACCCCGATCCGGCATCAGCACGGGCGCGGCTCGGACCCGAGGCGATCATCGGCGTGTCCTGCTACGACCGACTCGAACGCGCGGCCCAGGCTGCTGCGGCCGGCGCCGATTATCTGGCATTCGGAACCTGCTATCCGTCCACCCGCAAGCCGGGCCGACCGATCGTGGCACCCGGCGTGCTCACCGAAGCCGCATGCTTCGGCCTGCCCAGGGTGGCGATCGGCGGACTCAGGCCCGACAATGCCGGCGTGTTCGTCGCAGCCGGCGCGGAGTTTCTGGCTGTGATCGGCGGCGTGTTCGACAGCCCCGATCCGGCCGCCGATGTGCGACGCTTCCTTGCCCTCTTCGATGATCACCAGCCATGACCCACAGTTCCAGCCATGATCTGTTCACTCGCGCTTCGGCGCTGATGCCCGGCGGTGTGAATTCACCGGTACGGGCATTCAAATCGGTCGGCGGCGAACCGTTCTTCGCGCACCGGGCCAAGGGCGCCTATCTGTTCGACGTCGATGGTCGGCGCTACATCGACTACATCGGCTCGTGGGGTCCGATGATCGCCGGGCATGCCCACCCGAAGGTGCTGGAGGCGGTGATCAATGCCGCCCGCGACGGCCTGAGCTTCGGCGTGCCCAATCCGTTGGAGGTGACCATGGCCGAAACCATCAGCCGCATGGTGCCGTCGGTGGAAATGGTGCGAATGGTCAATTCCGGCACCGAGGCGACGCTGTCCGCCATCCGACTGGCGCGTGGCGCGACCGGCCGGTCGCGGATCGTCAAGTTCGAGGGCTGCTACCACGGCCATGGCGATTCATTCCTGGTCAAGGCCGGCTCGGGCGCGTTGACGCTCGGCCAGCCGGATTCACCCGGCGTGCCGCAGGCACTGGCCGATCTGACCCTGACCCTGCCCTACAACGATTTCGATGCGGCCAGCCGGCTGTTCGCAGAGGTCGGTGAGCAGATCGCAGCCCTGATCGTCGAGCCGATCGCCGGCAACATGAACTGCATCCTGCCGCGAGACGGTTATCTGGCCCATCTGCGGGCACTGTGTGATCGCTACGGTGCGGTGCTGATCTTCGATGAGGTGATGACCGGCTTCCGAGTGGCGGTCGGCGGCGCTCAGCAGGTGTATGGCGTCCGGCCCGACCTGACCACCTTCGGCAAGATCATCGGGGGTGGCATGCCGGTCGGCGCCTATGGCGGACGACGCGCTCTGATGGAACAGGTTGCACCGTCCGGTCCGATCTACCAGGCCGGAACCCTGTCCGGCAACCCGGTGGCGATGGCGGCTGGACTTGCGACCCTTGAACTGGTGCGTCAGCCGGGCTTCCATGCGGCGCTGGCGGCCAGCACCCATGCCCTGTGCGATGGGCTTGAGGCAGCGGCGCGCGACGCCGGTGTGGCACTGACCACCAATCGCGCCTGCGGGATGTTCGGCGTGTTCTTCACCGACCGCACGGTCGAGTCCTATGCCGATGCGGTCGGCTGCGACACG
Source organism: Lysobacterales bacterium UBA5700 (assembly GCA_002420085.1). GTDB lineage: Bacteria > Pseudomonadota > Gammaproteobacteria > Xanthomonadales > Xanthomonadaceae > UBA11164. Next base: position 11,384 of record DIHI01000098.1, on the reverse strand, counting down.
GCGACATTCAAGCGGTTCTTCCATGCCATGCTGGAACGCGGGGTGTACCTGGCGCCATCGGCATTCGAGGCCGGCTTCATCAGCTCGGCACACGGGCAGGTCGAGATCGAGGCCACCCTGGAGGCTGCCCAGTCCGCCTTCCGGATCGCGCGTGGCTGACCATGGCGAGTACACCGGGCGAGCGCGATCTGCATCTGGAGACCTTGGCGGTACGGGTCGGCGGCGAGCCCGATGCCGAAACCGGCGCAGTGTCACCACCGCTGCATCTCGCCACCACCTACCAACATGCCGCCGATGGTCTGCGCCCGGATGGCCTGCTCTATCAGCGCCGCGACAACCCGGTCCAGCGTCGCCTTGAAGCGGCGCTGGCTGCGTTGGATGGTGCTGCCCGTGCGCTGTTCTTCGGCTCCGGAGTCAGCGCTGCCACGGCCCTGCTGCATGGCCTGCCGGCTGGCTCGCGGATCGTGGTCCAGAACGATCTGTACGCCGGTCTGCGCATCCAGATGCAGCGCTATGCCGAGCGCTGGCAACTGGTCATCGAGCCCTGCGACCTGGTCGATCTCGACGCTGCGGCGCGCGCTCTGAGCCAGCCCACGAATCTGGTCTGGGCCGAATCCCCGTCCAACCCGCTGCTGCGAGTGGTCGACCTCGCCAGGCTGGCCAGACTGGCCCATGCGGCAGGCGCCCGACTGCTGGTCGATGGCACCTTCGCTACGCCGGTGCTGCAACGACCGATCGTGCTCGGCGCCGATATCGTGCTGCACTCGGCAACCAAGTACATGGGCGGCCACAGCGATGTCATGGGCGGCGCACTGTGCTTCTCGCACGACGACGGGCTCGCCGAAGCGGCCTTCCAGGCACGCGAATTCATCGGCCTGCACGCCTCGCCATTCGCCGCCTGGATGGTGCTGCGCGGCCTGCGGTCGCTGCCCGCTCGCATGGCCTGGCATTGCGCCAGCGCCGACCGGATCGCTCGCTTCCTGGCCGACCATCCGG
>DIHI01000098.1:10051-10285 GCA_002420085.1 Lysobacterales bacterium UBA5700 | reverse complement strand
GCCCAGATGAGTTCCGGCGGCGGCATGCTGAGTTTTCAGGTCGATGGCGGGCGAACGGCAGCCCTGGCGGTGGCAGCGGCGACCCGCGTGTTCATCAATGCCACCTCGCTCGGCGGCTGCGAATCGCTGATCGAACACCGGGTCTCGGTCGAGGGACCGGACAGCCGGACACCACCCGACCTGTTGCGTCTGTCGGTCGGCCTCGAACATGCCGACGACCTGATCGCCGACCTC
>DIHI01000098.1:9432-9902 GCA_002420085.1 Lysobacterales bacterium UBA5700 | reverse complement strand
CCGACCGATCGTGTCGTCTCACCACGTCCCGGTATTCGCCATCGACAACCAGGGCTCACAGGGCGGCAGCGGTGCCCCCGTTTGCAGCAACTCGATGGAGATCAGGTCTGGAGAACGGACGAAGGCCATGTGACCATCACGCGGCGGCCGATTGATGACCACCCCGCACTGCTGAAGATGGGCGCAGACCGCATAGATGTCATCGACCCGGAACGCCAGATGTCCGAAATTCCGGCTGCTACCCCACTCCGGTTCGGGATCCCAGTTCCAGGTCAGTTCAATCTCGGCATCTGGCGTTTCATCGGCTGCGAGGAAGACCAGGGTGAATCGGCCCGCAGCGTTGTCGAACCGGCGGGTTTCGCGCAGACCGAGTCCGTCGCAGTAGAACCGCAGCGAGGCATCGAGATCGCGCACGCGAACCATGGTGTGCAGATAACGCATCGTGGAACTCCTGTGTCCATGTCGCAAGC
>DIHI01000098.1:7606-9341 GCA_002420085.1 Lysobacterales bacterium UBA5700 | reverse complement strand
CCGGTCACCGATCAGTCGAGGAACAGATCGGTCATCGGCGTCTTGCCTGGATCCACGGCATAGGACGAAAAATCTTCGATCCCGACCGCACGCAGCACATCCTCATCGATCAGAAACTGGCCGCTGGTGGTTCGACTCGGTCGCGACAGAATCGCATGGGCGGCATCGGCGACGATCTCAGGTCGCCGGCAGCGATTGAGCTGCACCCCCGGAATCATGTTCAAGGCATCGGTGGCGATCACCGTGCGCGGCCACAGGGCATTGACCGCCACCCCGTGCGCAGCGAACTCGGCAGCCAGACCGATCGTCACCAGGCTCATGCCCATCTTGGCCAGCGTGTAAGCCGTGTGCGGCTGCCACCACTTCGGATCCAGCGTGGGTGGCGGCGCCAGGGTAAGAATGTGCGGATTGGCGGATTTCAGCAGATGCGGCAGGCAGACCTGCGAACACAGGAACGTACCGCGCGCATTGACCTGCTGCATCAGGTCGAATCGCTTGATCGGAGTATCGAGCGTGCCACGCAACCAGATCGCGCTGGCATTGTTGACCAGGATGTCGATGCCACCGAACCGCTCGACCGCCATCGCCACGGCAGCCTGAACCTCGGCCTCTTCGCGGATATCACACTTGATCGCCAGCGCCCGACCACCGGCCGCCTCGACCGCCGCAGCCGCACTGTGGATGGTGCCGGGCAACTTGGGGTTGGCGACGTCGCTCTTGGCCGCGATGACCACATTGGCGCCATCGCGGGCCGCGCGCAAGGCAATCGCCAGACCGATGCCGCGCGAAGCACCGGTGATGAACAGGGTCTTGGTATTGAACATGATGACTGCCGTGACGACCCGACTGGGTGGTGCCACAGTATCGCAAGTGTTGGCCCGGACTGCCTGCCATCGCCTTCACCGCCGGAATCCCTCGGGCATGTCCTGCCGTGCCCGGCACAGCCTGCATCAGATGACGGACTCAGCCACCCTCGACTGCGCTGCTCAGGCGCGGCAGTTCGTCCACGATCAGTTGCAGGCGCCGACGGGCATCTTCCTGCTGCAACAGGGACTGTCGCAGACTCAGGGACAGGGGTAGGAACTCGCCGAGACGCCAGGCGATCCAGTCGGCATCGTCGTAGCAGGACTTGTCGGCGCTGGCATGTGTGCCACCGAAGGCATCAATCAGTTGCGTCACCAGCATCGCCAGGACACTGAACTCAGGCGCGACCGTCATCGGCGCGATGGACGGCAGCCACTCGACATCGGCGACCACCAGACCATTGTCGCGCACACGGGTTCGCATCACGTGGAACCGGCGAGCGCCGCGTACCGTGATTCCGAGCAGACCATCCGGCAGGCGGTCGAAGTCCTCGATCACCGCCTCCGTGCCCCAGGCAGCCGTGGTCACCGCCGCACCACCAACCTCGTTGCCGTCGAGCAGCAGACAGACACCAAAGCCGGAGCCCGAGCGGGCGCAGTCGCGAACCAGATCGATGTAGCGTCGCTCGAAGATGCGCAGCTTCAACCGGCCATCCGGAAACAGGACGGCACGCAACGGGAACAGCGGCAATTCAGGCTCGACCATCAGGGCAGTTTAGCGGCGACCATGAGGCGCTGCTTGGATGCCCCGTAGTCGTTCACCGTAGTCGTTCACCCCGTATTCGTTCAGCTCAGTCGAGACCGGGTCGATGCTCAAGCGATCTCAGGTTCTCGATCAGATCGCCACGGCGGAACGTTGCCGAAAGCTGCTG
>DIHI01000098.1:5785-7503 GCA_002420085.1 Lysobacterales bacterium UBA5700 | reverse complement strand
GGTGAGACCTCCTGCTCACGGTAGAGTTTGGCGAGCGCATCCTTGATGTCATCCCGCGACGCCCGGAAATACCGTTCGCCCCGCTCTTCGATCAGGCTTTTTGCTCGATCGAAGACACGATGATCGAGATTCATCAGATCGACACCCAAGTCCTGCAATAGTCGATTACCCATCTGCATGGCAATGAAACAGGAGGCATAGCGGACGAATGGCGGATCATCATCGTGCGGGCGACGACGGTGGTTCTCGGCAATCCGATAAAGCAACACGGCCAGAACGATCTGCACTCCATTCAACGCATCGGTAAAAATCTTATCGTACAATTTTCCGAAATGCTCACGGGCCAGGAACTTGGCCTGATGCGGGGCATATCGCCAGACCGCAAGCACAGCCTCGGCGGCCGAACCTGATGTGATATCGCTGGGTTTCGGAGCGCCATCGATGCGCTTCCGTCGATAGCTGTAACCCAGCACCTGAATGCTCTCCTGCAAACGCATCTGTCGTTGATCGTTGGAACGCAGATCCTTCAGATCGACCGGATTCTGACTGTTGGTCGCATGGGTAATATTGAGAACAATATCTTCATTGTCCTTCGGCAATTTGTAAATGCGCACCAGGACGGTTGCTTCCGCTGGCAATACCCTGCCGCGCTGATGCAGGATTTCGGATGTCCTGAGTATGGTCATGCAGGTCTGTCCGCCATTCACGATTTGCAGGTTCTCTATCTTGATCTGGAAATCGCTGCTTTGCAGGGCATTGTAGGAAAAGTCATCGCAGACCAGTGTCAAGCCATTGTTGAAGAAATAGAAATTCGCTGGCTCCTGCGAGAGTAATGTCTGGCGTATGCCTTCGTTCACCCGATTGCCGCGCAGACCCAGATAGCGACGAATATTCCGCTCAAGCAGACGCTCGCCATGGCGGCTCATCAAGCCAGCGATTTCGGTTACCGGAACCCGGCCCAGACAGACACGACTGAAATTCATGTCCTCGACAATCGCCTTGCCGACCAGGCGCAAGGTTTCATTGACCGGCTTGATTCTCTGCAACACATTCACCAGGACATCATGGTTGACATGCTGCCAGACGACTTGCTCGCCGAATCCAGCCCGCTCGATTGCCGCCTCTGCGTCGGCATTCCATTTTTTTCCATTGTTACAAGCAACAGCTCGAACCTGGGGAATGAAACCATCACGTATCAGTGAGCGTGCCGATTCGATTCTTTCCTGGAGTCGATCATTGATGGCACCGAGTTCGGCGGAGGGATCGAAAACATGTCGAATGGCATTGATCAGTGCCTCGATCCCGTTCAACGGGAAGTGTGCATCGGCATCGAGTTTATTCTTGTACTTGGCCTGAAAGACGGTGACGGCAAACTCGCCATCTACCTCTTCGGAGACATGCATGGCATCGATGCCAAAATCTCCAGCACCTTCAGTGAGGCAATCGAAGGCCGTCTCGACATCAAGGTCGAGCAAGGTCTTGACACACAAGTAGACGAAGCCGAGGGACTTCAAGCGGGCATCGTCATCGATGCCAAGATACTCGCCTGCCAGCTCCCGGATTTCGTCCTGAATGCCAGAAAGCCGTTGATCGATTATCGATGCGTTGATATTCATATCGCTCCGTGACGCTTCACCGAGGTAACAGTCATCCGAGTCCACTGTTGAATCACTCAGGGGCCGGGGCCACGCAGATCGTACTCGGCATCATGCGTGCGT
>DIHI01000098.1:4751-5665 GCA_002420085.1 Lysobacterales bacterium UBA5700 | reverse complement strand
TCCGGGAGTGTACGCCGATGCCTTGCCCAGTGCCGCACTGTCCGGCGAAAGCCGTCGTTCGGGGAATGCAGCCCCCCACCCCGTCGATGACGCCGTGCTCGCCGGGCTCAGGACCGGCCAGCGACAAACCGTCTGGGTGCCGCCTCGAAGCCGCCGTTGGACATGAACACCAGATGGTCGCCGGGTCGGCAGCGGCTGCGCAGGTCGGCCAGCAGGGTATCGACATCGGGAACGGTGCTGGCACGCTCGCCGAGTGGGGCCAGGAAGTGCCCGGCGTCCCAGGCGAGGCCGGGCCGGTGCAGGCAGACCACGGTGTCGGCGTCGGCCAGGGCGGGCGCCAGTTCGGCGGCGTGGGCGCCGCTGCGCATGGAGTTGCTGCGCGGTTCGAGCGCGACCACGATGCGCGCGCCGCCGACCCGCGCGCGCAGGCCGGCCAGGGTTTCGCGGATGGCGGTCGGGTGATGGGCGAAATCGTCGTAGACGGTCACGCCAGCAACCTCGCCCAGCGACTGCATGCGCCGGGCGACGCCCTGAAAGGCGCTCAGATGCGGCAACAGAGGTGCCGCCGGGACAGCCAGGGCATCGGCGGCAGCCAGGGCGGCAAGCGCGTTGGCGGCATTGTGGCGACCGAGCAGGCGCCACTGCACTTCGCCGATCGGCACGCCGTGATGCAGCACGCTGAAGGCTTGCCAGTCGGGGCTGATCGGCTCGGCACGCCAGTCGTGTCCTTCACCGAATCCGAACCGGGTGACCGGGGTCCAGCAGCCCTTGGCCAGCACGTCGGCCAGTGCCGGGTCGTCGCCGTTGACGATCAGCCGTCCCGCACGTGGCACGGTACGCACCAGGTGGTGGAACTGTTTCTGGATATCGGCCAGGCTGTCGAAGATATCGGCGTGGTCGAATTCCAGGTTGTT
>DIHI01000098.1:4220-4702 GCA_002420085.1 Lysobacterales bacterium UBA5700 | reverse complement strand
AACTTGCTGCGCTTGTCGAAGAATGCGGTGTCGTATTCGTCGGCCTCGACCACGAACGGAGCCGGGTCGCCACCGATGCGACCCAGCCGGGCCGAAACCGGGAAGTCGGCCGGCACGCCGCCGATCAGAAAGCCGGGCTCGCGTCCGGCGCGATCGAGCAGGAAGGCCAGCAAGGCGGTCGTGGTGGTCTTGCCGTGGGTGCCGGCGACGGCCACGGTGGTGCGTCCGGCCAACACCCGCTCAGCCAGCCACTGGGCGCCGGATACGTAATCCAGACCTGCGTCGAGGACATGCTCGACGGCCGGATTGCCGCGACTGAGGGCATTGCCGATCACCACTCGATCGACATCGGTCGGGATGTCCTCGGCGCGCCAACCCTCGGTCAGGGCGATGCCCAGGCGCTGCAACTGTTCGGACATCGGCGGATAGACGCCGGCATCGGCGCCGGAGACACGGTCGCCGAGCGCCCGCGCCAATGCGGC
>DIHI01000098.1:1160-4074 GCA_002420085.1 Lysobacterales bacterium UBA5700 | reverse complement strand
GTGCTGCTCAATCGACATGCTCGGCCACGGCGGCGAGGATGCGCTTGAAGACGTCGTCCACCTCCCCCACGCCGAACACGCAGACCAGCCTGTCACGCGCGCGGTAGTAATCGACGACCGGAGCGGTCTGGTCGGCATACACCCGCAGACGGTTGCGGACGGCATCAGGGCTGTCGTCGGCTCGACCCTCCTCGGCGGCGCGTCCGGCCAGGCGCTGGACGATCCGTTCGTTATCGACATCGAGTTGAACCGCAACATCCATCGGCTGGCCGATGCGGGCCAGCAGGCTGTCGAGGGCGTTGGCTTGGGCCAGATTGCGGGGATAGCCGTCGAGGATGAAGCCGTTGCTGCAATCGGGCAGCCCGAGGCGCTCTTCCAGCATGCCGAGGACGATCTCGTCGGACACCAGGCTGCCGGCATCCATGACCGCCTTGGCCCGAAGACCGAGTTCGGTACCGGCGGCAACGGCCGAACGCAGCAGGTCGCCGGTCGAGATGTGGGGAACGCCGAAGTGGTCCTTGAGCCTGGTCGCCTGGGTGCCCTTGCCGGACCCGGGCGCACCGAGTAGTACGAGGCGCATGCGCGTCGATTTCCTTGAATGGAGGGATCTGCCGGCAGGGCGCGACCCGGATGCATTGGCTACACTGGATGCTGAGCCTGCCGAATGGGCCAACGCTACCCGTGCCGGGAGTGTCAGTCAAATCGGATCGGTCATGGTCGATCTCGACCCACCCGGCAGCCACATCGTCCTCTGGATCACCTTGGAGCCCTCCTGCAATGAGCACCGGCAAACTGCTGTACGCGCAATCGGGCGGTGTCACCGCCGTCATCAACGCCACCGCCGCCGCTGTCATCGAGACCGCCCGCAGCCACCGAATCAAGGTGCTGGCGGCGCGCAATGGCATCGTTGGCGTACTGCGCGAGGATCTGATCGATGTCGGCAAGGAGTCGGCTGCCACCCTGCGCGCGCTGGCCCACACTCCAGGCGGTGCGTTCGGCTCGTGCCGGTTCAAGCTGAAATCGCTGGATACCGATCACGCCCACTACCTGCGCCTGATCGAGGTGTGCAAGGCCCACGGCATCCGCTATTTCCTCTACAACGGCGGCAACGACTCGGCCGACACCTGCCACAAGGTCTCGCTGATCGCCAAGGAGTACGGCTACCCGCTCCAGGCGATCGGGGTGCCGAAGACGGTGGACAACGATCTGGCCGTCACCGACGCCTGTCCGGGCTTCGGCTCGGCGGCCAAGTACACGGCCGTGTCCCTGCTGGAGGCCAGCTTCGATGTGGCGGCGATGGCCGAGTCCTCGACCAAGGTGTTCGTCTACGAGGTGATGGGGCGGCACGCCGGCTGGCTGGCAGCGGCGGCCGGCTTGGCCGGCCACGGCCCGGATGAGGCACCGCACGTCATCCTGTTCCCGGAAGTGGCGTTCGACGAGACGCGCTTCCTCGACACGGTCAAGGCGACGGTAGCCAGAGTCGGTTACTGCGTGGTGGTGGTGTCGGAGGGGCTGCGCCACGATGACGGCCGATTCGTCGCCGAAGCCGGTGGCAAGGACGCCTTCGGCCACAGCCAACTCGGGGGGGTCGGTCCGCATCTGGCGGCCGTGGTCAAGGATCGGCTTGGCTTCAAGGTCCACTGGACGGTGCCCGACTACCTGCAACGTTCGGCGCGCCATCTGGCCTCCAAGACCGACTTCGAGCAGGCCCAGGCAGTCGGCCGGGCAGCGGTCGAGTACGCAGTCGCCGGAATGCATGGGGTGATGCCGGTGATCGTGCGCCAGTCCGATGCACCGTACCGCTGGAAGATCGCACCGGCCCCCCTGGCCAAGGTCGCCAACCACGAAAAGAAGATGCCGAAGAGTTACATCCGCCGCGACGGCTACGGCATCACCGACGCCTGCCGACGCTACCTGGCACCGCTGATCGCCGGTGAGGCAGCCCCGCCCTACGGCAAGGACGGACTGCCCCGCTACGCCCGCATCAAGGGCGTGCCAGTGGCGAAGAAGCTGCCGCCCTATCCGCTCTGAGGTCGGGTGCGATCGGCGGCGCCGATCCCGGTCGCGGCACACGGCCCGAGCGGCTGGCTCGGCTTTGATCGCATGCCCGGCGGTGACCCTCATCGCCGGGCCGAGGCCCACCGGTTCGAGGCTGGCGCGATGTCGATCGCCAGCCCGGAGTGCCGGCCACCGGAGTGCCGGCCCCCGTGGCCCGAGCCGCCAAGATTTGCCATACTCGCCGCGCTTGGCTCTGGCCTATGGCTGTGTAACCACTTTTTCGGGGAGAGAATTTCATGCTTGAACAGTATTCACTCTGGCTGGCACTGGCATCCGCCGGGCTGGCCATCATCTACGGCGTGTTTTCGGCACGCTGGATCCTGGCCCAGGCGGCCGGGAACGAGCGCATGCAGACGATCGCCCTGGCGATCCAGGAAGGCGCCGGTGCTTACCTGCGCCGTCAGTACACCACGATCGCCTACGTCGGTGTGGCGCTGTTCCTGATCATCGGGTTCGTGCCGGCACTGGGCTGGCCGACTGCGATCGGCTTCCTGGTCGGCGCGGTGCTGTCCGGCGCAGCCGGCTTCATCGGCATGTTCGTGTCGGTACGTGCCAATGTCCGCACCACCCAGGCTGCCACGGTCGGCCTCAATGAGGCACTCCAGGTCAGCTTCCGGGGCGGTGCCGTGACCGGCATGCTGGTGGTCGGACTCGGTCTGCTCGGCGTCGCTGGTTACTTCATGTACCTGACCAATGGCGGCACCGATGCCGCTGCGGTCAATGCCGCGCTCCAGCCGATGATCGGCCTGGCATTCGGCTCGTCACTGATCTCGATCTTCGCCCGGCTGGGCGGTGGCATCTTCACCAAGGGCGCCGACGTCGGTGCCGACCTGGTCGGCAAGGTCGAAGCCGGCAT
>DIHI01000098.1:423-1028 GCA_002420085.1 Lysobacterales bacterium UBA5700 | reverse complement strand
GACTGCGCCGGCATGGCGGCCGATCTGTTCGAGACCTACGCGGTCACCATCATTGCGGCGATGCTGATCGCCGGCATCAGCTTCGCCACCTATGGCTGGGCCGGCGTGGTGCTGCCCCTGGTGCTGGGTGCGGTCTCGATCGTCGCTTCGGTGGTTGGAACCTTCTTCGTCAAGGTCAAGGATGGCGGCAAGATCATGGCGGCGCTCTACCGTGGGCTGACCGTTTCCGGACTGCTGGCGGCGTTCGGCTTCTACTTCGTCGCCCGCGACATGCTCGGTGCCGAGGCCGGCCTCACCCTGTTCTGGTGCGCCGTGATCGGACTGCTGCTGACGGCTGCGATGGTGGTCATCACCGAGTACTACACCGCCACCGAGTACGCTCCGGTCCGCGATGTCGCCAAGGCTTCGGAAACCGGCCACGGCACCAATGTCATCGCCGGTCTGGCGGTGTCGATGAAGTCCACCGCCCTGCCGGCGATCGCCGTCGCCGCAGCCATTCTCAGTTGTTACGAGTTGGCCGGCCTGTATGGCATCGCCATTGCCGCCACCTCGATGCTGTCGATGGCCGGCATGATTGTCGCACTCGACGCCTACGGCCCGATCAC
>DIHI01000098.1:0-294 GCA_002420085.1 Lysobacterales bacterium UBA5700 | reverse complement strand
TCGGCAACACCACCAAGGCGGTCACCAAGGGCTATGCGATCGGTTCGGCCGGTCTGGCTGCCCTGGTGCTGTTCGCCGACTACGCCCACAAGCTGTCGGAGAAGGCACTGCACGGTGGTGAGGCGGTCAACTTCTCGATCGACCGTCCGGACGTGCTGGTCGGCCTGCTGATCGGCGGTCTGATCCCTTACCTGTTCGGCGCCTACGCCATGCAGGCGGTCGGTCGGGCCGCCGGTGCGGTGGTCGAAGAAGTCCGCCGCCAGTTCCGCGAGATCAAGGGCATCATGGAAGGCA
>DIHI01000138.1:10500-15049 GCA_002420085.1 Lysobacterales bacterium UBA5700 | reverse complement strand
GACCGGCCTGCCCCTCGATCGGCTCGTTGTGCCGATCTGCGGGCAGCGGAAGGACCGCCCGGTCAACGGCGATCGCCCGACCAGAAAGCGGGCGCACAGGACCGAACCGGGCTGGATCCAGGCAAAACCCAGGCAGGACCGGCCTGCCTGCTGTCGGTGGAATCACTTGCGCTTGGGTGCGATCATCATGACCATCTGCTTGCCTTCCAGGCGGGGTCGTTGTTCGATCACCACCTCGTCGCCGAGGTCGGCCTCGATCCGACTGGCCATCGCCAGACCCAGATCCTGATGCGCCAGCTCACGGCCGCGGAAGCGGATGTTGACCTTGACCTTGTCGCCATCCTCGATGAAACGACGCAGGTTGCGCATCTTGATGTCGTAGTCGCCCTGATCGGTGACCGGGCGGAACTTCAACTCCTTCAACTCGACCTGTTTCTGTTTCTTCTTGGCCGCCGAAGCCTTTTTCTGCTGCTCGAACCGGAACTTGCCGTAATCCATGATCCGGCAGACGGGCGGATCGGCGGTCGGTTGGATTTCGACCAGATCCAGGCCCGCCTCATCGGCAAGGTTCAAGGCGGCGTCGCGGGTCATGATGCCCACCATCTCGCCATCGGCGCCGATCACGCGCAGGCGCGGGATGCGGATCTCCTCGTTCTTTCGGTGCTGCTTTTCAGTGCTGATTCGCGTGTCCTCCAGTCGCTGTCGTTCGACCGGCCGCGCGCGCGGCCGGGCCATGTGTTTACGCTAGTTTAACGCGGCTTGACCGCGAAGAAACCCGATCAGATCGTCGAGTTTCAGGATGCCGAGGTCTTCCCCACCTCGACTGCGGACCGAGAACGTCCCGGTTTCGCGCTCGCGCTCCCCCGCGACGAGCAGATAAGGCACTTTGGCCATGGTGTGTTCGCGAATCTTATAACCGACCTTTTCGTTGCGCAAATCGGCTTCGACCCGGAAGCCGGCCTCGGTCAGCACCCGATTTGCGTCCCTCAGGTAATCGGCCTGGGCATCGGTGATGTTGAGCAGGACCGCCTGCACCGGCGCCAGCCAGACCGGCAGTGCGCCAGCGTAATGTTCGATCAGGATGCCGATGAAGCGCTCCATCGAGCCGACGATGGCACGATGCAGCATGACCGGGTGGCGGCGCTGCGAGTGTTCATCGACATACTCGGCGCCCAGCCGCTCCGGCATCATGAAATCGACCTGCATCGTGCCCAACTGCCACGGCCGGCCGATCGCATCGCGCAGGTGGTATTCGATCTTCGGACCATAGAAGGCGCCCTCACCCGGCAGTTCCTCCCATTCGATGCCACAGGCCGACAGGGCCGCCCGCAGCGCAGCCTCGGCCTTGTCCCAGACCTCGTCGCTGCCGAGACGCTTTTCGGGACGCAGGGCGATCTTCACCGAGGGCGGATCGAAACCGAAGTCGGCATAGACCTTGAGCGCCTGCCGATGGAAGGCCGTGACCTCCGACTCGATCTGCTCGGGCATGCAGAACACATGGCCGTCGTCCTGGGTGAAGGCGCGCACCCGCATGATGCCGTGCAGGGCGCCGGACGGCTCGTTGCGATGGCAGGCGCCGAACTCGCCATAGCGGATCGGCAATTCCCGGTAGCTGTGCAGATGGGCATTGAAGACCTGGACATGGCCGGGGCAGTTCATCGGCTTGAGCGCGTAGTCGCGCTTCTCCGATTCGGTGAAGAACATGTTCTCGTGGTAGTTCTCCCAGTGACCGGATGCCTTCCACAGCGAGACATCGAGAATCTGCGGGCAGCGCACCTCCTGGTAGCCGGACTCCCGGTAGACCTTGCGCATGTATTGTTCGACCTGCTGCCACAGGCGCCAGCCCTTGGGGTGCCAGAACACCATGCCCGGAGCCTCTTCCTGCTGATGGAACAGATCGAGCTGCCGCGCGAGTTTGCGGTGATCGCGCTTCTCGGCCTCTTCGAGTTGGGTCAGATAGGCTTTGAGATCCTTGTCGTTCAACCAGGCCGTGCCGTAGATCCGGCTCAGCATCGGATTGTTGGAATCGCCTCGCCAGTAGGCTCCAGCAACCTTCATCAGCTTGAACGCGCGCAGTCGGTCGGTACTTGGGACATGCGGGCCGCGACACAGATCGGTGAACTCACCCTGGGCGTACAGCGACAGCGCCTCGCTGGAGGGGATCGATTCGATGATCTCGGCCTTGTAGTGTTCGCCGAGGTCATGAAAGAACCGCACCGCTTCATCACGCGGCTTGACGTCGCGGCGTACCGGCAGCGCTTCCTTGACGATCTTCCACATCTCGGCTTCGATCGCCGGCAGATCCTCAGGGGTGAACGGTCGTTCGTAGGCGAAATCGTAGTAGAAGCCGTTGTCGATCACCGGGCCAATGGTGACCTGTGCGCCCGGAAACAGCCGTTGCACGGCCTGGGCCAGCAGGTGGGCGGTCGAGTGGCGCAGGATGTCGAGCGCATCGACATGCTTCTCGGTGATGATCTCGACCGTTGCGTCGGCCTCGATGCGATGACCGAGATCGACCTGTCGGCCATCGACCTTGCCGGCCAGGGCCGCCTTGGCCAGGCCCGGTCCGATCGAGGCGGCCAGTTCGGCGATGGAAACGGGGTGTTCGAATTCACGGCGACTGCCGTCAGGGAGGGTGATTGCGATCATGGCGTGGTCATTGGCAACGATGGACGGGAAAGGCGGCTGATCTGACCGGCACCGGCAGATCGTCGGGTCGTGCAGACGCAAAAAAAGGCGCCGAGCGCCCTTCCGAAGATCGACCTGTCGATGGGATTCGGGTGGCCCGGCTGCTGTATGTGATTAGCGGCTAGTCACCATGTCGCACACTGGACCTGCGGTTACCCGTCGGCTTCCCTTGGTTGCTGCTGCGGGCCAGACAGCCCGCCCTGTCGAAAACGTCGCGCCAGTTCAGGCGGGTCGTTGGTCGGGCCGACGCGCCGACCCGGTGTCTACGCCGCACGCCGTCTGGTTTCCTGATGACCACCCCGACCTGTCATCCAGGTCCAGGTGGTGGGCGGTACAGGGATCGAACCTGTGACCCCTACCATGTCAAGGTAGTGCTCTACCGCTGAGCTAACCGCCCGTGAGGCCGCGCAGTTTAACCCGGCTCGTTCGGGCCGGCAAGAGCCGGTGATGATCGAGAGCCGGTGATGATCGCCGGTGATGATCGGATCGAATGAATCGCACGGGATGCCCTGCACATGGCCCCGACTCGGGTCAGGTCAGGTCGGAACACGCTGTCGGCTGGCGGGACGCGGTCGAACTCAAGGTTCGACCGCAGCCAGATCGACGCCGACCCGATCGGCGCACTCTCGACGCAGACGGCGGTCGTCGCGGTGATCGGGGCGCGTCGCTCCGACGTAGGCGACGCACAGCGTGATGCTGGCGCGCTGGAGTGTGCTCGGCGCGACCGGTTCGGTCGGATCGGTGCCGGTCGTGGAACTGGCTGCGACCATCTGCCAACCGCCATCGTGGCCATCCGTCGCGGTCGAGTCCGATGCCATGCGATCGACGGCGACCCAACCGAGCGCGAGTGTGGTGACCGCCAGCAGTGTCCTGATCCCCGTTGCCGTATGCATGTCGCCAACCTGAGTCGATTCCTGAACTGCCGAACCTGCGTTCAGGCCGGCTTCATGTCGTGTATACACCCATGCCGAAAGTCATGCAAGTCCCAGGCCCGCGCCCTGCCCCGGTCACTGGCCACCGCCGGCCGTGCCACGACCGATCGAGTGGTGCCGCGACAGCCTGTTAAACTGACTCGACGCCCCAGTCCTGCCTGCATCCTGTCCATGAATCCGTCGCTGGCCCAGCGCGATTTCGCCCTCGATCCCGAAGACAACTTCCGGCTCGCCAACCTGAGCGGCCCGATGGACAGCCATCTGCGCCAGATCGAATCCCGGCTGGGCGTCGAGATCTCCAATCGCGGCAGTCTGTTCCGCGTGGTCGGCGAACGCCAGGTCGCGGCGGCGGCCGAACGGCTGTTGAAGGCGCTGTACGCCGAGGCCGAGCACGAGGCGCTGGACGCCCACACCCTCAATCTTCGACTGAACGCCGCCCGGATCGACGAACTGGCTGAAGCTGCCGCCGAGACCGATGCGATCGCGATCCGGGTCAAGCGTGGCGCGATCCGTGGTCGCAGTCCGAACCAGTCGGCCTATCTTCAGGCGATCGCCGGGCACGACATCAATTTCGGCATCGGGCCGGCCGGGACCGGCAAGACCTATCTGGCGGTCGCCAGCGCAGTGGAAGCGCTCAATCAATCGCGTGTCCAGCGTCTGGTACTGGTCCGGCCGGCGGTCGAGGCCGGCGAGAAGCTCGGCTTCCTGCCTGGCGATCTGGCGCAGAAGGTCGATCCCTACTTGCGCCCGCTCTACGATGCGCTCTACGAAATGCTCGGCGTAGACAAGGTGCTGAAACTGATCGAACGCAATGTCGTCGAGGTGGCGCCACTGGCCTACATGCGCGGACGCACCCTGAATGATGCCTTCGTGATCCTCGACGAGGCACAGAACACCAGCATCGAACAGATGAAGATGTTCCTGACCCG
>DIHI01000138.1:0-10412 GCA_002420085.1 Lysobacterales bacterium UBA5700 | reverse complement strand
ATCGGCTTCGGGTCCACCACCGTGGTCACCGGCGACCTGACCCAGACCGACCTGCCGCGCTCGGTCAAGTCCGGCCTGCGCGACGCCATCGAGGTGCTGCATGGTGTCGATGGCATCAGCTTCACCTTTTTCACCGCCCGCGATGTAGTGCGTCATCCGCTGGTGCAGCGGATCGTCCAGGCTTACGACGCCCGTGACGGCGAATCGGGAGGGCGTTGATGGCGCCCCGTTCAAGCGAGGTGGAATGCCAACTCGGCATCGCCTATGCGGTCGGCCGACGCGGCCTGCCGGCACCGATCAGTTTCCGGCGCTGGGTCGAAACCGCGCTGTGCGGCCGGATCCGACACGCCGATCTGGCGATCCGGATCGTCGATGAGGCCGAAGGGCGTGCCCTCAACCGTCACTATCGCGGCAAGGACTACGCCACCAATGTCCTGAGCTTCCCGGCCGAACTGCCGCCGGGAGTCACCTTGCCGGTGCTGGGCGACATCGTCCTGTGCGCACCGGTGATCGCCCAGGAAGCGGCCGAACAGGGCAAGCCACTGATCGCCCATTACGCCCATCTGACCGTTCACGGGGTGCTGCACCTGCTCGGACTCGACCACGACGACCCGCGCGAGGCCGAGGCGATGGAGGCGCTCGAACGGGAGATACTGTCCGAACTGGGCTTCCCTGACCCGTACCTGGCCGATGACGAGCGACCCTGCTGAGACGGCCGGGCATGACTTGAATCCCGTCCCAGCAGCCCCACCTTGTCGCATGCCCGAGCACCAACCCCGCCAGCCAGCGCCCCGGCCACGCGATCGCCGTACCGACAAGGCCGATGAGCGCGCATCGATGGGCATGGACTGCCGGGTTCGTGTCCCGGTTCGCAGCCTTCCGGTCACCCGGACAGGCTACACTTGCCGCACCGCCGCAAGGCGTCGATCCATAACCAATGTCAGACGACAACAGTAGCAGACCTCCCGGCGAACGCCGTTCCTGGCTGGACCGATTGGGCCAGTTCTTTTCAGGCGAGCCGCGCACCCGGGAGGACATCGTCGAAATTCTTGCCGCTGCACGCGACGACGGCATCCTCGAATCGGAAACCTTCGGCATGCTGGAAGGCGTCATGACGGTCGCCGAAGGCCAGGTCGCCGACGTCATCATCCCGCGCTCGCAGATGGTCGTGCTCGACGCCGATGCCGAGCTGTCGGAGATCCTCGCCACGGTCATCGAATCCGGACACTCGCGCTTTCCCGTCCATGACGAGGATCGCGAGCACATCATCGGCATCCTGCTGGCCAAGGATCTTCTGCGGGGTCTGGCCGATGGTCAGCCGCCCGAGTCGATCCGCCCGCTGCTGCGGACGCCGGTGTTCATTCCCGAATCGAAGCGGCTGAACGTCTTGCTGCGGGAGTTCCGCCTCTCGCGCAACCACATGGCCGTGGTCGTCGATGAATACGGCGGAGTGGCCGGTCTGGTCACCATCGAGGATGTCCTGGAGGAAATCGTCGGCGACATCGACGACGAGCACGACGAGGCCGAGGACACCAGCAGCCAGATCTCCGAGCAGTCCGACGGCAGCTTCCAGGTCGATGCCCTGACCCCGATCGAGGACTTCAACGAAAGCTTCAGCAGCGATTTCCCCGATGACGAATACGACACCGTAGGTGGTCTGGTGACCGCCGCACTCGGCCACCTGCCGGAAGTCGGCGAGGAGCTGACCCTGGGTCGATTCCTGATTCGGGTCGCCCGGGCCGATCGTCGTCGGGTGCTCGCGTTTGAAGTCAGTGTGCTGCCTGATGACAGCGAAGCCTGAGTCGATCTCGATGGTATCGGATCGAGCCGCGCCCGGCAGCCGCGCACGCGCCCGGCACTGGCCGATCCTGTGGCTGCTGACCGGCCTGATGCTGGTGACCGGTTTCCACGCCAAGCCCAGCCTGGCCACTTCCTTCAACATCGATTCGACCCGGATCGGTGTGGTCACCATCGAACCGGGACAGACCTACTGGGAGCGGTTCGGCCACAACGCCATCCTGATCGATCTCGGCGACGGCAGCGAGCCCCTGCTGTACAACTTCGGCATGTTCGACTTCGACCAACCGGGCTTCATGGGCAAGTTCATCGCCGGCCAGATGCGCTACCGGCTGACCGTCGAGCCCTACCGTCGCAGCCTCGCCGATTATCAGGCGCTCGGTCGTGGCGCGACCCTGCAATGGCTGGCGCTCGACCCTGACCAGCGCCGCGAGCTGATCGCCATCCTGCAGTGGAATGCCCTGCCGGAAAACGTCTACTACCGCTACGACTATTTCCTCGACAACTGTTCGACCCGAGTCCGTGATGCGCTCGACCACGCCCTCGGTGGCCGTCTGCAACGGCAACTGATCGGCCGTTCGCGCGGACTCAGCTATCGCTTCGAGGCGATGCGCCTGGGGGCCGAGCCGCTATGGATGGGGCTCGGCATGAGTCTCGGCCTCGGCCCGTTCGCCGAACGTCCGCTGTCCCGCTGGGATGAAGCGTTCGTCCCGATGCGGCTGCGTGAAGCCCTGCGGGAAGTGACAACCGCCGACGGCTCGCCCCTGGTGCTGTCCGAACAGTCGCTGCTGCCGCATCGTCTGCACGAAACCGCAGTCGCCGCACCGCGCTGGTGGCCACGATTCCTGATCCTCGGCGTCGCCCTGGCCGTGCTCATCGGCCGACTGCATGCCCGACCGCGTGCCCTGGCCTGGGCGCTCGGTTCGTTCTGGTTGCTGACCGGCCTGATCGGCCTTGGCCTTGCCGGCCTGTGGCTGGCCAGCGATCACCGTGCCGCCTGGGGCAACGAGAATCTGCTGTTGTTCGATCCGCTCGCCCTCGCCCTGCTGCCAATCGCCTGGAACCTCGCTCGCAGACGAACGATCGGTCCCTGGCAGCAGCGACTCCTGCTGGTGATCCTGCTGCTGGCCGGTGCTGCCGCATTCCTCAAGTTCCTGCCGTTCCGCTTCCAGGACAATATCGACTGGATCGTGCTGATGCTGCCGATCCATTTCGCCGCCTGGTCAGCCACCCGGAAAGCCAGCAAGGCCCATGCTGTGGTCGTGCCAGCGGCCGTGTAAAATGACCATCCCCCGTCGCTCCGGTCGCCCATGAGCCCGCATCGCCTCACGGCCCTGTCCCCGGTCGATGGCCGCTACGCTGCCAGCGCCGATCCACTGCGGCCGATCTTCTCCGAATTCGGCCTGATCCATGCCCGCGTTCGGGTTGAACTGGCCTGGTTGATCGCACTCGCCGACGAGCCCGGCATCGTCGAACTGCCGGCCTTCGATGCGGCCGCCCGTGCCAGCCTGCTGGCCCTCGGTGAGCAGTTCGAGGTCGAGGACGCCAACCGGATCAAGGCGATCGAAGCGACGACCAACCACGATGTCAAGGCGGTCGAATACTTCATCAAGGAACGGCTCGGCCAGCAGCCCGACCTCGGCTCGGCGCTCGAATTCGTCCACTTTGCCTGCACCTCCGAGGACATCAACACCCTCGCCTATGCCCTGATGCTGCGGCAGGCACGCGACACCGTGATTCTGCCGCGCCTGGACGCCCTGCTGGCCACCCTGCGCGGGCTGGCTCACGACCATGCCGGCCTGGCGATGCTGTCGCGCACCCATGGTCAGACCGCATCACCGACTACGGTCGGCAAGGAAATCGCCAACGTCGTCGCCCGGCTCGAACGCCAGCGCGACGGGCTTGCCGGGATCGCCATCGTCGGCAAGATCAATGGCGCGGTCGGCAACTACAACGCGCACCTCAGCGCCTACCCTGAAATCGATTGGCCCGGCTTCGCCGAGCGTTTCGTTTCCGGCCTCGGGCTGGTGTTCAACCCCTACACCACCCAGATCGAACCGCACGACGGCATCGCCGAGTTGTGCGACGCCCAGCGCCGCTGCAACACCATCGCCATCGACTTCTGTCGCGACATCTGGGGCTACATCGCACTCGGCTACTTCCGACAGAGCCTCCGCCCTGGCGAGGTCGGTTCCTCGACCATGCCACACAAGGTCAACCCGATCGACTTCGAGAACGCCGAAGGCAACTTCGGCCTCGCCAATGCCCTGCTCGGCCATTTCGCCGAAAAGCTGCCGATCAGCCGCTGGCAGCGCGACCTGACCGACTCGACCGTGCTGCGGGCGCTCGGCACCGCCTTCGGGCATACCCTGGTCGCATTCGATGCGCTGGCACGCGGCCTCGGCAAGCTCAGTCCTGACCCTGAGCGCCTGGCGGCCGACCTCGACACCGCCTGGGAGGTGCTGGCCGAGGCGATCCAGACGGTCATGCGCCGGCATGGTCTGCCCGCGCCCTACGAACGGCTCAAGGCGCTCACCCGTGGCCGCAGCATCGGCGAATCCGACCTGCGCGCCTTCATCGCCGAACTGGAACTGCCGCCCGCCGCCCGCCACCACCTGGAGCGGCTCACCCCGGCCTCCTACACCGGCCTGGCCGAGCGGCTGGCCCGGCAGATCTGACGATCTGATCCGAATCGTCGTCTGGTGCCGCCGGGCTTGCCGGCAGCGCCGCTCAACGGCGGCGACTCAACCAGTCATGGATGGCCTGCGGCACCTCGCGCTGGGCACGGCCGGACACGTAGATGCCGATGTGGCCGCCCTTGAAGCACAGTTCGGTGTAGTCGCGGGTACCGGCGAGCCGGCGCAGGGCGCGCGAGGCATCCGGTGGCACCAGATGATCGGCTTCGGCGAAGATGTTCAGTACCGGCATGGTGACCCGCCCGAGATCGACGGGTTCGCCACCGATCACGATGCCGCCGTTGACCAGGCCATTGCGCTGGTAGTAGTCCTTGATGAATTGGCGAAAGGCTTCTCCTGCCTGATCGGGCGAATCGAAGATCCAGCGCTCCATGCGCAGGAAGTTTTCCAGTTCCGGCACATCGTCGAGGATATCGACCAGACCGACGTACTTCTGCACGAACAGCCGATAGGGCTTGAGCGTGAGGTAGCACCAGTTCATCAGATCGGCCGGAACATTGCCGAGGGTATCCACGAACAGATCGATGTCGAGCTCACGGACCCAGTGCGAGAGCATGTTGTCCGGAGTGTGGAAATCGACCGGCGTGACCATGGTGATCAGATTGCCGACCTTGTCCGGGCGCAGCGCGGCATAGCTCAGTGAGAAAGCCCCGCCCTGGCAGATGCCGAGCAGGTTGACGGCATCCAGGCCATGCGCGTTGCGGACATGATCGACGCAGCCGTCGATGAAGCGCAGCAGATAGTCTTCCAGATCAAGGTAGCGGTCGCTGGGATCGGGGTAGCCCCAGTCGATGATGTAGACGTCCTCACCGCGTGCGAGCAGATTGCGGACCAGTGAGCGATCGTGCTGGAGATCGACCATGTACGGCCGATTGACCAGGGCATAGACGATCAGGATCGGCGGCCTGGCGCCGGCGTTCGATCGGCTCGGCGTCTGGCTGGTGTGCTCGCCCTGGAAGCGGTACAGGGTGAGTCGGCCATCACGATAGACGGCTTGCTTGCCGGTCGCGCCATAGGCGGTGTCGCCGACGCTGCGCAGCGATTCCAGCCCGGTGGCGAGCTTGCGCTGGACACGCTCCACTTCGCTGGCCAGATCGAATGCATTGATGTTGACGGGACCGTACATGGTCAACCCCTGCTACGGACAGATTTGCCGGATTTGCCGGGCTTCGCCGGCGTGCCGGGACGGGCCGCTCGGCCGGCCGTGTCGTTCGGATCGGATGCCGGCTTGGCCTGCCGCTTCGAGGTGCGGACGGTGGCGGATTTGCTCGGCTTTCCGGGTATTGCGGATTTTCCGGACGCACTGGACTTGCTGGGTTTGCTCGCTTTTCCGGATCGAGTTGACGCGCCGGATGCGCCCGGAGCGCTGCCCCACCAGTCGTTGGCCGGTGCTGGAATCACTGCCGGTTCGGCACGGACGGCGCGACCGGCCATGCTGCGTGTAGCGCTCGACCGAGCCGGACGCGGCCTGGTCGTCGGGCCGCTGGTCGAGCGCGGCGATCGACGCGCAACCGGCGCCTGGGCCGGAGCAGGGTCGCCCTCGCGTTGATCATCGGCCACCGGCGCGTGCCCCGTCACGGTGCTGGCAGTGCTGCGGGCGCTGGTCCGGCTGCCTGCCTCCAGCGCATCGAGCCGGACGCGCAGCCGGCGCAGTTCCCGTTCGAGGGCATGAACCTTGGCATGGCTGGCCTGAACTTCGGTGCGGGTCGGCATGCCGAAGGCACGCGCCGCATGTTCGACCTCGGTCTGCACCGCCGCCCGCAGCCGCATCTGCGAGTTGACCAGTTCGCCGTACACGCTGCGGAATTCGTCGGACAGCGCGATCTCGGCATAGGCGTCCTCGGCGGCATCGATCCACAGGTCGAACAGGCCACGAGCCGAGGTCAACTGCCTGCCCGGTTCATCACGCTCGGCCAGCAACGCCTCGAAGCGGACGAAGGCATTTTCGCCGGCTCGGGCCAGCAGCGCCTGATAGCGGCTGGTCTGCTCCTGATAGTCGATCTGGGCACGCGCGAGGCGCTGCCAGCGCTCCTGGTGCTCGCGACTGAAGCCGAATGTCGGCAGGCGCAGGCTCTGGCTGATCTGATCGCGAGCCGAAGCGAGCAAGGGCGATGCGTCGGCAAGCCAGCGCTCGATGTCGTGCAACCCCTGACCATGGAAGGATTTGAACAGTTCGGGGAACGGTTGAACGCCATTGGCACCGATCGCCTGCCGCCAGGCACTGGCGATGTCCTTGGCGGAGGCCGACTGACCGGCGAAGGTGCCGGCCAATTCCTGCATCAGGCCATAGCCGTGACGCATCTGGCGACTGAACTGCTCCAGCGCGCGATTGGCTTCCTCGCGACCGCCGTGCGCCAGCCGCGACCACCCATCGATCGCCTGTTGAAAGCCCTGTCCGGGTGAGGTCGCGGCACTGCCGCCGGACTGGCGCACGAAATCGCCCCAACTCTGCCAGTACTGGCGCGCCAGGGACTGAAACTGCTCGGCCCAGTCGGCCGGATTCGATGCACTCATCGCCGCTCCGCGAGTTCGATGTGACACTGATGCTAGCATGCCGATGCTGCAATGCAGTAACGGCGCATCGCCGTTCGCACGACTCGGCCTGCGCGGGCCGAGTCGTGCCAACCGAGCCAGTGGCGAATCCGATCAGGTGCGATCTGGCACGGTCAGACCCGATCAGCGGACATGACGATCGAGCGCCTGACGCAGCAAAGATACTTGCAGTTCCAGACGCTTGATCTCGCGCAGGCTGCGATTGGCTTCCAGATGATTGCCCATGAAGCCCTTGGCGACCGTGGTGAACTGCACCAGCACCAGGGCGGCCACGCCCCACTTGATCGCCGCCAGCGGCTCGCTCGATCCGATCATCTGCCACAGGGCATACAGGCCGGCCAGGAAGGCGATGCCGCCCAGCAGGTACAGCAACCACATCACCCAGCCCATCGGACCGTGAAACACCCCGATCGCCTGGCGCAGATAGCCGGGCTCGGCATGCCGAGCCAGCAGTTCCCGATCCTCGGCCGAAAGGGCCTGGCCGATCGCGTCATCGAGCTTGTTCATCGTTGCCTCCATCCAGTTGTGCGCGTACTTTGCGGCGCGCATGCATGAGCCGGGTCTTGACCGTTCCCGGCGGTACGTCGAGTGCGACCGCAATCTCGGCCACGCTCAGATTCTCGATATGGAACAGGGCCAGGGCGGCACGTTGTTCACTGGGCAGGTCGGCGATAGCGGCACGTATCCGAGCCAGATCGATGGCGAACTCGGCGCCGTCGCGCTCGGCCACGGTGGGTTCGTCGATCTGCTCGGCGGCCAGCGCGGCGGCATCGCGCCGATCCCGATCGCTGTTGCGAAATGCCCGCTGACAGCGGCGGGTGACGATGCGGTAGGCCCAGGCCGGAAACGCAGCGACATCATCGAGCCGACTGAGGCCGCGCAGGATTTCGATCCAGGCATCCTGGACCGCGTCCTGAGCGCGCTCGATGCCACCGGTCATCCGCCAGGCATGACGCAGCAGACGCGGCTGCCAGCGGGCCACCAACCGGGCCAGTGCATCGCGATCACCGGCCTGAGCCGAACTGGCCAGGTACTCGTCGAGGATCCGTTCACTGTCTCTGATCACGCCTCTCGCCCCCCCATTCGATGATCGGTTGATCCTGTGATCGGTCGATCCTGCCTTTCAGGTGCCCGCCTGGCGGTGATCGGTTCAATTCCGGCCGCGCGCACCCCCACCCCGCCCGCCTGACTGGCGTACAGTGCGCTTCGATACCCCGCACACCGCCAGCGCGACCATGACCGCAGAATCTCCTCGACCAGCCACTGCCCCGGCCCCCGAAGCACCGGTCATCGCCTGCCGCGATCTGACCGCGACGATCGCCGAATACGAAGCACGTGGCCTCCGGCTGGACATGATCGCCCCGGCCGATGCCCCACGCACGGCCTTGATGTCCGGGCCGGATGGCCGGGTGCATCTGGAATCCAGCCAGCCGGCGCCGTGCCGGCCCGATTGGTCGCCCGACGCCCTGGTCGTCATCCGCGCCGACACCGCCACCGACGCGCCCGGACGCGCCGGGATGCACTACCGCGACTTGATTCCGTCACGCATGGACGGTCGTTTCATCGTCTCGCGGATCAGCATTCCGGAAGGTGGCCCGGTGCCGGACTATGTCCACTATCACCGGGTCGGCTTCCAGATCATCTACTGCCTGCACGGCTGGGTGCGGGTGCTCTATCAGGACCAGGGACCGGCTCTGACGATGGTGGCCGGAGACTGCGTGCTGCAACCCCCCGGCATCCGTCATCGCGTGCTGGAAGCATCGCCAGGGCTCACCGTGCTGGAAGTCGCCAGCCCGGCCGAGCACGAAACCTGGCGCGACCACACACTCGAACTGCCGACCGCCGTGATCCTGCCAGCACGAACGTTCGAGGGTCAGCGCTTCGTGCATTCGATCGCCGCGACCAGCCCCTGGCAGCCCGGACCATGGCCAGGATTCGAGGTCCAGGAGACCGGCATCGGCGCCGCCAGTGCCGGACATGGCGAGGTGCGTCGACTGCGTAGCCGCCCCCCCGAAGCACGGACCGATCGCCTGCGGCAGCAGCGTGTATTCAGCTTGCTGATGTCGATCTCGGGTCGGCTGACCGTGCATGGCCCGACCCTCGGCGAGCACCGGCTCGATCCGGGCGATGCCTGCCTGATCCCAACTGGTGCCGAATTCAGCCTGTCGGCGGCGTCGCCCAGCGAATGGCTCTGGGTCGAGGCCGATTGATCGATCCGAGGGCCAGCGAACGACGCTCAGGATCGGACCACCGCCACAGCGGTCGCCGGAAAATCACAGAACAGGCCATCGACACCGGACGCGACGGCAGCGCGCAATTCCTCCTCGATGCTGGCGAAACCGGCGCCGACGGCATCGTCGCGAAAGGTCCAGGCATCGACCCGAACCCCGATCGCATGGGCAGCGGCGACCACCGCTGCGAGCGGAGCGTCCGGACGTGTACCCGGCCCGCCATCCGACCGCGACAGGATGGTCTTGTCGATGCCCAGCGCGAACAGCCAATCGCCATGCTCGGCCAGGGCGGCGCGCCAATCGGCCTCGGCATCGATCAGCAGGCAGGCATTCAGTCCGGTCGCATCGACGATCCGTCGCAACGGCTCGGCCTCGAAGCACTGCACCCAGACCTCGACCCCGGCCGGCCGGTTGCGCATGGCATCGATGAACAGCGGAACCGGATCGATCCCGAGCGCAGCCAAGGCACTGGGATGCTTGATCTCGGGATACAGGATCACCGCCTGGCCGCGCGCGTCGGCGACCTGCCCGGCCCAGCACAGGATGTCGCGGAATCGCGGCAGCGGATAGCGACGATCATGGCGGCGAGATCGACCGGGGAAGGGTTGCATGGCGCGCAGTCGATCCAGTTCGACCGCATCGAAATCGTGGCAGAACCAATCGCCGTCCCGGCGACGATCAGCAAACTCTGGACGATCAGCGACATCGGTACTGCGCCCCAGCCCCGGCTCGTGCCGGGCGAACAGCACACCATCGCGACTGACCACCAGATCGGGCTCGACGACATCGGCCCCCTGGGCGAGCGCCGTCGCATAAGCGATCAGGGTGTGCTCGGGCAGAACGCCACTGGCACCGCGATGACCGATCACCTGGACCGGACGGCCGTCGAAGCTGCTGGTTTTTTCCATTGCGTGGCTCATCGCCCATCCTCGTCACCCATCCTTGCAGCCATGCTCGCCACCGATGGTCAACGTCAATAATGGCTCATCGCGGATTAGTGGGTCCAGGGGGGTGTTTTCGGGTTGTGCTGGCAGATCAAGATCAACCGGTTACCGGTTACCGGCTACCGGCTACCGGCTACCGCAAGATCAAGATCAGGATCAAGATCAGGGTCAAGATCAGGGTCAAGAGCTTT
>DIHI01000022.1:6491-7933 GCA_002420085.1 Lysobacterales bacterium UBA5700 | reverse complement strand
CCATCCCCGCGCCGGTTCAGACTCAGGCCCGCGTGATCCGCAGGAAGGCCCGGACCGTCTCGGCATCGAACGGCCAGTCCAACTCGGCCCCGGCATCGTTGCCGGCCGCCGGCCGCGCCAGAACCGGCACCCGTGTACCGTAACGCGCGGTCAGTCCCGGATGCTCGTCGATCCAGACACTGTCGAACTCGCCGACACCGGCCGCCGCCATCACCTCCAGCGCGCGATCGCACAATTGGCACTCATCGCGTTGATACAGGATCACACCCGTCATTGCCCTCGCACTCCTGCCGCCCGGATCATCGGATCGCCGGTCATCGACTTCGGACCGGTTCGACGCGGGCATAGAATAGTGCCTCCCACCCGGAGCCCGGCATGGCCGTCAGCCTGTTCGACCTGTTCAAAATCGGCATCGGCCCGTCGTCCTCGCATACCGTGGGACCGATGCGCGCCGCCGCACGCTTCGTCGAACGCTGGCTGAGTGATGCCGGCCTGCTGACGCGCTGCGTCCGGGTCCGGGTGGAACTGTTCGGCTCGCTGGCCCTGACCGGACGCGGCCACGGCACCGACAAGGCGATCCTGCTCGGCCTGGAAGGCCAGCAACCGGACCGGGTCGATCCCGATCGCATCCAGGACAGCCTCGACCGCATCCGCAGCAGTCGGCGCCTTCGCCTGCACGACCAGCACGAGATCGGCATCGACGAGCGGGCCGACCTGGTCTTCAACAAGCGCCAGAAACTGCCCTATCACTCCAATGGCATGCGCTTCACCGCCTTCGACGCCAACGGCTCGACCCTGGCTGAGCGCGACTACTACTCGGTCGGCGGCGGCTTCGTGGTCAACCAGGACGAAGCCGCCGAAGACCGGATCGTCGCCGACACCACCGCCCTGCCGCATCCGTTCGCCTCCGGCGCGGAACTGCTGCGCCGCTGCGCCGACAACGGCCTGACCATCGCCGACCTGATGCGCGCCAACGAACGGGTCTGGCGCAACGACGAAGCCATCGACACCGGCCTGCGCACGCTCTGGTCGGCCATGCAGGACTGCGTCGCCCGTGGCCTGCGCTCGCCCGGCGAACTGCCCGGCGGCCTGCGGGTCAGCCGGCGCGCCCCGGCCCTGCACGCCGAACTGCGCGATCGACCGGAGGCCAATCTGCGCGATCCGCTGACCGTACTCGACTGGGTCAACCTGTACGCCTTGGCGGTCAACGAAGAGAACGCCGCTGGTGGCCGGGTGGTCACCGCCCCGACCAATGGCGCCGCCGGCATCATCCCGGCCGTGCTGCACTACTACGATCGGTTCTGCCCGAAGGCCGACGAGCGCGGCGTATTCGACTTCCTGCTGACGGCGGCTGCGGTCGGCATCCTGTACAAGGAAAACGCCTCGATCTCCGGCGCCGAGGTCGGCTGCCAGGGCGAAGTCGGCGTGGCCTGCTCGATGGC
>DIHI01000022.1:6000-6332 GCA_002420085.1 Lysobacterales bacterium UBA5700 | reverse complement strand
GTGCAGATTCCCTGCATCGAGCGCAACGCCATGGGCGCGGTCAAGGCGATCAATGCCAGCCGCATGGCCCTGCGCGGCGACGGCAAGCACCGGGTATCGCTCGACAAGGTGATCCGGACCATGCGTGAGACCGGCCGCGACATGCGCGACAAGTACAAGGAAACCTCACGCGGCGGCCTGGCGGTCAACGTCATCGAATGCTGAGCCGAGCCGCGACCACCCTCGCGCCCTGCCTGCCGGGAATCTGCCCATGCCGAACCTGCTCTCGCCCCATGTCCTGCCGATTCTGCTGCTGATCGGCTCCAACCTGTTCATGACCTTCGCCTGGTACG
>DIHI01000022.1:0-5825 GCA_002420085.1 Lysobacterales bacterium UBA5700 | reverse complement strand
TGCAGGTGCCGGCCAACCGGATCGGCCATACGGTCTACTCGGCCGCCCAGCTCAAGACCCTGCAGGAGGTCATCACCCTGAGTGTCTTCGTCGGCTTCTCGGTCTGGTATCTCGGTGAACCGATCCGCTGGAATCACCTGGCCGGCTTCGCCCTGATCGCCACTGGCGCCTGGCTGGTGTTCCTGGATTGACCCGACCGGGCGAACACCGCGCCCGACCGCCCCACTCGGATCCGTCGCCGACGGTCGCTGCCAGCCGCCACGCCACGCCCGACCGGCCGGCGGCGGCTTGATCGCGGTCAAGGGAATTGCCGGACGAGTGCCTACACTCGCTGGCATGGACACTCTCACCTGCACCGACCCTCAACACCTGGCTCGCCGTGTGCTGGCCGCACTCGATCTGACCGAACTCGCCGACGCTGTCGATGGCGAACGCATCGACAGGCTCTGTCGGGCCGCCTGCGGCGACACCGGCACGGTCGCAGCCGTGTGCATCCCGGCGCACTGGCTGACACGGGCACGGGCGGCACTGCACAGCCTGGGCGCCACGAACGTCGCGCTCGCCACCGTGGTCAACTTTCCTGACGGCCAGGACAGCCCGGACACGGTCGTCCGCGATACCGCTGCCGCGATCGCAGCCGGCGCCGATGAAATCGACCTGGTGTTCCCCTGGCGCGCCCTGATCGCCGGCAACGAGCGGATCGGCCATGACCTGGTCGCAGCCGGCAAGGCCGCCTGCGGAGCGGCACGCCTGAAAGTGATCCTGGAATCCGGTGCTCTCCACTCGCACGCCTTGATCCGACGCGCCAGCGAGGTCGCCCTTGCGGCCGGCGCCGACTTCCTGAAGACCTCGACCGGCCGATTGCCGGCCGGCGCCAGCCCGGATGCCGCCGCCGTGATGCTGGAAGTGCTGGCCGAGCACGGCGGCGGGGCCGGACTCAAGGTGTCGGGCGGCGTTCGCAGCCTCGATCAGGCCGCCATCTACTTCGATCTGGCCGACCGCCGCATGGGCCCGGACTGGGCCAGCCCGGAGCGCTTCCGGATCGGTGCCAGCCGGCTGCTGGACGACGTCCGCACGACCCTCGCCGCCACCCGGAACTGAGCCCGTGCTGTCCACCGTCGAACTGATCGAGCGCAAGCGCGACGGCCTCGAACTGGACGCCGACAGCATCGGCCACCTGGTTGCCGGCATCGTCGATGGCCGCCTGTGCGACGCCCAGATCGGCGCCCTGGCAATGGCGATCGTGCTGCGCGGCATGACCGCCGCCGAAACCCATGCTCTGACTCGCGCCATGCGCGACTCCGGCCGCCATCTGACCTGGCCTGACCTGCCCGGACCGGTGCTCGACAAGCATTCCACCGGCGGTGTTGGCGATTGCGTCAGTCTGGTACTGGCACCGCTGATCGCCGCCTGTGGCGGCTACGTGCCGATGATCTCCGGACGCGGCCTCGGCCATACCGGCGGCACCCTCGACAAGCTGGCCGCCATTCCCGGCTACCGCAGCCACCCCGGACTCGACCAGATGCGCGCCTGCGTCCGTGCCACCGGACTGGCGATCGTCGGAGCCGATGCCGGTCTGGCCCCGGCCGATGCCCGGCTGTATGCGATCCGTGACATCACCGCCACGGTCGAATGCCTGCCATTGATCGTGTCCTCGATCCTGGCCAAGAAACTGGCCGCCGGCCTCGACGCCCTGGTGCTCGACGTGAAATGCGGCACAGGCGCCGGCTGCCGCACCCTCGAACAGGCCGAGCGCCTGGCCAGCGCCCTGCTCGCCACCGCCCGTGCCTGCGGCCTGGCCAGCCGCGCGCTCATCACCGACATGAACCAGCCGCTCGCCGATGCCGTCGGCAATGGTCTGGAAGTCCAGGCAGCCCTGCGTCTGCTCACCGGCAGTGCGACCGACAGCCGGCTATGGACGGTCACCCAGGCGCTGGCCGAGCCCCTGCTGATGACCACCGGCCTGGCCGCCGATCGCAGCGCAGCCAGCACCCGCCTGCACCAGGCGCTGGCATCCGGCGCCGCCGCCGAACGGTTCGCGGCCATGGTCGCCACCCTGGGCGGCCCGAACGATCTGATCGACCATCCCGAACGCCACCTGCCAGCCGCCCCGATCCAGGCACCGGTGTTCGCCCACGGATCCGGCCGGATCCGCGCGATCGACACCCGCGCCGTGGGCCGGATCGTGGTCGCCCTGGGCGGTGGTCGTCAACGGCCCGATCAGGACATCGACCCGAGCGTCGGCCTGAGTGCCGTTCTGCCGATCGGCGCCGAAACCGGTCCCGATCGCCCGCTGGCAATCGTCCACGCCCGCTCACTGGCCGACTGGCAACGCGCCGCCGAGGCCCTGCGCGCCGCGACCACGCTCGGCCCGATGCCCGCCCGACCCGACCCGGAGATCATCGCCATCCTGGCCGACCCGCACGACCGCAGCGGCCGCCGAGCGACGCCCGATGCCGGGATCGCTCGCGCCGATGCCAGTGACATCGGCGCCGATGTCGTCACTGCCGCCACCGCCAATGCCGCCGATGCCGCTTGAGCTGACGGCCCCGACCCCCGACTCAGGCCGCCGCGTATTCGGCCAGCCGCGCATGCAGATCACGGCGATCCGGCTCCGCCAGGAAGCTGGCATCGATGGCATTGCCCAACAGGGTCAGGATGTGGCCGCGATCGAGTTCCAGGGCATCGGCAACCGCCCGCAGATTCTCGTTGAGATAACCACCGAAATAGCTCGGATCATCGGAGTTGACCGTCGCCTTCAGGCCCAGATCGAGCATCCGCCGCAGTGGATGCGCGTGCAGATCGCCAACCACGCACAGCTTGAGATTGCTGAGCGGACAGACCGTCAGCGGCATGCCCGCAGCGACCAGTCGAGCGACCAGATCGAGGTCTTCCAGCGAACGGTTGCCATGATCGATGCGATCGACCCTGAGCAGATCGAGCGCCTCGCGGACGTACTCCGGCGGCCCCTCCTCACCGGCATGGGCGACCACCCGCAGCCCCAGGTCGCGCACCCGTGCGAACACCCGCTCGAACTTCGACGGCGGATGGCCACGCTCGGAACTGTCCAGACCGAAACCGGCAATCCGATCGCGATGCGGCAATGCCTGTTCGAGGGTGGCAAACGCCGACGCCTCACTGAGATGGCGCAGAAAGCACGGAATCAAACGGGAACTGATGCCGAACCGGGCGCGCGCCTCGGTCAGGGCGGCATGGATGCCGTCGATCACCGTCTCGAAGGCGATCCCGCGCTCGGTGTGGCCCTGCGGATCGAAGAAGATCTCGGTGTGGACGATGTTCTGCGCCGCCGCCCGCTCCAGATAGGCCCAGGTCAGATCGTAGAAATCGCGCTCGCTGCGCAGCACGTTCATGCCCTGGTAGTAGATGTCCAGGAAGTCCTGGAGATTGCCGAAATCGTAGGCGGCGCGAACCGCTTCGACCGAATCGAACGGCAGATCGATGCCGTTGCGCTGGGCCAGGTCGAACAGCATCGCCGGCTCCAGACTGCCCTCGATGTGCAGGTGCAGTTCCACCTTGGGGGCGGCATCAATGAATTCATGCAGATCACTCATGGTCTGGATTCCGTGTGCTGTCGGCGAAACCGCCACGTTACCCCAGGCGCACCGGCTGGAAAAGCACCGAACCCGCCGCGACCGGCGCATGCTGCACCGCACCCACGCCGCCACTTGACCGATGGCGTCCACACTGCAAGTCTTGACCCACGGTCCCCCGTGCGGTGGCCCGATCGCAGCCACGACCGCCGCCGGGTCCGACGTCAGGACGCCACACCGGCCTGCACGGCCCGTGCAGCGTCAACCATTCAACCCACGGGGAGACGGATCCATGCCCGACTACAGCAGCGACCAGATTCGCAACGTGGCCCTGGTCGGCCACGCAGGCGCCGGCAAAACCACGCTTTTCGAAGCCCTGCTGCACGCCGGCGGCACCCTCAAGACGGCAGGCAACATCGAGCGCGGCACCACCGTATCCGACTTTGATCCGATGGAAAAATCGCGCGGCCACTCGATCAACTCGGCGGTCGCCTCGATCGACCATGGGGGCGTCCATGTCAACCTGATCGACACCCCCGGCTATCCGGATTTTCGCGGCCCGACCCTGTCCGCCCTGGCCGCCGTCGAGACCTGCGCCGTGGTGGTCAATGCCAGCGCCGGCATCGAACACAGCACCCTCCGAATGATGGAATACGGCAAGGCCCGGCGCCTAGCACGCTTCCTGGTGGTTAACCGGATCGACGACAGCGACGCCGACCTGGCCGAACTGGTCGAACGGCTGCGCGAAACCTTCGGACCGGAATGCCTGCCGATCAACCTGCCCGGCCGTGATCGCACCGGTGTCGTCGATTGCTTCTTCAAGCCCGATGGCGAGGCCGATTTCTCCTCGGTCGCCGACGCCCACCAGCGCATCATCGACCAGGTTGTCGAGATCAACGAGGATGTGATGGGCCGCTATCTCGAACTGGGCGAGCAGGGCCTGTCCGGCCAGGAACTGCACGACAGCTTCGAGCAATGTCTGCGCGAAGGTCATCTGGTACCGATCTGCTTCGTCTCGGCGCGCACCGGCGCCGGTGTGGCCGCCCTGCTCGACCTGATCGAGAAACTGATGCCGAGCCCGCTGGAAGCCAACCCACCGCCGTTCATCAAGGGCGAAGGCCCGGCCGCCCAGGCGATCGAAGCCCGGCCAGACCCCGGCGCCCACGTCATCGCCGACGTGTTCAAGATCGTCAACGACCCATTCGTCGGCAAGCTGAGCGTATTCCGGGTCTATCAGGGCACGGTCCGCCGCGACAACCAGTTGTTCATCGACGACGGCAAGAAACCGTTCAAGGTCGGTCATGTGTTCAAGCTGCACGGCAAGGAGCACAGCGAGATCGAATCGGCCATCCCAGGCGACATCGCCGCCGTGGCCAAGGTCGAGGACATCCACTTCGATGCCATCCTGCACGACAGCCACGACGAGGACCACATCCACCTCAAACCGCTCGACTTCCCCCGGCCGATGTTCGGCCTGGCGGTCCGGCCCCGGCACAAGGGCCAGGAACAGAAACTGGCCAACGCCCTGGATCGACTGGCCGAGGAAGACCCCTGCTTCCGGGTCGATCATCACAGCGAACTGAACGAAACCGTGGTGCGCGGCCTGGGCGAACTGCATCTGCGGGTGATGCTGGAGCGCATGAAGGACCGCTACGGCGTCGAAGTCGACAGCGCACCGCCCCGGATCGCCTACCGGGAAACCGTCTCCGCCCGCGCCGACGGTCATCACCGCCACAAGAAGCAGACTGGCGGCGCCGGCCAGTTCGGCGAAGTGTTTCTGCGGATCGAACCGCTGGCCCGAGGCGACGGCTTCGAGTTCGTCGATGAAGTCAAGGGCGGCACCATTCCAGGGCAGTTCCTGCCAGCGGTCGAAAAGGGTGTGCGCATGGTGCTGGAAACCGGTGCCATCGCTGGCTACCCCTTGCAGGACGTGCGGGTGATCGTCTACGACGGCAAACATCACCCGGTCGACTCCAAGGAAGTCGCCTTCGTCGCAGCCGGCAAGAAAGCCTTCCTCGACGCCATCGGCAAGGCCCGACCGCTGATCCTGGAACCGATCGTCAACCTCGACGTGACCGCACCCGAAGACAGCGTCGGCGACATCACCGGCGGCCTGGCCAGCAAGCGCGCCCGGATCAACGGCACCGACGCCTCACGCGGTGGCGAACTGGTGGTCAAAGCCCAGATTCCGCTCGCCGAGATCGCCGACTACGCCGCCACCGCCGCGAACGTCACGCACCACGCGCGCATCGTGCGCGACAAGGCGGTGAAGCG
>DIHI01000063.1:55876-56261 GCA_002420085.1 Lysobacterales bacterium UBA5700 | reverse complement strand
TGCCGTTCGCCTTCACCCTGCTGCTGATGACCCTGGTGCTGCCGGGTGGTGGTCCGGCCGGTGGCTGGACGCTCTATCCGCCACTGTCGCTGCAGGGCGGCAACAACGTCGCCTTCGTGATCTTCGCGGTCCACTTGATGGGCATCAGTTCGATCATGGGCGCGATCAACATCATCGCCACCATCCTCAACATGCGTGCCCCCGGCGTCGATCTGCTCAAGATGCCGGTGTTCGTCTGGACCTGGCTGATCACCGCTTTCCTGCTGATCGCGGTGATGCCAGTGCTGGCCGGTGCGGTGACCATGCTGCTGACCGACAAGTTCTTTGCCACCAGCTTCTTCAATGCGGCCGGCGGCGGCGACCCGGTGATGTTCCAGCACATCTT
>DIHI01000063.1:39665-55808 GCA_002420085.1 Lysobacterales bacterium UBA5700 | reverse complement strand
ATCCTGCCGGCCTTCGGCATCGTGTCGGAGATCATCCCGACCTTTGCCCGCAAGCCGCTGTTCGGTTACCAGGCGATGGTCTACGCCACCGCGTCGATCGCCTTCCTGAGCTTCATCGTCTGGGCGCACCACATGTTCACCGTGGGCATGCCGCTCGGTGGCGAACTGTTCTTCATGTACGCCACCATGCTGATCGCCGTGCCGACCGGGGTGAAGGTGTTCAACTGGGTCAGCACGATGTGGGAAGGTTCGATGACCTTCGAGACGCCGATGCTGTTTGCCATCGGCTTCGTCATCATGTTCACCATCGGTGGATTTTCCGGCCTGATGCTGGCGATCGTGCCGGCCGACTTCCAATACCACGACACCTATTTCGTGGTCGCGCATTTCCACTACGTGCTGGTCACCGGCGCGGTGTTCGCGATCATGGCCGGTGTCTACTACTGGCTACCGAAGTGGACCGGCCGGATGTACAACGAGACGCTCGGCAAATGGCACTTCTGGCTGAGCACGATCTTCGTCAACCTGCTGTTCTTCCCGCAGCATTTCCTGGGCTTGGCCGGCATGCCGCGACGCATCCCGGACTACAACGTCGCCTTTGCCGACTTCAACCTGTGGTCGTCGATCGGTGGTTTCGGGTTTGGTCTGAGCCAGTTGCTGTTGGTCTACATCATCGTGCAGTGCTGCCTGCTCAAGAAGGGCGCCAAGGCCGAAGCGCGTTCATGGGAGGCCGCGCGCGGACTTGAATGGACGGTGCCAAGCCCGGCGCCGCACCACACGTTCACCACGCCGCCGACGATCCGCGACACCGATCTCGCGCATGGCGACGTCAGCCACTGACCGGCTCCTGGGGGATGGCCTGTTCATCCCCCAGCCCCGACACGGCATCCGCATTCGACATGAGTCCGACTGAAAATCGCAAGGGCGTGTACACCACGGCTGGCATCCTCGCGGCGCTGGCGGTGGCGATCTACGTCGCCTTCATCGCATCCGGAGTGGTCGGCCGATGAACGAGAACATCCGACTGCTGCGCACCATCGGCCTGATCGCGGTGGCCTCGTTCGTGTTCGCCTTCTCGCTCGGTCCGCTCTACCGGCTGGCGTGCGAGAAGGTGTTCGGGATCAGTCTCGAACGTGGACCGGTGGGCGAGGCACGGGTGGCCGGGATGACGGTCGATCAGGATCGCTGGATCACGGTCGAATTCGACGCCACCGTCAACTCGCGCCTGCCCTGGACATTCAAGCCCGAGCAGGGCTCGATGCGGGTCCAGCCGGGCCGGGTTTATGAGGCCAGCTATGTGGCCCGCAACGATGCCGACCATGCGATCGTCGGCAATGCAGTGCCTTCGGTGGCGCCATCGAGCGCTTCCGCCTGGTTCAGCAAGACCGAGTGTTTCTGTTTCACCGAGCAACGTCTGGATGCGGGTGAAGAGCGCCGGATGCCGGTGCGGTTCGTGGTCGATCCCGACCTCGATCCGACCATCCGCACCCTGACCTTGTCCTACGTCTTCTACAATAACGAATCGGCCACCGCCCGCCTGGCGGCCGAATCCGGGCACGCCGCTGCCGGCGCGCCCTGACCGCACTCTGAATTCCGGAATCAACGGGGAATCCCATGGCTCACACCCACGACGCCAACATCTACTACGTGCCGCACGGCAGCAAATGGCCGATGGTCGGCACGCTCGGCCTGTTCACCACCGTGTTCGGCGTCGCCAACTGGCTGAACGGCAATGCCTGGGGGCAGCCGGTGTTCTACGCCGGGCTGGCGATTCTGGTGGTGATGCTGTTCGGCTGGTTCGGCAGCGTGATCCGCGAATCGGTCGCCGGCTTCTACAACCAGCAGGTCGACACCTCGTTTCGGATGGGCATGATCTGGTTCATCTTTTCCGAGGTGATGTTCTTTGCCGCCTTCTTCGGCGCACTGTTCTATGCCCGTGCCCTGTCGGTGCCGTGGCTGGGCGGCGAGGGCGATGGTGTACTCACCCATGCCCTGCTGTGGCAAGGCTTCGAGCCGGCCTGGCCAACCAATGGTCCGGCAGCGGTTGGCGGCACGTTCGAGACCATTCCGGCCTGGGGCATCCCACTGCTCAATACCCTGTTGCTGCTGGCGTCGGGCGTGACCATCACGATCGCCCACCATGCGCTCAAGGCGGGTCAGCGCGGTGTCCTGCTGTTCTGGCTGGCGGCCACCGTGGTGTTGGGTCTGGTGTTCCTGTACTTTCAGGTCTATGAGTACATGCATGCCTACAGCGATCTGAATCTGACGCTGGGCTCCGGCATCTACGGATCAACGTTCTTCATGCTCACGGGTTTTCACGGCATGCACGTGACCCTCGGTGCGATCATGCTGACCGTGATCTGGTTCCGCTGCGCCAAGGGGCATTTCAGCAAGGACCAGCACTTCGGATTCGAGGCGGTGGCCTGGTATTGGCACTTCGTGGATGTGGTCTGGCTCGGCCTGTTCGTGTTCGTCTACGTGCTCTGAGGGCGGACTGCGGGAACCGCGTTTGAACAAGCGCGGTTCCTGATGCGCGGTTCCGAGCGGCGCATCGAGAATCAAGCATCGAGCATCGAGGTCAGGCGGTTGAGGAATGCGTCGGCGGTCTGCCGGCGGCGACATCGGCCGGTTGGTCGGCAGCCATCGACGGCCAAGCTCGGTCCGGGCTGCGGCTTTTGATCAGCACACCCCCGCGTGGTGCCCATTCCGGCGCTGCGAGTCGGCTGCGGGGGTCACGGGCCAGCGGCTTACAGATTTCAACCATTGATGCCATGCGGCTGGATCATGCCGGTGGCGATACCGATCACGATCAGGACGATCAGGGCGACCGACAGACCGATTCGCCAGGTCAGGGAGTTGACGGTGCGGGTCGTGGTGCCTTTGTCTACCAGCATGTAGTACAGCCCGGCACCGAGGTTGTACAGAATCAGCAACAAGAACGCGACGATGACCAGGGCTTTCCACATGGTGCCGGATCCGGAGTTTGCGGGGCGGATAGTATCGCGCATGACGAATCCGGTCGCGCGTTCGAGATGGCGGCGGTGAACCAGATCGCCCGGCAGCGGGGTGCGGTCAAGCGCGCGCTGGCCATGATTGCGGCCGTGCTTGCCTTTGCGGCATTCGTGGCGCTGGGCATCTGGCAATGGCAGCGCGGCGAGAGCAAGCAGGCCACGCTCGATGCAGTGGCGGCACGCCTGGCGTCCGGTCAGTCCGAGCCCATGACGGCGGCATTGGCCGATCGGGCCGATGGCATCGATCGGGTGTACAGCCAGGGCCGTTTCCTGGATGCGCCGATCCTGTTGCTCGACAACCAGATCGATGCCGGTGCGGTCGGTGTGCGCGTCTACCGGTTGTTTCGGCCGGAGCACGTCGATCGGCCGATCCTGGTCGAACTGGGTTGGTTGCCGATGCCAGCCGATCGAGTGCCGCCGCAGACCGAGGTCGGCGACGGTGGTGTCGTGGAGATCGATGGGCTCTTGCTGCCCCCGCCGTCACCCGGTCTGATGCTGGGTCCGGCCGGACAGCGTTTGACCGATGGTCGCTGGCTGCTGACCCGGCTCGATCCGGCTGAAGTCAGCACCCTGCTGGATGGCGTCGGCCCGCTGGCTGCCCGTGTCCTGCGCCCCGATCCGGCGCAACCGATCGGTTATCGTCGCAGCCTCGACGTATTGCCCAATACCCTGACACCAGAAAAGCACCGTGGCTACGCCGGGCAGTGGTTTGCACTGGCTGCGGCGGTTGCTGTGATTACCCTTTTCCTTGCCTGCCGCCGCCGATGACCAACCAGAATCATATCGCCCAGGATCAGACTGCCGGGGAGCAGACTGCCCGAAATTTCGCCGCCCGGAATCACACCCGCAGTCGTTCCCGTCTCATCCTGCTGCTGATCGTGCTGATGTTCGGTGGCTCGTTCGGAGCCGCCCTGGTGCTGCACTACAGCGGCTGGCAGCCGACACGGACCCGCAACCACGGCGAGTTCATCGCGCCGGCGATCGACCTCACCGATATCGTTGTGCGGCGGCTCGATGGCTCGCCCTATCCCTGGCAGCCGTCGGAAGAAATCTGGCGGGTGCTGGTCGATGCCAGCGGTGATGACCGTGATCGCGCCGAACTGCTCGATGTGCTGGAGCGGGTCTGGCGCAGCGAGGGCCGGCATGCCGATCGTCTCGATGTGCTCTGGATCGGTCCGCGCCCGGAGGGTGCGCCCGGCTTTCGCCGCCTGGTCGAGATCGCGGCCGACCCGGCGCTTTCGGCGCGATTGGCCGCGTCGCAGCCACTCGACGGCAGCCTCTACGTGCTCGATCCATCCGGCTACGCCGTGCTGCGCTATCGGCCCGGCTTCGATCCGAGTGGCCTGAGCAAGGATCTGTATCGACTCGTCAAATGATTACCCGGAACCGTTCCCGATGAATCTTCCCCACCGTCATTTCCACCGGATCGCTTGGGCTGCCGTAGCATTGGCCTTTGCGGTCATCGTGTTCGGCGCCTTCGTGCGCCTGTCCGATGCCGGCCTGGGCTGCCCGGACTGGCCGACCTGCTACGGTCAGGCCACCTGGCCCAGACACGACGTGCAGATCGAGGCGGCCAACCAGCACTTCGAGCGCCCGGTCGAGGTCGATAAAGCCTGGAAGGAGCAGGTCCATCGGCACGCGGCCGCTGGCCTGGGTGTACTGACCCTGATCCTGGCTCTGCTGACGGTGCGTCGCCAGCGGATCGGTCTGGCCGTGGTGGTCAGTGCCTCCGCCATGGTCGCAGCTTCGATCCGGCTGTACATGCTCGATGCCCACATCGCTTCCTCGGTTCTGGTCGGTCTGGCTCAGGTGGCACTCTGGGTGCAGGTGCTGCGCACGGCGCGTGGAGATCCGAGCCGGCTGGCAGTGGCGACCCTTGCGGTCATCATCGTTCAGGCCATGCTCGGCATGTGGACGGTGACCTGGCTGCTCAAGCCGATCGTGGTCATGGGCCATCTGGTCGGTGGCCTGACCGTGTTCTCGATGCTGCTGTGGCAGGCCAACCGCGCCACGCCGGGCGCGATGATGCCGCGTGCCGACAGCGGCCGGATCGGCCGATTGCTGCTGATCGGTCTGCTGCTGCTGACGTTGCAGATTGCGCTCGGCGGCTGGACCAGTGCCAACTATGCGGCCCTGGCCTGCGGCACCAGTTTCCCGACCTGTCAGGGCCAGTGGTGGCCACAGACCGATTTTGGTGAGGCATTCGTGCTCTGGCGCGGCATCGGGGTCGATTACGAAGGCGGAGTTCTCGACGGTGCCGCGCGCACCGCCATCCATCTCAGTCATCGCTTGATGGCGGTGCTGGTGTTCGTGTACCTGCTGTACCTGGCGATCCGACTGCGCCGACTTACCGGTCTGGCCGGCTGGGGTTGGCTGCTGGCCTTGGCGCTCGGTCTGCAAGTCGCACTCGGGATCGGTAATGTCGTGTTCGGGCTGCCGTTGTGGATGGCCACGGCGCATAATGCCGGCGCCGTGCTGTTGCTGAGCGTCCTGGTCGCATTGCTGGCCCGGTTGCGTCCATCCGGCAGCGGTCGGCCTTCCCAACCCTGATGCGCGTGATGACATCGAGCTTCGGCCAATTCTGGCAACTGACCAAGCCACGGGTGGTGGCCTTGATCGTGTTCACGGCGGTGGTCGGGATGTTCCTGGCCCGGCTCGACCCACGCCACGCACTCGGCATGGATTCGCTGATGGCGTTGTTCCGGATGTTCGATGGTGACCTGCTGGCCGGTCGCTCCGGCATCGCGTTCGCCCCCAGCCTGCCACCTTGGCCTGCGGTGCTGTTCGGTGGCCTCGGCATCTGGCTGGCGGCGGCCTCGGCGGCGGCCATCAACCACCTGCTCGATCGTCGCATCGACGCCGTGATGGCGCGTACAGCAGCCCGCCCGCTGCCCAGCGGCGGCCTTTCGACCCGCCAGGTGCTGGTGTTCGCACTGGTGCTCGGCGTCGGCTCGATGGTGCTCCTGGTCTGGCTGGTCAATCCGCTGACTGCGGTGCTGACGTTTGCCTCGTTGATCGGTTACGCCCTGATCTACACCGGTTTCCTGAAGCGCGCGACACCGCAGAACATCGTGATCGGCGGCCTGGCCGGCGCGGCCCCACCCGCACTCGGCTGGACGGCGGTGACCGATCAGCTTCATCCGTATGCCCTGTTGCTGGTGCTGATCATCTTTGTCTGGACGCCGCCGCATTTCTGGGCGCTGGCGATCTTCCGGCGCGACGATTATGCGAAAGCGATGATTCCGATGCTGCCGGTGGTGTACGGCGTCGTGTACACCCGCTGGCAGATCCTGTTCTACACCCTGCTGCTGGTTGCGGTGACCGTCCTGCCATGGGCGACCGGGATGAGCGGGCCGTTCTACCTCGGTGGTGCCCTGGTGCTCGGCGCGGTGTTCGTCCACTACGCGATTCGTCTGCTCGATCCGCCCGGCGAGTTGTATGCCATGCGGGTGTTCAGCTATTCGGTGATCTACCTGATGGCACTGTTCGGGTTCCTGCTGGTCGATTGGTGGCTGTTGGCGGTCTAGACAGGGCCGCGAGTGGCAGCCCTGCGGCCGACGGGGCTTGCCATTCACTCGTCGTGCTGGTCGAGCAGGTGCGCGCGCCAGAATCGGCTGCTGACCGCCTCGAAGACATTGCGGCTGGATGTCCGGGTGAAACCATGGCCTTCATCGGGAAACAGCAGATAGCCGACTTCGACCCCGTTGCTTCGGACGGCGCTGACGATGCGCTCGGCCTCGGCAACCGGGACGCGCGGATCATTGCCACCATGAGCGATCAGCAGCGGACGTTTGATTCGAGGTGCCAGGGTCAGCGGTGAGATGCGGTCGAGGTGGGCGCGGGTGGTCGGGTCGCGTTCGTCGCCATATTCAAGCCGACGCAGATCGCGGCGCAGTTCGCTGGTGTTCTCCAGGAAGGTCACCAGGTGCGAGATGCCGACCACACTGGCGCCGGCCCGCAGACGGGCTCCGTAGTGGGCCAGCGCCGAGAGGGCGAGGTAGCCGCCATAGCTGGTGCCGGTCACGCCGATGCGGTCGGCATCGAGTTCCGGCTGATCGGCGATCCAATCGAGCAGAGCGCCGACATCGCGCACCGCATGTTCGCGCCGCAGCCCGTCATCGAGGGCGAGGAAGTGTTTGCCGTAGCCGGTCGAGCCACGCACGTTCGGGGTGATCACGGCGATGCCCAATTCACCGACCAGATGCTGGATGGTCGGGTTGAAGCCGGGTCGCGCCTGCGCCTCCGGGCCGCCGTGGAGACTGACCAGAACCGGGAAGCCGCGTTCAGGTGGGCTGCCCGGTGGACGGTAATACAGGGCCGGTATCCGACGCCGCCAGCCCTCGCTGTCGCGGTCGAAGCTGGCATAGTCGATGGCTTCGGGCTCGATCCGCACCGAGGTTGCCGGGTCGGTGGGCTCACCGGTCCAGCGCTGGTAGTCATTGCGGCCGAGGCTCAGTGTCCACACCGCGACCGGCTCGCCGGTACTGGCCAGGGTGAAGGCCAGGTGCCGATCGCTCGGGTCGAACCCGCCCAGTGACAGGGTGCCAGGCGGATGCGCCGGCAGGCGGATGTTGCGCTGGTCCGGCAGCGACCGCAGCAGCAGCCGGCTGTAGCCGTTCTCGTTGACGACCAGGGCGAGGTGGCGGCCATCGCCGGACAGCGCGAAGTCCTCGATGTCCCAGCGGATGCTGCGGGTCAGGATACGCCGTCGCCCGGTCCGCAGATCGACCCGCAGCAACTGTCGGAATTCCGAGGCTTCGTCGGAGGTGTAGTAGATCGCCTGACCATCCGGTGCGAACAGCGCGCGCCCGATGTTGGCGACCGCTCGGTCATTGCCGATCGGTGCCATCGCACCGTCGGATATCCGCACCAGCCACAGCCGTGAATGGGTCAGCGAGTGTACTTGTCGGACCAGCAGGGCCTGATCGTTGGGTGACCAATCCTGGGCCAGCCAGCCACCGCCGCGTTCGACCAGCGGCTGGCTGTCGCCCTCGGCCGACATGATGTGGATGTCGGCATCAAGGCCGTTGCGACGGGTGGTGGTGTAGGCGAAACGGCTGCCATCATGTGCCCAGACCGCGCCCTGGTTGCGACTCTGGCCATCGCTGAGTCGGCGGCTGCGATTGGCGCCCAGATCGTAGTAGTAGAGTTGCCAGTCCTCGGTGCCGTTGCTGTCCATACCGAACAGGAAGCCCTCGGAGCCGCGTCGTGGAACCGTGACGGCGGCGATCGAATCGCTGGAATCGGTCAACCGCTGGGGCACGGCGCCGGGGCCATCGATGCGATGGATCTGGATGGCATCGCCATGGCGGGCGGCGATCAGCGCGGCACCATTGGCCAGCCAACCGGCGAACACGGCGCCGGACGTGCGCGAGCGTGCGGCAGCGGCCTGGAGATCGGCTGGCGACGGAGCCTCGATCCCGTCGTACACGACACGGCTGCGATCGACCGAGCGATCCCCGGTGGTCGCCGATACAGCCGTCGAGGCCAGCAGGACGAAGATATGGACCAGGCACTGGAAGCAACCGCGCATCACCGGCATAGGGTAACCCGCATTCTCGCCGTGCCGGTGAAGCCGTTGCTGCGGCGCCGGAAGCCATCGTGGCTGGCTCGCTGGCCTGCTACCCGGATGCCGGCTGTCCGGACAGCCATCGCACTCGCCGTCCGCGCACCTGTGCCAACCTCCTCGGCGGCGGGTGGACCACACCCATGCCGACGGTTGTGGCAAGCGACATGGTGCTCAGGGGCGTTCGAGGCGGCGCGACAGCAGCACGCGCAACTCGGTCTTTTGCTGATCGTCGAGGCCGACCTGTCGCTGTTGTTCGGTGAGTTCGGCGATTCGCTGGTCGGCCGTCTGCTGGCCCAGGCGTGCGATTGCCCCGAGGAACTCCTGTCGCTGCGCGTCAGTCGTGCCGGGGATGTCGGTCAGTGCCAGGGTCCGGACACTGGCGGCCTGCGGGTGGTCGGCAAGTGCGTCGAGCAGGGCGCCGGTGGTGAGGTTGGGGCGGGCCTGGATGCGCTCGATCAGCAGGATCAGCAGGTCTACGCCGGGTTGCCGGAGGTCGGCAAAGGCGAACGGTGGGGTCACTTCGAGGGCCAGGGCCGGCTGTTGCAGGAGCAGGGCGATGGCACTGCGGACCAGACTGCGGCGACGATTGCCGGGCAGCGAAGTGCGCGGTGTGACGGGTTGGCGAGTTTCGCCGATCGATTGGGCGAGGCCGGTCAGGCTGGTCAGGCGTTGCTCCATCAGGTCGCGAAAGGCGCCCTCCGGGATGCGCGCCAGCAGGGGCTTGGCCCGCTCGGCGAGGCGGGCCTTGCCATCGAGGGTACGCAGTGCGATGTCGCGCGACAGTTCATCAAAGAAATAATCACTGCATGGGGTGGCTTCGCGCAGTCGGGCATCGAAACCGGCCGCGCCCTCCTCACGGATCAGGCTGTCGGGATCCTGGCCTTCCGGAAGAAACAGGAAGAATGCCTGTCGGCCCTCGCGCAGACGTGGCAGGACCGATTGCAGGGCGCGCCAGGCAGCCTGGCGGCCAGCGCGATCGCCGTCGAAGCAGAAATAGACATCGCTGCTGTTGCGGAACAGCAGATCGGCCTGGTCCGGTGTAGTGGCAGTGCCGAGGGTGGCCACTGCCGTGTCGATGCCGTACTGGAACAGGGCGACCACGTCCATGTAGCCCTCGACCACGATCAGCCGGCCGATCCGGCTGTGCGCCTTGCGCACCTGCCAGAGGCCGTAGAGCTCCCGGCCCTTGTGGAACAGCGGTGTTTCCGGTGAATTGAGGTACTTCGGGCCATCGTCCTGGCCGGTGCTCAGGATCCGGCCGCCGAACGCGATCGGTCGGCCCCGACGGTCGTGGATCGGGAACATCAGGCGGTCGCGAAATTTGTCGTAGACCGAGC
This sequence comes from Lysobacterales bacterium UBA5700, assembly GCA_002420085.1. GTDB lineage: Bacteria > Pseudomonadota > Gammaproteobacteria > Xanthomonadales > Xanthomonadaceae > UBA11164. The sequence goes on along the minus strand of DIHI01000063.1, from coordinate 45,891 downwards.
CGCCATCCTTGCGTGAGAGCAGTCCGGCCTTCTCCAGCAGCGCCTGCCGTTCGGGCGAACCAGCGAGTGAACGCAGCAGGCCGTCCCAGCCAGCCGGTGCATAACCGATCCCGAACCGAGCCCGATTGCCGGCATCGACGCCGCGCCGTTGCAGATAGGCCTGTGCCTTGGGGCTGGCGTCGAACTGGCGGCGGAAGAATGCCTCGGCCTCGGCGCAGATCGCCACCAGGGCATCGAAGTCGTCACGCCGATGTCGGTGGCGGGTGTCGCGCGGCACTTCCATGCCGGCCCGCTTGGCCAGTTCCTCGATGGCGTCGAGGAATTCCAGTCGGTCGTACTGCATCAGGAAGCCGATCGCGGTTCCGTGTGCGCCACATCCGAAGCAGTGGAAGAACTGCTTGTTCGGGCTGACCGAAAAACTCGGCGAGCGCTCGTCGTGGAATGGGCACAGTCCGACGAATTCGCGGCCGGCCTGCTTGAGCGGAACCCGCGAGCCGATCAGTTCGACGATATCGGTGCGCGCCACCAGGGCGTCGATGAAATCGTCGGGGATCGGTCCGGTCGGGCTGGCGGTCATTGTCGCGGTCCAAACGGTTCGGCTGCGAGTGTCGCAGTACCATGTGCCGAGTCTGCTTCGTCAGGCGAAGCAGGTCGGGTGCCGGCGTGGGCAGGGCGGAGCCATGATGCCACGGCAGTACGGTCGTTTGCCGTGGGTCGGGTCGCAGGGGATCGGGTCGCCGTGGGTCGAACGATCGAGCGGCGGCTTGTCGAGAGGCGGGGGGCGGCGATAGCGCGACCGAGGCCGAATCGACGCCGATTCAACCGACCAATGCCGCCTTGACCTGGGCCGAGACCTGGCCGATGTCGGCGCGGCCGGCCAGGCGCGGTTTCAGGATCGCCATCACCCGGCCCATGTCGTGCGGTCCTGTGGCGCCGGTCTCGGCGATCGCCGCTGCGATTGCGGAAGCGATTTCGGACGCCGGCAGCGGCGCTGGCAGATACCCCTGAATGACCCCGATCTCGAATCGCTCGACCGCTGCCAGATCGTCGCGACCGGCCGCTTCGTACTGGTTGACCGAGTCCTTGCGCTGCTTGAGCATCTTCTCAAGCACCGACAGCACCTGGCCATCGTCGAGTTCGATCCGCTCATCGACCTCGCGCCGCTTGATTTCGGAATTGATCAGACGGATCACGCCGAGCCGGTCCTTGTCGCCGGCCTTCATGGCGGTCTTCATGTCTTCGGTCAGGCGCGCTTTCAGACTCATGATGGGATCACCAGGACTGGGTCGGCGAGTGCCGACGCGGAAATACAAAAAGCCGGAGGCGCGTGGCGCGACCGGCTTCGAGAGCCAATGGGCTGGAACCTGGCCCGGACGCGGCAGCGAAGCCGCGCGCCGGAGGCTCAGTACAGCCGCTGGCGCTTGGTCACGTCGCGACCGGCGCGACGGAGATGACGCTTGACGGCGGCAGCGCGCTTGCGCTTGCGCTCCTGGGTCGGCTTTTCGTAGAACTCGCGCTTGCGGGTTTCGGCCAGGACGCCGGCCTTTTCGCAGGTGCGCTTGAAGCGGCGGAGGGCGAACTCGAATGGCTCGTTTTCGCGGACTTTGACGTTGGGCATGGGTGGTCTCGTGCGGAATTCGGCCCGACAACGCCGGGCGAGCCGTATATGATACCGGTGCGCCGATGGGGCGCGCAAGCGGCCTCGCCCAGCATGATCGTGCTCGGCATCGAAACCTCCTGCGACGAGACCGGTGTTGCGATCCACGACAGCGCCGTAGGCATCCGTGCCCAGGGCCTGTACAGCCAGATTGCGCTGCATGCCGACTACGGCGGTGTGGTGCCGGAGCTAGCCAGTCGCGACCATGTCCGCAAACTGCTGCCGCTGATCCGAACCTGCCTGGCCGATGCCGGCCTGGACCTGGGTGATCTCGACGGCATCGCCTACACCGCTGGTCCTGGCCTGATCGGCGCCCTGCTGGTCGGCGCTGCCACCGGCCGCGCGCTGGCCTGGGCTCTGGACATTCCGGCGATCGGCGTCCATCACATGGAAGGCCATCTGCTGGCACCCCTGCTCGACCCCGACCCGCCCAGTCCACCGTTCGTGGCCCTGCTGGTTTCGGGCGGACACACCCAATTGATGGCGGTCGATGCGATCGGCGCCTACCGGCTGCTCGGTGAAACCCTGGACGACGCCGCCGGCGAAGCCTTCGACAAGACCGCCAAGCTGATGGGCCTGCCGTATCCGGGCGGACCGCAGCTCGCCCGCCTGGCCGAATCCGGTCGGCCGGACAGGTTCACCTTCGCCCGGCCGATGACCGACCGACCCGGACTGGATTTCAGTTTTTCCGGACTCAAGACCCAGGTGCTGCTGGCCTGGAATCGCTCCGACCGCAGCGATGCCACGCGCGCCGACATCGCCCGCGCCTTCGAGGACGCGGTGGTCGACACCCTGGCGATCAAATGCCAGCGCGCGCTCGAACAGACCGGCCATCGGACCCTGATCGTGGCGGGCGGCGTCGGCGCCAATGCCCGGTTGCGTGAACGGCTGGCCGGCATGACGGCCCGGCTGGGTGCGCGGGTCTGTTTCCCACCACCGCATCTGTGTACCGACAACGGCGCGATGATCGCCTTTGCTGGCGCAGTGCGGCTGCGGGCCGGCCTGGCCGACCCGCTCGCGATCAGCGTCCATCCCCGGTGGGACATGGCCGACCTGATCGAGATCTGATCGCCCGCCGGCGTCGGCCCACGATCACGGCCCGGACGGTTCGGCCAGCCGCAACCCTCGACGCACAGTGCTCCGCCCAGCCGTTCCGGTGCCCACAGTCCATCACCCACAGCCCGCCATCTACAGCCCGTTATCCACATGGACATCGTCTTCATCCAGGCCCTGCGCATCGACACCGTGATCGGCATCCATGCCTTCGAACGCACGATCCGCCAGACCGTCGTACTCGACCTCGAACTGGGCTTCGACAACCGCATTCCAGCGGCCAGCGACGCGATCGCCGACACCCTGGACTACCAGCGGATCAGCGAGCGACTGGTCGACTACGTCGCGACAACCGATTTCGGCCTGATCGAAACCCTCGCCGAACGCTGCGCCGCGCTGCTGCTGCGCGAATTCGACGTGTGCTGGCTGCGCCTGCGTCTGACCAAACCCGGCGCCATCGCCCAGGCCGACGCGGTCGGCGTGACCATCGAACGCACGCGGCCGGCGCCTGAGTCTTGACTCCAGGTTGCACCGGCCAATGGCCTGTCGATGCTGGCCGGCGGATGGGTACTTGCTAGACTGATGCGATGAGTGCCCCAGCATCCCTGCTGAGTTCGGCCCTCGCCCAGCCCTGGCTCATGACCGGACTCGCCGTCCTGGCCCTGATCTGCACCGCCTGGCTGGTCGACTGGCTGAGCCGACATGTCCTGTTGCGCGCCATCCGTCGTCTGGTCGAAGCCACACCGACCCGCTGGGACGACGCCCTGCTCGCGCGCGGCGTCATTTCCCGCCTGGCCCACGTCGCCCCGGCACTGGCGATCTACTTCGGGGTCGCGATCATCCCGGGTCTGCCCGACGCACTGACCCAGATCAGCCGCAACCTCGCCGCCGCTTACGTCGTGCTCACGCTCGCCCAGGCGATCGCCGCCCTGCTGGGTGGCATCGACGACATCTACCGCAGCCACAATTCGGAGCGTGCCCGCAATCGGCCGATCAAGGGTTACATCCAGATCACCAAGATCGTCGTGTACACGATCGCCGGAATCCTGATCATCGCCACCCTGATCGAGCGTTCACCGCTCCTGCTGCTGTCCGGTCTGGGCGCGATGACCGCCGTGCTGTTGCTGGTATTCCGCGACACCATCCTGTCCCTGGTTGCCAGCGTGCAGTTGTCCGGCAACGACATGGTGCGGGTCGGCGACTGGATCGAAATGCCCAAGTACGGCGCCGACGGCGATGTCATCGATGTCGCCCTGCATACCGTCAAGGTGCAGAACTGGGACCGCACCATCACCACCATTCCGACCCATGCCCTGATCGCCGACAGTTTCCGCAACTGGCGCGGCATGAGCGAATCGGGTGGCCGGCGGATCAAGCGCGCCCTGCACATCGACCAGAACGCGATCCGGCATCTCGACGACCACGAGCGTGATGCCCTGGAACGCTTCGTCCTGCTGCGCCCGTATCTGGCCGAAAAGCGCCGGCAACTGGCCGACTGGAATCGTCGCCACCAGGGCCAGGCCCCGGTCAATCTGCGCCGCCTGACCAATGTCGGCACCTTCCGTGCCTACGCCGAAGCCTACCTGCGCGCCCACCCGCGCATCCGCACCGACGCCACCCTGCTGGTGCGGCATCTGGCACCGGGTCCGGACGGGTTGCCGATCGAGCTGTACTGTTTCACCGACACCACCGCCTGGGCCGACTACGAGAGCATCCAGGCCGACCTGTTCGACCACCTGCTGGCGATCGCCCCGGAGTTCGACCTGCGCCTGTTCCAATCGCCCAGCGGCAACGACATGGGCCAGGCCGCAGCCCGGATCGCCTCGGTGATGGCGCCCGGGACGGCGGAGGCTGTCCGAACCTGAGGCCATGCCCGGCAGGATCCGGCAGCCCAGAGGCGCCTTCTGCCCCACCGTGGTGTGCTGTGCCGGGGGAGGGCGAGACAACGGGCCTGTCGGGGCGAACACGATCTGTCGCTGATGCCAGCCATTGCTGATGCCAGGCCGTCCTCGCCGTCCTGGCTCACGGCACCTGTGCCGGACGGTCCGGCGATGGGCAATCGGCGAACGTGCGTGCCGCGAAGCGTTGGTTGAGCGCGCGCAGGGGGTCGCGCAGCGGCAGGGGGCGGCGGTGGCGGTCGTAGACGCCGCCGGTCTGGATGTGGTCGAACAGGGCGAGGCTGTGGAGGGTGGCACGGCCCTGGTCGAGGCCGAGGCTGAGCGTCAGGCCGTGTGGGTCGGGGGTCGGGGCGATGGCGGTGCAGGCTTCGCCGCGATGGCCGGCCGGCAGGTGCAGGGTGACGCTCGGGCCGCCGGCAGTGACGTGCAGGGTGGCGCCGTCGTCGCTGTCGGCGTGCAGGCAGAACTGGGTGTCGAGGCCGGAGCCATGACTTGGCAGACGGCCTCGGGTGGTGGGAATGGTCTGGCTCAGGCGGTCACCGCTGATCAGGCGCAGGTGCGGGTGGTCGGCGTCGAGCGGGTGCAGACGGCTCTCGCCTGGGCGCTGGTCACCGGTTTCGAGTCGCCAGCCATCGAGGCCGTAGCCGAAGGTCGGGTTGTACAGCGGGCTTTCGACATAGTCGTACAGGGTCCAGTAGCCATAGCCGAGGGCCTTGGCCTGGTGCAGGGCGCAGCCGGCGCGGGTCATGAAGTCGGCCAGGGCGTCGTCGGCAAGGGTGGCATGGTGGCTGTAGCCGAGGGTGTTGTCGATGACGTTGAACTGATCGACGAACAGTGGCAGGCCGCCGCTGCCGGTGCTGGCCTCGGCCAGCAGGGTGGTGAACAGCTCGGCGGCGCGCTCGGCCCCGAGGGTCTCGCCGCGATTCTCGGCACCCCAGAATGGTGCCCAGTACAGGCTCATCGCGGCGGCGCCGGGCGGTCGGTAGCTGGCTTCGTGACCGATCCAGCGCAGGCTCTGGCTGCCATCGGCGGCGCGGATGGACAACGGGTCGCGGTCGATGCGGGCTTCCAGGGTGAGCGGTTGAATGTGTCGATGCACGCCAGGAAACAGGCGTTCGGTCAGCAGCCAATCCCAGTAGCGGTGGAAAACGGCGGCGTGCGGGCCGTCGGCGCTCGGCAGGCTGCCATCGACGGGCAGTTCGTCGCGCAGCGGGTCGTCATCGGCCAGACTGGCGAGAAATTCGCGGTAGTCGTTGCGGGCGTTGGGTTCGATCCGGCGCAGCCACAGGTCTTCCCACGACAGCAGGGTCAGTCGGGTGGCCGGGTAGTCGGCGGCGACGGCGGCGATCCGTTCGCTGAAGCGGAAGAAGGCGGTACGCACCGCGCCGTCATTCATCAGGCGATGGATGCGTTCGAGTGGGTCGCCGCCGTCGGGGTGGAAGTACCAGCCGTAGCCGAGCCGGATCACCACCCCCAGCCCGGCGGCCTGGGCCTGGTCGAGCAGGAAGCGCAGCCGCGCGAAGGCACGCTCGTCCCAGGTGCAGCAGGGGGCGTAGCCGGGCTGGAAGTCGCCCCAGGCGACCAGCAGCACCACGGTGTTGAAGCCGTCGGCGCGCAG
>DIHI01000063.1:33702-39522 GCA_002420085.1 Lysobacterales bacterium UBA5700 | reverse complement strand
CGGCCGAAGTAGTGGGCCGCGACGATCGGCGGGTCGCTGAGTGGTGGCGCGGGCTGGCCGGTCGGCGGCGTGGCCGGGATCGGGCCGGCTGGGGTGTCCGGTGGCGCCCGACCGGCGAGGAAGCCCAGCACGAACGCCAAGCCGATCAGGACGATCAGGGCGAATCCGCGCAGGCTGCGGTAGATCGGTGAGGGTCGCGCTCGAATCGGGAGGGCGGGCGGCATGGGTGGCTGGCTCTGGCTGATGGGACGCGCGGGACGTGCGGCTCAGACGAATACGCTGCGACCGCCATCGACCCGCAGGATCTGCCCGGTGACATAGCCGGCATCGACGATCAGCCAACGGACCGCTTCGGCGATGTCGTCGGGGCTGCCCTGGCGGGCCAGGGCGGTGCGTTCGCGGACGATGGTCTCGGTCTCGGCCTTGGCGAAGTTTTCCGACCACAGGACATTGCCGGGTGCGACCGCATTGACCCGCACGTCGGGGCCGAGTTCGCGCGCCAGCGACAGGGTCAGCATCGCCAGGGCGGCCTTGGCCATGCAGTAGACGGTGTGTCCGGGCAGCGGACGTTCGGCATAGATATCGACGATGTTGACGATCGCGCCGCGTCCGGCACGCAAGGCCGGAGCGGCAGCCTGGGCCAGGAACAGCGGTGCCCGTGCATTGGCGGCGAACAGGTCGTCCCACTGGCCGGCCTGGATGGCTCCGATCGGGGTGGCGTAGTAGCCAGAGGCGTTGTTGACCAGGGCATCGAGCCGGCCGAACTGGGCCAGGACTGCGGGCACCAGGGCTTCGACATCGGCAGGCTCGGCCAGATCGGCGGCGAAGGCGCAGGCCGAGCCAGGGCGGGCGGTGTTCAGTTCGGCACACAGGGCCTGCATGTCGGCGGCCGAGCGGCGGTAGTGCAGGGCGAGATCGAAGCCGGCCCGATGCAGCCGGCGGGCGATCGTCGCGCCGACCCGCTTGGCGCTGCCGGTGACCAGGGCGACGGGCGATGAACTGGGCATGATGGTGTTACGGCAGGAGGCTGAACCGGTATCCTGAACCCTGTTGCGCCAAGAAGCCATGATGAGCCGTCCAGAACTCCCGGCACCGAATGCGGCTGCCGTCGAACACAGCATCCGCCTGAGCGCCCTGATCCGTGCAGAAATCGCCGATCGCGGCGCGATGGCCTTTTCCCGGTTCATGGAGCTGTGCCTGTATGCACCGGGCCTCGGCTATTACAGCGCGGGTGCTCGCAAGTTCGGTGCCGAGGGCGATTTCGTCACTGCACCTGAACTCGGGGCGGTGTTCGCCACCACCGTGGCCGATGCCCTGGCTCCGGTGCTGCGCCAACTCGGACAGGGCGCGCGGGTGCTGGAGTTGGGCGGTGGCAGTGGCGCCTTCGCCGAGGCCGCCCTGCTGCGCATGGCGGAGCGTGGTTGCCTGCCGGACCGGTACGCCCTGCTGGAGCCGAGTGCCGATCTGCGCCAGCGGCAGCACCAGCGGCTATCCGCCTTGCCGGCCGAGATCGGACAGCGGGTGGTCTGGCTGGACGCGCCGCCGGACGATGACTGGTGCGGTGTGCTGTTCGCCAATGAGGTCATCGATGCCCTGCCGACCCCGCGCTTCCGAATTCGTGAGGGCGAGGTCGAGGAAGAACATGTCGATATCGCTGGCGAAGCCGGATTCGCCACTGTCTGGCGGCCGGCCGATGCCATGCTGTCGGGCGCGGTCCGCCACGTCGAGCGGCGTCTCGGACGGGCCCTGCCCGAAGGCTATCGCTCGGAAATCCTGCCGCAGTTGCCCTGGTGGATTCAGGCGGTGGCCGGCAGCATGCGTCGGGGCGCCCTGCTGTTCGTCGATTACGGCTATCCGCGCAGCGAGTTCTACCTGCCCGAGCGCCGCGACGGCACCCTGGTCTGCCATTACCGGCATCGCAAGCACGACGATCCGTTCTTTCTGCCGGGCTTGCAGGACGTGACCGCCTTCGTCGATTTCACCGCGCTGGCCGAGGCCGGCGTGGCGGCCGGCTTCGAGTTCTCCGGCTACTGTTCGCAGGCCAGCTTCCTGCTCGGCAACGGCCTGGCGGAGTCCATGCAGGGCCTGTCGGTGCGGGATCCCATCGAGCATCACCGGCGCGTCAACGAGATCAAGCGTCTGACCCTGCCGGGCGAGATGGGTGAGCGCTTCCAGGTGATCGGTTTCGAGCGCGAGGTCGATTTCTCGCACGCTTTCGCGCTCGGCGATCTGAGCCACCGGCTGTGAGGCGACCACTGCACCACTTCGGTTTCTGGCGAGGGCTGTGGTGGGTGGCCGTGCTGGCGGTGGTGGTGGTTTCGCTGGTCCCGCCGCCGCCACTGCCGAGCGCACCGGGCGGCGATAAGCTGGGTCATTTCCTGGCCTATTTCGTACTGATGGCGGCGGCCGTGCAACTGCATGGCGGCCGGGTGCTGGTGGCGATCGCTGTCGCCCTGGCCGCGCTTGGCCTGGGTCTGGAATTCGCCCAAGGCGCACTGACCAGCACCCGGCAGTTCGATCTGCGCGATGCCCTGGCCAACACCCTCGGCGTGCTCGCCGGGCTGGCGTTGGCCATCACCCCGGCAGCGCACAGCCTGGTTCGACTGGAGCGGTGCTTGCGCGGCTGATCGGCTGGCCCTCGAAGCCGCGTTGCCGCGCGCGAACCCGGCGGCAACCGTTGTGACACCGAGGCAACGTCCGGATTACTCGCCGATGTCTTCGTTCCAGAGCGTCGGCTGCTGCTGCATGAAGTCGTGCATCAGTGCGATGCAGCGTGGATCGTCGAGCACGGTCAATTGCACGCCGCGCTGCCGCAGCAGCGCTTCTTCACCCATGAAGCTGCGGTTCTCACCGATCACCACCCGCTTGATGCCGTAGAGCAGGATGGCGCCGCTGCACATCGCGCACGGCGACAGCGTGGTGTACAAGGTTGCCGCGCGGTACACCTTGGCCGGATGCCGGCCGGCATTCTCCAGGGCATCCATCTCGCCATGCAGGATGGCACTGCCACGTTGAACCCGGCGATTGTGACCACGACCGATGATTCGTCCGTCGTGGACCAGCACCGAACCGATCGGGATGCCACCCTCGGCCAGTCCGGCCTCGGCCTCGGCGATCGCCGCATGCATGAACTCGTCCATGGCGATGGTCTCAGGGCGCGACCAGGGCGCCGTAGCTGTCCGGCCGGCGGTCGCGGTAGAACTGCCAGATATTGCGCACCTCGCGGATCTGGTCGAAGTCGAGTTCGGCGGTGATCAACTCATCGCGGTCGCGTGAACCGACCGCCAGAAACTGCCCGCGCGGATCGCAGAAATAGCTCTGACCGTAGAACTCGCCGATGTTCCACGGCGCCTCGGTGCCGACCCGGTTGATCGCCCCGACGAAATAGGCATTGGCGACCGCGTGCGCCGGTTGCTCCAGCTTCCAGAGGTACTCCGACAGCCCGGCCACCGTCGCCGACGGGTTGAACACGATCTCGGCCCCGTTCAGGCCCAGTGCCCGCGCGCCTTCCGGGAAATGCCGGTCATAACAGATGTAGACCCCGACCTTGGCGTAGGCGGTCTCGAACACCGGATAGCCGAGATTGCCCGGACGGAAGTAGAACTTCTCGAAGAACCCCGGCAGACAGTGCGGAATGTGATGCTTGCGGTACTTGCCGAGATAGCTGCCGTCGGCATCGACCACGGCAGCCGTGTTGTAGTAGATGCCGGCACCGTCCTCCTCGTAGATCGGCACGACGATCACCATCCGATGCCGCCGGGCCAGTTCCTGCATCAGCTTGACGGTCGGACCATCGGGGATGCGCTCGGTCGACTCGTACCAGCGCGGGCTCTGCTCGGCGCAGAAGTATGGCCCGGTGAAGATCTCCTGCATGCACAGGATCTGCACGCCCTCGGCCGCCGCCCGCTCGATCAGGCTGAGCGTCTTGTTGATATTGGCCTCGCGGATGATCGCAATCGACTCCTCGGCCGCGCAGGCCATCGAAGTCTGGATCAGACCGCATTTTACGATTCGCGACATGGTGCCCCTCCGTGATCGCCGCCATCGGGCAGCGGGTGTTGGTATGTGCTGGCAAGAATCGCACATGGCACAGCCTGCCGTCACGCGCGGGCCGGGCCCGGCGGGGCGTGCCATGCTGTGCTGGTCGGACATCACTGGCCAGCAGTGTCATCCAGCAAGCCGACGGGGAGCCCGGTTGGACACCCGCAGTGATTTCGCGAAGCGCAGTGCCGGATCGCCGAAGTCCTGACCAATGGCGCCCGCGTACTCGATTTCGGCGACCTCCGGCAGACCCACCTGCCGAACGCGGTGCGTGCCTGGCGCGGCCCGCAGGTCTTGGTGCTGAGCCGGCTCAAGCCGATTGTCGGTGACGATGGCCGTGTCGAGTCGTGATGGCCGAGTGGCACTATCTCGACCATCCTGCATGAACGCAGCACGGTGATTCGCCGTGGTGTGATTCAGGGCGGTGTGATTCAGCGCGGTGTGAGGTGAACCGCGATGCCCCGACTTTCAGGATGGGTCGTGAACAGGAACCGGGTTTCGGTGCCGCTGGCCGACTGCACCTTTCTGGTCATCACCGCGAAATAGGGCAGCTTGGATGCTTTCAGGAGCGCCTGGAGTTGTTCTTTGAAATAGATTCCGTCCGGATCGACGAATCGGCCAGTACAGATCCGGATGCCACAGGTGAAATCGGTCATTTTCCGTTCGCTCAGACCAGACATTCCAGCATGCTGGATCTCTGCTTGCAGGGCATCGAGATAGGCAGACTCGATCTGCACCGCCTCGGGCGTGGCGGCAGCCTCGCGCTGGATCTGCCTGAATCGTTCGTCGAAATCCTCAGCGTCGAGAAAGGCTTCGACCGTATCCAGATAGACTCCTGACTTCTGTGTCGTTCCTCTGATGGTGAAAAATGAAGTTTCGGTGCGCAAGAAATCCTGCTCCGGCGGCTCGGAAGGGGAATCAGTCCGGACGGCATTGTTTCCGGATGCAGGCTTTTCCGGCGCAGCAGTTGCCAGATCGATTGCCGAGCCATCTGGGTGAACGGATGCAGATTGATCGGCCAGAACGACGTCTGCCGATGCTGTGCCCATGGTCGTGGCCGGGCTCTGATCCTGATCAGCAGGCTGGCGCCAGACGATGACAGCCGCGATCAATACTGCTGTCAGTACAACGAGCGTGGCAAATTGAATTCGATTCATCGATTTCATGGAGTGTGGACTGGATCATCTGGACCCTTGGCCCTATTCGAGGGCGTGTCGGGGGAGTTCCAGTTATTCTGTCACGAAGTGTCCTGAACAGTGGAGCGAGCGGTGGATGCCTGCTCGCTCGACAGTCCGATGTTAGTCGGTTCCGAAAGAGTTTGTTGCGTTTCCTGTTATTTTTCGTGAACGTCAAGCGGAATCACATCTCCACCACAGCAATCATCAATTATGATCGAGCCGCCCGCCCCTTCTGACACTATGCAACTGTTAGTGCATTTGAAGGCTCTGCCTCCCACAATGACAACAGTCATTGCGGATGCGGAGAAAGTAACCATTGACATGGCGAAGATGGTCGCTACGGTAACAATTGCCTTGTATCCATTTTTGATTGACATCATTTGGCTCCTGATTTCTGATGTGCTATCCACGATCTATGTGGACGGTGTGGGACACTACCTCGCGTTTCGTGTGCTGTCAACGCCTGTGATGAGATTTACATCACGATTTGTCCAGTTCCGACACCAACTGGCATTGCCGACGTGCGATCTGGGGTGGGTCGTGTCGAGTGCGGTGAAGATAGCTGGACACAGTGGATGCGGTCTGGCAGTTTCGCCCGGTA
>DIHI01000063.1:0-33523 GCA_002420085.1 Lysobacterales bacterium UBA5700 | reverse complement strand
GCAGGAAACCAAGCTGGAGGATGGCAAGTTCCCCGATGGGGCGCTGGCCGGGCTCGGCTATCGCAGCGTGTTTGCCGGGCAGAAGACCTACAACGGGGTGGCGATCCTCAGTCGCCAGCCATTGTCCGAGGTCCAGGTCGGCATTCCCGGTTTCGCCGATGAGCAGAAGCGGGTGATTGCGGCGACGATCGGGGCGCCTGCCGGAGGGGCAGGGCAGATGCTGCGGGTGGTCAATCTGTACGTGGTCAATGGCAAGGCGGTCGGCGATGAAAAGTACGACTACAAGCTGCGCTGGTTGACGGCGCTGCACGATTGGCTGGCCGATGAGATCGCCCGCTATCCCAATCTGGTGGTGCTGGGTGATTTCAACATCGCACCGGATGCCCGCGATGTGCATGATCCCGCAGCTTGGGGTGACGACAGCATCCTCACGTCAACCGCCGAGCGGGCGGCGCTGAATCGGCTGCTGGCGCTCGGTCTGCACGACAGTCTGCGCCTGCACAGTCAGGACGGCGGACAGTTCAGTTGGTGGGATTACCGCCAGGCCGGGTTCCGCCGCAATCTGGGCCTGCGGATCGATCTGGTCCTGCTGTCCGATGCCCTGAAATCGCGCTGCACGGCGGCCGGCATCGATCGCGAGCCGCGCACCTGGGAGCGGCCGAGCGATCACACGCCGGCCTGGGTCGAACTGGCGCTGTGAGTCCGGGTGAGGCCGGCCCGACGGTCACCGGTTACGGCGTGAGGCAACGGGCGAGAAAGGCTTCGCTGGTGCGGTAGCGGTGCAGCGCGTCGCTGCCGCGCAGGCCGTGCCGGGCGCCGGGGTAGGTCATCAGATCGAAGTCCAGGCCGCGCGACTGCAAGCTGGCCATCAGCCGGGTGCTGTGCTCGAACAGGACATTGTCGTCGGCCATGCCGTGGATCAGCAGCAGGCGGGCGCGCAGTCCGTCGAGGTGGGTGAACACGCTGCTGCGCCGGTAGCCATCGGGGTTCTCGGCCGGGTGGTCCATGTAGCGTTCGGTGTAGTGGGTGTCGTACAGCGCCCAGTCGGTCACCGGGGCACCGGCAATGCCACAGGTGTAGACATGCGATGCCTTGGCCAACAGCATCAGGGTCATGTAACCACCGTTCGACCAGCCGTGGACGGCGATCCGTCGGCCATCGACCCAGGGCAGGGTCTTGAGCATTTCGATGCCGCGCAACTGGTCTTCGACTTCGACCCGGCCCTGTTCGCCGTAGAGCGCGCCGCCGAAGCGGGCGCCCCGGCGCGGGGTGCCGCGATTGTCGATGGAGAACACCAGGTAGCCGTTCTGGGCCAGATACTGGTTGAAGAAGTGATCGCCGCGTCCGGGCCAGGTGCGGGTGACGGTCTGGGCGGCCGGGCCGCCGTAGACGTAGACCACAACCGGGTACTTCCGCCGGGCGTCGAAGCCGGCCGGCTTGAGCAGGCTGTAATGCAGCACCTGGCCATCGGCAGCGGCCAGGGCACCGAATTCCGGGGTGATGTGACTGGCGCGGAAACGATGATACGGATGGTCGGGGTGGTTGGGGTCGTTGTCGAGCAGGGTGGCAATCGCGCGACCATCGGCATCGAACAGTTCGGTGCGTGGTGGCTGTTCGGTATTCGACCAGACATCGACGAACATGCCGGCGCCGGGGCCGAACACGGCGTCATGCCAGCCTTCGGCCGTACTCACCCGAACCGGTTCGCCGCCGGTCAGGGCGACGTGGTAGACCTGCCGTTCAAGGGGTGACTCCTTGCCGGCCGCGAAGTAGACCCGGCTGCGCACGGGATCGACCGCCAGAACGGCATCGACCGGCCAGTCGCCATGGGTGAGCTGTGCCTGGATGTTGCCTTCGAGGTCGTAGCGGTACAGATGCTGGTAGCCGGTTCGTTCGGAACTCCAGATGAAGCCGGCGCCGTCGGGCAGGAAGCGCAGGTCGCTGTGCAGGGGCACCCAGGTCTGGGCGGTTTCCGAGACCAGGGTCTTCTGCTGGCCGGTCGGCCAGTCCACCAGGATCAGGTCGAGCCGACGCTGGTTGCGGCTCTGCCGCTGGTAGGCGAGTCGGCGGCTGTCGAGCCAATCGACCCGGGCGAGATAGATGTCGGTGTCCTTGCCGAGGTCGAGCCACTGGGTCTTGCCGGTCTTGCTGCCCGCCAGCGGGACCACGCCCAGGCGGATATCGACATTGGCTTCGCCGGCCGCCGGATAGCGCTGATCAACGACCCGGGCACCGCCGGCCTCGATTTCGATCCGTCGGCGCAATGGCACCGGGGCTTCGTCGATCCGGGCGAAGGCGATCGCGCTGTCGTCCGGTGCCCACCAGTAACCGGTGTGACGGTCCATTTCCTCATCAGCGACGAATTCGGCGATGCCGTTGGCGATGGTATCGGAGCCGTCGCGGGTCAGCCGGATGCGCTTGTCGCTGGCCAGTTCGATGGCCCAGAGGTCGCGGTCGGCGACATAGCTGACGTAGCCGCCGGCCGGAGAAAAGCGTGGATCGAGGGCGAAGCCGTCGCCGCTGTCGAGTTTGCGGACCGGATCCAGGCCGGGCTCGGCATCAAGGCGATAGAGATAGAGGCTGCCACCCAGCGGAAACAGGATGCTGTGACCATCCGGTGCCCAGCGGTATTCGACGATGCCGGACAGGGCGGCGATGCGCTGGCGTTCACGCCGGGCCTGTTCTTCCGCCGAGAGGGTTTCGGTCGCGCCGACCAGGCGGTCGGCATCGACCAGACGGGCATGCTGACCGGTGGCGATCTCGTAGGCCCACAGATCGAGTCGATTGCGGTCCTCGGGCCGACCCTTGAGGTAGGTGATCCGTCGGCCATCCGGTGCGAAGGCCGGTTTGATCAGGGTCGGGCCGGACAGGGCGGCGTCGCCGGTGATGGCTTCGAGGGTCAGTCGTTCGGCGAGTGCCGGTGCGGTCATGGCGAACAGGATCAGCAAGGTGACGGCCAGGGCGAATGGCCGGTGCGGGCGGTGATGATCGGTGGCCCGGACCCCGGGGTTCGACCGCTCCGCTGCTGGCGGGGCGATGCGCGGGTCGAGCCCGGCCGATTTCGGGTCGGCAGGTGCAGCGGTCGGTGCCATCGCGAACCTCATGGCGTAGTCCTGTTGCCGAACAGCACGCTGCGCGCCTTGTCGTCGATCACCAATGGCCGACGCAGATGCTCGCCAGCAGCCCAGGCCAGGGCGGTCGCCGGGCGTGCCTTGATGGCGTCATGCCAGCGCCGGACATGGTCGTAGCGAGCGAGGTCGATGTGGTGCCACTCATGAATGGCGGCCCAGGGATAGCAGGCGATGTCGGCGATCGAATACTGGTCGGCGATGAATTCCCGGTTCGTGAGGTGGCGGTCGAGCACCGCGTACAGGCGCTCGGTCTCGCGGGTGTAGCGATCGATGGCGTAGGGAATCGATTCAGGGGCGTAGCGGGTGAAATGGTGGTTCTGGCCGAGCATCGGTCCGAACCCGCCCATCTGCCAGAACAGCCATTCCATCACCTGTTTGCGCGCCCGCACTTCGGTCGGCAGGAACCGGCCGATCTTTTCGGCCAGATAGACCAGGATGGCGCCGGACTCGAACACCGTGATCGGTTCGCCACCATCGACCGGGGCGTGGTCGATGATCGCCGGCATGCGGTTGTTCGGGCTGAAGGCCAGGAATTCCGGCTTGAACTGGTCACCGGCACTGATATCGACCGGGACGATCCGGTAGTCGAGTGCAATGCCGGCCTGTCGGGCTTCTTCGAGGAACAGACTGATCTTGTAGCCGTTCGGGGTTGGCCAGAAGTAGAGGTCGATCATGCGCGGGTCTCGACTCGGGTGGCCGTCAAGAGTAGCAAGTCGCGATGGCGGCGGCGATCTGTCGTTGGGCCGGGGATCAGCGGGCGGGTCGCAATCCAGTGCAGGCATGCGCCAGGGCGGTGATGGCCTGCCAGTCGCCGCGTGCGACGACGTCGTTCGGGGCCATCCACGAGCCGCCGACGGTGATGACATTGGCCAGTGCCAGGTAGGACGGCGCCGATTCGGCGTCGATGCCGCCGGTCGGGCAGAAGCGCGCCTGCGGGAACGGACCGGCCAGCGAGCGGAGGGCGTCGGTGCCGCCGGCCGAGCGGGCCGGAAAGAACTTGAAGCGGCGATAGCCGAGTTCCAGTCCGCGCATCAACTCGCTGGCGGTGGCGACCGCCGGGATGAATGGAATCACGGCACCGGCAGCGGCCGCGTACAGCGCTTCGGTGGCACCCGGTGCGATCGCGAACCGGGCGCCGGCCTCGATCGCGGCGTGCAGGTCAGTGCTGCGCAAGACGGTGCCGACACCAATCACGGCTTCCGGCACGGCCGAGCGAATGGCGGCGATGGCAGCCAGTGCGAACGGACCGCGCAGGGTCACTTCCAGCACCGGCAGGCCGCCGGCTACCAGGGCGCGCGCCAGTGGCACGGCATCGTCGAGGCGCTGGATCGCCAGCACCGGCAGCACCGGAGCGTGTTCGAGGAAGGCATCGACCGCGTCGGCGCGACTGTCGGGGGTCCATTGGCTCATGGCGATGACTCGCTGGAATGGGGGGTGGCGGCCAGGGCCAGGGCGGCGCCGAGCAGGCCGGGGGCGGGGTGGACGATCACACGCACGGCGACCGATTCGAGGTAGGCAGCAAACCGGCCCTTGTCGAGAAACCGTTCGCGAAAGGCGCTCTGACGCAGAAACGGCACGAAACGCGGCACGATGCCGCCGGCAATCATCACCGTGCGTGCGCCGTGGATCAGGGCGGTATCCCCGGCGACGCTGCCGAGGATGGCGCAGAACCGGGCCAGTGCCCGGCGCGCCGAGAGATCGTGTCCCTCCAGGGCGGCTGCGACGATCACCGCCGGGTCGCGCAGCGACTCGTCCGGCGTATCGAGCTTGCCGGGCTTGCGCCGGGCCAGGGCGGCGTCGATCTGCGACAGGCCGATGCCGGACAGCAGACGCTCGTTGGACACCCGGCCATGCCGGGCGACGAACCAGTCGTGGATGGCGCGTTCCTCGGTTCCGTGCGGGGCGAAGCTGACGTGGCCGCCTTCGGTCTCGACCACCGACCACGCGCCGGTATGCCCGACCAGCAGGGCGACACCGAGACCGGTGCCGGGACCGAGCACGCTGATCGGCCCGGCCAGTGGCAGTGCGCTCGGGCCGTACAGCGCCAGACTGTCGCCGGCCGCCAGGGTCGGCACGGTCCAGGCGGCCGCGCCGAAATCGTTCAACACCAGCAGGTGCTCGACCTGCAATGCCTGGCGTAGTTCGCTGCGGCTGAACGACCAGGCGCGGTTGGTCAGTCGAATCTCGTCATCACGCACCGGGCAGGCGACCGCGATCGCCGCGCGCGCGGGACTGTGGCCGACGCCTGCCAGATAATGTTCCGCAGCATGCTGGAGGCTGGCGAACTCGGCGGCCGGCAGCGATTGTGGATGGTGCAGGTGCGGCAGACCAGCGCCGAATTCGGCCAGGGCGAAGCGGGCATTGGTGCCACCGATGTCGGCGACCAGGGCGATCGATTCAGCGTCGTGGGTCATCACCTGGGTCTCGTGCTCAGGCATCGACGAACAGGCTGCACGCGCCCTGTTCGGCGGTGCCGACGTGGCTGCGCATCAGTCCGAACAACTCGCGCCCCATGCCCTGGCGATGGCTGGCCAGATCGAGCGCAGCCGGTGTCCGCGCGGCCCACTCGGTGGCCTCGCACTCGACCTCCAGTCGTCCGGTCTCGGCATCGATCACCAGCACATCGCCCTCGCGCAGCCGGGCGATCGGACCGGCCTCGGCGGCCTCCGGCACCAGGTGGATCGCCGCCAGCACGGTGCCGGAGGCGCCCGACATCCGGCCGTCGGTGAGCAGGGCGACCCGCTGGCCGCGATCCTGCAGGACCGACAGGGTCGGCGTGAGCTTGTGCAGCTCCGGCATGCCATTGGCACGCGGCCCCTGGCCGCGCACCACCGCCACCAGATCACCGGTGAGCTGGCCAGCCTTGAACGCGGCCAGCAAGGCATCCTGCGAGTCGAATACCCGCGCCGGGGCACGAATGCGCCGATGTTCGGGCGCGACGGCGGAAATCTTCACCACCGCCCGACCGAGGTTGCCGCACAACAGGCGCAGGCCGCCTTCGTTCGCGAATGGTTCGGTGAACGGACGGATGATCTCGTGATCGAGCGACTCGGTCGGCGGATCGCGCCAGCGCAGGGTGCTGCCGTCGAGCCAGGGCTCCTGCGCCTGGGCGTACAGATCACCGCCGTGGACGCAGCGGATGTCCGGATGCAGCAGGCCGGCATCGAGCAGGTCGCGCATTACTCGGCCGAGACCGCCGGCAGCCTGGAAGTGGTTCACATCGGCGCTGCCGTTCGGATAGATGCGCGCCAGCAGCGGTGTCACCCGCGAAACCTCGTCGAGATCGGTCCAGTCGATCAGCAGGCCAGCGGCGCGGGCGATCGCCACCAGATGGATCGCGTGGTTGGTCGAACCGCCGGTGGCGGCCAGGCCGACCAGGGCATTGACGATCGCCTTCTCGTCGATGGTGTGGCCGATCGGCGTGTAGTCATCGCCCAATGCGGTGATCTGGCAGGCACGCTCGGCGGCAGCGACCGTGAGCGCATCGCGCAGGGGCGTGTTGGGATTGACGAAGGCGCTGCCCGGCAGGTGCAGGCCCATCATCTCCATCAGCATCTGGTTGGAATTGGCAGTGCCATAGAAGGTGCAGGTGCCCGGACCGTGATAGGACGCTGCCTCGGCATCGAGCAACTGTTCGCGGCTGGCCTTGCCTTCGGCGTACAGCTTGCGGATGCGCGCCTTCTCCTTGTTGGGGATGCCCGAGGGCATCGGCCCGGCCGGAATCAGGATCACCGGCAGATGGCCGAAGCTCAGTGCCCCGATCAGCAGGCCCGGCACGATCTTGTCGCACACGCCGAGCAACACGGCGGCATCGAACATGTCGTGGGAGAGGCTGATGGCGGTCGCCATGGCGATGCTGTCGCGCGAGAACAGTGACAGTTCCATGCCGGCCCGGCCCTGGGTGACGCCGTCGCACATCGCCGGCACCCCACCGGCGACCTGGGCACTGCATCCGGCATTGCGGGCCGCCATGCGGATCAGTGCCGGGTAGTGCTCCAGCGGTTGATGGGCTGAGAGCATGTCGTTGTAGGCGGTGACGATGCCGATGTTGGCGCGCTGGCCGACCCTCAGGGTCGGCTTGTCGTCGCCCGAGGCGGCAAAGCCATGGGCGAGGTTGCCACAATCCAGCCGCATGCGCGCCGGACCTTGGCCACGCGCTGCCGCGATCCGCGCCAGATAGGCGCCGCGCAGACCCTGGCTGCGGTGGCGGATGCGTTCGGTGACGGCTTCGATGATGGGATGAATCGACATCACGGACTCCAATGGATTTCGACCCGTGCATCCGGGTCGTGCAGCAGGGCAGCGATCGGCAGGTGTCGGGGATCGGCATCGGCCGCGAATGCCCGATCGAGCACCGCCCGCTTGCCGGCACCGACCGTCGCCAGGATCAGCCGTCGGCAGCGCTGCAAGCGGGCGCGGGTGAGCGAGATGCGCGCGAACGGCGCCTCGGCCGGCAGTGGTTCGGGCCAGATCACCAGTGCATCGCGCGGAGTGTCCGGTGCCAGGCCATCGGCGAGCGCGAGTGCGCCGGGAAACAGCGAAGCGAAGTGGCCATCGCCGCCCATGCCGAGCACGACCGCATCGAAGGGTTCGGGCAGCGCGGCCAGGGTCGCCTCGGCCAGACTGACATCGGGTCGACTGACATCGGGCCGGTGTTCGACCTGGTCCGGCACCAGCGGCAGCACCCGCACGCCCTCGGCGTCGGCGAACGCCGCCCGCATCTCGCGGGCATTGCAGGCCGGGTGGTCGCTGTCCACCCAACGTTCGTCGGTCGGTATCAGGCTGACCTTCGACCAGTCGAGCGCCCGGCCGGCCAGGCGTCGATACAGCGGAAACGGCGTGCGGCCACCGGCCAGCGCCAGCACCGCCCGGCCGCGCGCGTGCAGGGCCACGGTCAGCAGGTCGGCCAGGGCATCGGCCAGCGATTGCGCCAGGGCATCGGCGTCGGCGTGTTGGGTCAACGTCCAGGCCATTGCCCTACTCGCGCCAACTGTGACCGTGGCGCTCGGTCAGGGTGACCGCATTGCTCGGTCCCCAGGTGCCGGCCGGATAGGTCTTGGGTCCGCTCGCCGACTCGCGCCAGCCGGCCAGGATGTCATCGACCCAGTGCCAGGCCGTTTCCACCTCGTCGCGCCGGACGAACAGGGTGCCGTTGCCCTCGATGGCATCGACGTACAGCCGTTCGTAGGCGGTACGCCGCCGCTCGCGGCCGAAGGCATCGTTGAGGTCGAGATCGAGTGCCACCTGCGACAGCTTCAGCCCAGCGCGATCGAGTCCCGGCGTCTTGTTCATCAGATGCAGCGAGATGTGCTCTTCCGGCTGGAGGTGGATCACCAGGGCATTGGGCATGGTCTGGGCGCCACCCTGGGCGAAGATCGAATGCGGCACCGAGCGGAATTGCAGGTAGATCTCGGTGCAGCGACGCGGCATGCGCTTGCCGGTGCGCAGGTAGAACGGCACCCCCGACCAGCGCCAGTTGTCGATGTGCGCACGCAGCCCGACGAAGGTCTCGGTGCGGCTGGCCTTGCCCAACTCCTCGACATAGCCGGGCACTGCCACACCCGCCACCGCACCGGCGCCGTATTGGCCAGCTACGCTGTGGGTAGCGATGTCGCCCCCCTGGATCGGCCGCAGCGAGCGCAGCACCTTGATCTTCTCGTTGCGGACTGCGCTCGGGTCGAATTGCGAGGGCGGCTCCATCGCGGTCAGACAGAGCAGTTGCAGCAGGTGGTTCTGCACCATGTCGCGCATCGCGCCGGACTCGTCGTAATACCCGGCCCGGCCTTCCACGCCGACCGTTTCGGCCACCGTGATCTGCACCTGCTCGATGTGCCGGGCATTCCACAGCGGCTCGAACAGGGCATTGCCGAAACGCAGCGCCAGCAGGTTCTGCACGCCCTCCTTGCCGAGGTAGTGATCGACCCGATAGATGCGCGACTCGTCGAACACCGCCGCCACGCCCTCGTTGATCGCACAGGAGCTGGCGAAGTCGTGACCGATCGGCTTCTCCAGCATCACCCGCGTGCCGGCGTCGGTCAGCCCCACCCGGTCGAGCGCCGCGCAGATCGGCCCGTAGAAGCGCGGTGCGGTGGACAGGTGATAGAGCAGATCACCGCTGCGCAGTGCCTCGATGCGAGCACCGAGCAGGGTCATCGAAGCCGAATCCCCGGCATCGGCGGATTGATAGTCGATGCGCTCCAGCAGGCCGCGAATGCTCGCCTCGTCGCGTTCGGCGGCCGGCGTGAACCGGGCGATCGCCTCACCGACCTGCTGACGGAAGCCAGCGGCATCCAGTTCGCTGCGGGCACAGCCGAGGATCTTCAGGGACTCGGGCAGCAGGCCGTCGCGGTGCAGCCCATGCAGCGAGGGCAGCAGCATGCGCTGGGCGAGATCGCCGGTGGCGCCGAAGATGACGAGCAGGGAGGCGCTGTGGGAGTTCATCGAAAGACATTGGTCGAACAGGGACAGCCTGTTAGCTTAGCGCGGCTGCATGGGCGCGTTTTCGGAAGCCCGTAGCTGAATACGAATGCACAGGCCCTGCGAGGCTGCCATGACGATCGCGTGTGGCAAGGTCGAGCCAGTGGCAATCGTCGATGTCGATCGCGGGTACCGACCCCCCGAGGTCGCGTTCCGACCCGCAACCTCGCCTTCGGTCGCGGTTCCGATCCACCCCTCCTTCAAGCGTGCCCGACCGTGGTGTCGGCACAGCCGGCACACCGACATGCTGGCCGATGGCCATGCGCTTGCCTGTACGGCACGGGCGCGTATGCTTGGAGCGGAGCGGTGTCGGGGCTGTTGCCTCGCCCGACCCGCATGGATGGCCATCGCACACTGGCAGGGCGGGTCGAGGTCGCAAATGGCGCCAGATCGAATCGATGCAAGGCAAGGGCAGGCATGCCGGCTGGGCGGGGCCGTCGTCCGTTCCGACCGCATGCCCGTTGCACGCCGGCACGCTGGCGATCCAGCGCGCCCGGCTCGATCCAGGAACGTCTGAGGGTAGGTCCATGGACAGCGACATCACCCGGCTGTTGCAACGGCACCACCAGGGCGATCGCGATGCATTCGACGAGATGGTGCCACTGGTCTATGCCCGTCTGCGCGCGATCGCCCGTGGCCAGATCGCCCGCGATGGACACCGCCGACAGACCTTGGACACGACCGCGCTGGTCCAGGAAGCCTATCTCCAGATGGTCGATGAGCACGGTGTGGACTGGCAGGATCGTGGCCACTTCTACGCCGTCTGCGCACGTGCCATGCGCCGCATCCTGGTCGATGATGCCCGTCGAAGGCATGCCCTCAAGCGCGGCGGCGATGCGGTCAGAGTCACCCTTGACACCAATATCGCCGATGCCGATGGCCAGGCGCGACAGGTGCTTGCCGTCAATGATGCCGTGCAGGCGCTGGCCGAATTCAACGAGCGGCTGGCACGGGTGGTCGAGTGCCGGTACTTCGCCGGATTGACCGAGGAAGAGACCGCCCTGGCGCTGGGCAGTTCGCTGCGCACGGTCCAGCGCGACTGGATGCGTGCCCGCGCCTGGCTGCAAAAGGCGCTGGAGTGAGCGCGACCCAGCCACCGCAGGATCCCCGCGCCCGGATCGACGCCCTGTTCGATCAGGCACTGGACCTGGATGGCGCCGAGCGCGCCGCGTTCGTGGCGCGGATCGCGGTCGAAGACCGGTCGGCACATGCCGAGTTGGTCGCCCTGCTGGCCATGGTCGATGCACCATCGCCCGCGCTGGCAGCCGATGCCCTGGCCGGTGGCCCGTTGTGGCAGGCGCTGGCGGCTGCGTCGCCGGAACCGGGTCATGGCGTGCAGCCGGGCAGCGAGATCGGTGCGTGGCGGCTGCTGCGGCCGTTGGGCCAGGGCGGCATGGGCATGGTCTATCTGGTCGAGCGTGCCACGGGCGAATTCCAGCAGCGTGGCGCGCTCAAGCTGATCCGCACCGGGATCGACAGCGAGGAATTCCTGCATCGTTTCACTCAGGAGCGGCAGATCCTGGCGACCCTCAATCATCCGGGCATTGCCAGCCTGCTCGACGGTGGTCGCGACCGCGATGGTCGGCCCTACCTGGTCATGGAATACGTCGAGGGTCGCAGTCTGGACCGCTACTGCGATGAGGAAGCGCTGTCGATCGAGCGACGGCTGACCTTGTTCGCCCAGGTCGGACAGGCCGTGGCGCATGCCCATCGACACCTGGTGGTACACCGCGACCTGAAGCCATCCAACATCCGCGTGACCACCGAAGGCCAGGTCAAGCTGCTTGACTTCGGCATCGCCAAGGTGCTCGGTGACACCGTTCCAGCGGCCACGCCCGCCACTCGAACCATGGCCCGGGTGTTCACCCCCGAGTACGCCACGCCCGAGCAGGTTGCCGGTCAGGCGATCACCACCGCCACCGATGTCTATCAATTGGGATTGCTGCTGTATGAACTGCTGTGTGGCCAGCGGCCGCAACCCCTGGACGACGACGCCCCGGCCACCCTTCAGCGGGTGGTCTGCGAGACCGAACCGACACGCCCCAGCACCATGATCGATGCCGACAGCGCCGCCGTGCGTGGCGGCAGTGTGCAGTCGGTAGCGCGACGACTGCGCGGTGATCTCGACAACATCGTCGCCAAGGCACTGCGCAAGGCAGCCGATCGCCGATACGCATCGGTGACCGCACTGCTCGACGACCTGGAGCGCTGGCGACGCGGCCTGCCGGTGCGGGCACGGCCAGAACGATTTGCCTATCGCGCCGGCAAGTTCGTGCGCCGGCATCCATTCGGCGTGCTCGGCGCGGCAACAACCTTGCTGCTGCTGGCTGCCTATGCACTGACCGTGACGGTACAGGCCGGCATCATCGCCCGCGAGCGCGACCGTGCGCGCGCCGAAGCGGAGAAGGCACGGCAGGTTCAGGCCCTGGTACTGCGGCTGTTCGAGGGTGCCGACCCCGAACGTTCCGGCGGCGCACGACTCAGTGCCCGCGATCTGCTCGATCGCGGCTGGGCCGGCATTCAGACCGAACTCGGCGATCAGCCGGAGGTTCGCATAGATCTGCTGGAAACCGTGGGCGAGGCATACCGTCAGCTCGGACTGTATGAGCGCGCGGAAGCCTTGTTCGTGCCGGCACTCGAACTCGCCCAGGCAGGCGTGAGCGAGGATGTGTCGGCATTGCCGCGATCGCTGCACAGCCTCGGACGGCTGCGTACCGATCAGGGGCGTTTCGAGGACGCCGAGACGCTGTTGCGGCAGGCACTGGAGCTGTATCGATCGGGTCCGGAGCCAGACCAGCCGGACGTCGCGGCCTTGCTTGGTGATCTCGGCTCGGCGCTGTTTCAGCAGGGTCGGCCCGACGCTGCCGAGGCGCTGTATCGGGAGTCGCTGGCCATGCGCCGCGCGCGGTTCGGTGACGATCATGCCGCCGTGGCCGACAGCCTCAGCCAATTGGGCCTGGTGTTGCGCCATCGCGGCAATTACGACGGCGCAGAACCCTTGCTCAGCGAAGCCCTGGCATTGCGTCGCCGGCTGTTGCCGCCGACCCATCCCAGCCTCGGCGCCAGCCTGTCCGATCTGGCCCTGGTGCGCACCGATCTGGGTGAATTCGATTCCGCCGAAGCCCTGTATCGCGAAGCGCTGACCCTGATGCGCACGGTCTACGGCGAGCATCATCCGCATGTCGCCACGGTGATGAACAATCTGGCGCGGTTGCTGCAAACCCGGCGCCAGGGCTCGGAGGCACAGGCGCTGCTGCGCCAGGCACTGGCGATCCGCCGCGAGAGTCTCGGCCCGCATCATCCTACCGTGGCGCTGACCTACAACGACCTCGGCCTGGTGCTGGCCGATGCCGGCGAGTTGGCGCAGGCCGAGGCCGCCTATCGCGAGGCGCTGCACGTCTACGCCCCCGATCATCCGTGGCGATCGGCGACCGTGTTCAACCTCGGACGGATCGCCGAGCAGCGTGGCGATCATCCGGCCGCCGAGCGGCTCTATCGCGATGCCTTGGCGGCGCAGAGCGCTCACTACGGAGCCGATCACGACCGTGTCGGCACCGATCATGTCCGGCTTGGCGTCGTCCTGCACCGACAAGGGCGGTTGGACGACGCCGAAGACCACTTGCGACAGGCACTGGAAATCTTCCGCAAGCGCCTGCCGGACCAGCATCCCCGATTGGCGGCGGTGCTGCTGCCGCTGGGGCAACTGCTGCGCGAACGGGGTCGCACCGCAGACGCCGAACCACTGTTGAACGAAGCGTGGCAGCTTCGTCATGACGCCTATGGTGCCGACGATGCGCGCACCATCGAAGCGTTGGAGGTGTTGCGTGGCGAAGCGACACCCGTGTACACCGCCACGCGGTAAGGCCGCACATCATTCCGCTCGACGTGCCGGTTGGATGGCCAGCCGTCTCGGCGCCATCCAGCGGGTTGGCCCTCGGGTCGAAGCACATGCCGCAGTGGCCGGACGCTCGTTGCGGCCACCCCGGACGGCCCACACCGCGCTGTGCTCGGTCGCCTTGGCCGTTACCCCAGCATCAGGTCCGTGCCGTTCGCGTCGGCGTTTCCTCGGGATCCTGGCCGGGGTCGCCATGGCCAGGGCCATCGATGCGTGCATGGAGGACCGACACGGCGACCGTGCGGAGGAATGTCGGCTGCGAGAAGACAGCGGACGGGATACGGGTGGTGCTGAACATGGTGGACTCCTGGATGTTGGTGATGGTGATGGGTTGGCTGACCGCCGTGGTGGCGGCGAGTCATGGGCGACTCGCAGCGGGTAGTCGCGAAAGCCGGTCCGAAGCCGCCACCCAAGCGACGAGTGGCCGATGGCTTTTCAGGATTTATTCAGGCTTCAGGCTTTCAGCCTGCCCCAGGCAGAGAAACGCCAGCCGGCCCTGGTAGCGGTCAGATAGAACCGACACGGGGACGGCCCGGCCAGACCCCGTGCCGAGCCGGTCAACCGGGGCCGTGACGGGATTCCGCGCAAGTGCCGACGCCTCGCAGCGAGCAGGCCGATCATTCACCCCTGGATCGGGGCACCCCTGGATCGGGGCACCCAATGTGATTCGCGGACCTTGGCGGGTTTCAGGCGGATTCTGCGACTTGATGGGCAAGCGGACCTGCGGTCAACGCATTCACGGAGCCGCAGCCGTGATCGATCCACATCTTTCGTAGAGGACACCACATGAACAGCATCATCGAACAAACCACACCCCGGCCAGCGAACACGCCGTACCGCAGGGCACGTGCTGCGGCGTGGCTCATCGCCGGTCTTACCGTGCTCTCCGCCCTGCCCGCCAGCGCGGCCGACTGGGTCGCCCGCCACGGCCTGAGCGGCGCCCAGTACCAGCAGGCGTTCGACACCTACGGCCAGCAGGGCTTCCGTCTGGTGACGGTCTCCGGCTACGAGAGTGGCGGTGGTGCGCGCTATGCGGCCCTGTGGCAGAAGCAGTCTGGTCCCGCCTGGACCGCGCGTCACGGGCTCACTTCGGACAACTATCAGAGCACGTTCAACGACCTCGCCAAACAGGGTTACCGGTTGCGCCACGTCAACGGCTACGCGGTCGCCGGCAAGCCGTACTACGCGGCGATCTGGGACAAGTCCACCGGCCCCGCCTGGCAGGCACGGCACGGCCTGACCGCCCAGCAGTATCAGACCGCCGTCAATGACCTGTCCAAGCAGGGCTATGCCTTGAGCCACGTCAGTGCCTTCGATCTGGATGGCACCCCCCGGTTCGCCGCGATCTTCGAGAAGGGTGGGCCGGCCTGGGTCGCGCGCCATGGCCTGACCAGCGCCCAGTACCAGAAGGCATTCGATGACTTTGCCAAGCAGGGCTATCGGCTCAAGGTGGTCAGTGGCTACCGACAAGGCGACAGCGACCGCTATGCCGCGATCTGGACCAAGGCCAGTGGCCCGCAGTGGGCGGCACGCCACGGCATTCGTTCCGTGTACTACCAGACCGTATTCGACAACTTCCGCTACCAGAGCTGGGAGCCGCAGTACATCGAAGCGTTCAACTCCAGTACGGGGGTGCGCTTCAACGGCGTGTGGCAGAACACCGCGTTCAAGGCCAAGGATCTGGCGCTGATCGACAGCAAGGTCAAGGCTTACATGCAGGCCAACGACATCCCTGGCCTGTCGATCGCCATCAGCCGGAACAAGAAACTGGTGTTCGCCGCCGGCTATGGCCTGGCCGACAAGGAGAAGAACGAGCCGGTCGGTCCCGGCCACCGCTTCCGCATCGCCAGCGTCTCCAAGCCGATCACCCATGTCGCGACGAGCAAGCTGATTCAGGACACCAGTCTGCAATCGGACTCCAAGGTGTTCGGAGCCAACAGCGTACTGGGCAGCCAGTTCTCGACACCATCGAACAACACCAAGATCGACGACATCACCGTCGATCACCTGATCCGGCATCGCGGCGGCTGGGTCAATGTCAACAAGGACGGCAAGCGCAGCGACCCGATGTTCAGTTACAGCGGCACCGACCACAAGGGCCTGATCGAATGGACATTGGCCAACTACCCGTTGGGCTACGACCCAGGCACGATGAACTACGATCCAGACAACGACCCCGACACCAATGACATGTACTCCAACTTCGGCTACTGCCTGCTCGGTCGGGTCATCGAAGCGCGCAGCGGCAAGAGTTACGAGAGCTATGTTCGTGACGCCATTCTCACGCCGGCCGGCGCCAGTGGCATGGTCATCGGCGGCGACAAGGAAGCCGACCGCAAGCCAAAGGAGGTCAAATACTACGGCAGCGGCGCCTATTCCAGCGTCAAACCGCAGCGCTTCGACTCGCACGGTGGTTGGATCGCGACCTCGATCGACCTGCTGCGGTTCATGCGGCACGAAACCACGCTCAGCACGAGTTATGCCCATTACGGCGAAATGAGCGGCACGATGTCGGTCTATCGGCGTCGCAGCGATGGCTTCGGCTTCGCCGCCAGCGCCAACACCTCCAATGGCAGCACCCAAGAGATGAACGCCATGCTCAACGCCATCGTTGAAGAGGTGTCGAATTGGCCGAACATCGATCTGTTCTGATCGATCAGCCCTGATCGACCCGTTCTGATCGCCGCACCCTGTCCGTGCCTGGCCGTTCGATCGGTCAGGCACGGACGATCAGGCATGCGGACCGTTGGCGCACACGTCCCGTCCGCACCATGATCGAACCGGGATCTTCGTTGACGACCTCCGGCACCGATTCAATCACTGGCCCGCAGTCGGCGTATCCTGTGCTGACGTGGGGAGCCACGGCCCAGTAGAACCGGAGAGTCAGGCGTGCGAGGGGAACGCAGGCCGCTGGGCAAGGGGGACGACCGCAGCAGGTGGTCGTCGTAGTGAAACCAACGCATGCGAGGCTGGCTTCCGCTGATGCGGCCACCGAGTACACCCGTGCTCGGCTGCCGGGGCGGGGCTTGGTCACGCATGTCATCACCCTCATCGGTGGCAGCCGCCGGACGCGCGTGGCGGTGGTTTGGGTCGTGTCCCGATGACGGATCATCACTTCAAGGGGAGAAACGAAATGTCGAGAGTTGCGAGTGTTGTACTGGCCTGGCTGGCAGCCGGCGGGGTGTGGGCGGGGGAGCATGCCGGCCATGCCGGCCACGGCGAGGATTGCCATGGTTCGGCAGGGGTCTATCTGACGGCGCACCCCTACATCATCAATCCGGCGGTGCCTGAGCGAGCCGATACCCTGATCATGGCAGCGATCGAGGCGCCGGAACTGCGCAGTCGAGCGCTGGCGAAGTACCGCCTGGAGGTTCGTTCGGCGACAACCGGAGTTCTGGTCTACAGCGAATCCGGTGCCACCCCGGTGGTGCCCGGCCAGACCGCAGAACTGGGCTTCATCTGGGATGGTCGCGGTCGGTCCGGCAAGCCGGTTGCGGATGGCGAGTATGTCGTCGAACTGATCACCGATGTCCATGAGCAGGGTCAGACGAATCCCGTTCTGGCTCGGCTGGCAGCAGCACAGGCAGGCGATGCCGGGGCGATGATTTCCGACAGGGCGTCGTCGGACATCCATGCCGATGGTTTCGGCGAGCCGGATGTGGCATTGGATGCGGCTGGAGTCGGCGTGCGGGCGAGCGGTTCACCGGTCGCGGTGGTGGTCGATCGCGATGGCTATTACGACAGCCAGTTCGACACCAGGTCGGCGGCCAGCATCGGCATCCAGAGTGCCGGCTCGCTGGATCCCGATTTCGGGTATCGGTTCTATTTCGGCTCGACCCACGCACACAGCAACTGGAGCGATGGTGGCATGCCGGTCAGCGATTGCACGTCCGGCCGTCATGGGGTGGCCGGTGGCGCCCGTCCGGTCGATGCCTGGTCCTATGCCCGCAACACCGCCGGCCTGGACTTCCTGGCAGTGGTCGAGCACAACCATCTGATGCAGGAAGCCTGTCCGACCTGCACCGCACAGGGCGTTCGCGATCGTTACACGGCCGGTTTCAACAACGCCATCTCTTCGACCGTGGCCGGCAGCTTCGTGGCTCTGTTCGGGATGGAGTGGGGCGTGATCAGCGGCGGTGGCCACGTCAACATCTACAACCAGTCCAAGCTGATGGCCTGGAGCAGTGAGCCCAACCATGTGCTGACACCCCAGTCGGATTATCCGGCGCTGTACACGGCGATCAAGAACAATCAGCCGAGCGGTGGTTCCTTCGGCACCTTCAACCATCCGGCGTCCACCGACTTCGGCAGCTTCACGCGGACCAGCAACGGTGATGCGGTGATGCGTGGCATTGCCCTGGTGTCCGGCCCGGCGTTCTCGACCTCGACCACGTTCACACCGGGTGGCACCCGCTACGATGCACGGTTCAAGCAGGCACTGGCGGCCGGCTGGCAGGTGGCGCCGGAGGCGCAGCAGGACAATCATTGCTGGAACTTCGGTACCTCCACGCCGAATCGGACGGTGGCACTGATTCCGAACGGCACCACCTTCAATCAGGCGGCGTTGCTGGCGGCGATCAATGCCCGCCAGTTCTACGCCTCCGAGGATCGCAACGCGCAATTGATCTTCCGTACCACCAATGGCACCAGTGTCATGGGCGCCTCGTTCAACACCACCAATCCGAGCATCGCGGTCACCGCCAAGGTGCTGGATCCGGATGGTGAGGGCGTGCAGAAGATCGAGATCTGGGGCGGGGTGGCCGGCACCAGCAGTTCACCGGGTGCGGCGGCAGCGGTCCAGGCCAGCATCACGGCCAACACGAGCCTGTCGGTATCGTTGCCGCGAAAGACCTCCGGGCAGCGCTGGTACTACTACGTGCGGGCGGTGCAGGCTGATGGCGCGGTGCTGTGGTCGGCACCGATCTGGATATTCTGGCAGTAGGTTTCGACCGAGCGTGGGGACACGCGACAGCCGATCCCGACGATTCAGTTCAGGCAAGCCCGGATCGCGTTGATCCGGGCTTGCCGAAGACGTTCACCGATCTTCGGGCCGCGCAGGTCGTGGGTGTCGATGTCGGCGGCGCCGACCGCCCGTGCGGCAGCCTGGGCCGACCGCAGCAGGGCCGCCTGTGGGTAGGGTTCGGTTTCGTGACCAAGCCGGCCCTGGGCGTCGGCCTGGCACACCTTGGCCAACTGTTCGATCCGCTCGGGACGACGAAATCCGTCGCAGCGGGCGATCAGGTCGTGGATGCTGGTTGGCCGCAGTTCGGCCAGACGGTGGATGTTGAGATGCTCGCGGCAGGCGAGGGTGGCCAGTTCGCGGTAGTCGCCGGGGACGCGATAACGGTCGCAGACGGCGGCGATCGGTGCCAGTCCACGCTGTTCGTGGCCGATGTGGCGTGGCCACTCGCTGGCCGGGGTGAGCGCTTTGCCGAGGTCGTGCAGCAGGGCTGCGAAGCCGATCAGGGCATCGCCTGGGGCAATCCGGGCTGCGGCGTCGAGAACCCGTTCGATGTGCTGGCCGGTGTCGATTTCCGGGTGCTGGTCGGCCGCTTGCGGTATGCCGTAGAGGGCGTCCAGTTCTGGCAGCAGCCGGGCCAGGGCACCGGTGTCCCGGAGCAGGCGCAGGCCGTGCGAGGGGCTGGGTTCGGTCAGGGTCCGGCGCAGTTCGTTCCAGACTCGTTCCGGCACCAGATGATCGATTTCACCGCGTGCGACCATCGCACGCGCCAGGTCGAGGGTGGCATCGGCGATGGTGAAGCCGAGCAGGGCGAAGCGGGCGGCGAAGCGAGCCAGGCGCAGCAGGCGGACCGGATCTTCGACGAAGGCATCGGAAACGTGCCGGAGCACCCGGTTGCGGATGTCGGCTGCGCCGTCGAATGGATCGATCAGCCGACCCTGGTCGTCTTCGGCGATGGCATTGATGGTCAGGTCGCGGCGCGCCAGATCCTGTTCGAGGGTGACGCTGGGGTCGGCATCGACGACGAAGCCGCGATAGCCACGGCCGCTCTTGCGTTCGGTGCGGGCGAGTGCATATTCCTCGCCGGTCCGTGGGTGGAGGAACACCGGAAAGTCACGTCCGACCGGTTTGTAGCCCTGGGCCATCAGGTCGTCCGGGCGGGCGCCGACCACCACCCAGTCGCGATCGCCGCCGGGACGACCGAGCAGACGATCGCGCACGGCGCCACCGACCAGATAGGTTTTCACCGGTGCTTCCGACAGCGGTCCAGTCGGCGCTGCCGGGGCGTCGAACGGTCGAGGATGTCCGGCAGCCGGGCGGCGATGCGGGTTGGTTCGATGCCCAGTCGATGCAGGCCGTCGATGCCACCGACCGAGTCAAGTTGCAGCGAGCGGAAGTTGTCGCGGCTGATCGGCTTGCCGGGCAGCCATTCGCCGATTTCGGCCTGGAGCCGACCGAGTGGCTCGGGCAGGCCGATCACCCAGCGGCGCAGGCCGAGGGTGCGTGCGGTCAGGTTGACGATCTCGGCCAGGGTCAATATGTCCGGGCCATACAGTTCGTAGGTCTGGCCGATGCTGTCGCGGCGTGCCAGCGCACGGCGAAAGGCTTCCACGACATCGCCGACATGGACCGGGGCGAACTTGACCCGTGCCCCGGCGATCGGCAATACCGGGGCGAACCGCAGCAGGCTGGCGAAACGGCAGAACAGGCCGTCGCCCGGTCCGAAGATCACCGAGGGCTGGAAGATCGTCCAGTCGAGGCCGGACTGTTTGACCAGGGCATCGGCCTCGCCTCGGGTGCGCAGGTAATGGCTGCTGCCGCGTCCGGCATTGAGTGCGCTCATCTGCAACAGACGGCGGGTGCCGGATGTGGTGCAGGCGGTGATCAGGCTGCGGGTCAGTTCGACATGGGCGCGCTGGAAGCCGCGTCCGGAGTCGCCGCGTTCGTTGAGGATGCCGACCAGATTGATGGCGACGTCGGCGTCATGCAGATGTACCGCGAGGGCATCCGGGTCGTGGACATCGAGTTCGACCAGGCGTGCCGAGGGCGGCAGCAGCAGACCGGGATGGCCGGCGCGAGCGCGGGTGACGACCGTCAGCCGATGGCCGTCGGCGGCCAGGGCGGCGACCAGATGATGGCCGACGAAGCCGGTGCCGCCCAGGACGACGATGTTCAAGGGATTCATGGCGTGGCAGTGGATTCGGGCGAAGGGCAAACGATAGCGCGAGTCGGCCGTGCCGGCACCTTTCCCGCGAGCCGTTCCGAAATCGGGACGGCGCGATCGTGCAGGCGCCAATCGTAGATCACCGCAAAGGCCAGCACGCGCGCCACGTAGTCGCGGGTCTCGTGGAAGGGGATGGTTTCGATGAACAGGTCGGGGTCGAGGCCGCCGCGCGCCGCCTGCCAGCGCCGAACCGGGGTCGGACCGGCGTTGTAGGCGGCGATCGCCAGATGCGGACGGCCGCCGAAGGCGTCGAGCTGCTGGCGCAGATAGGCGCTGCCCAGGGTGATGTTGAACAGCGGTCGATCGAGCGCGGCACTGCCGGGCCAGGGCAGGCCGAGCGTGCGGGCCAGGTCGCGGCCGGTGCCGGGCAGGATCTGCATCAGGCCCCGGGCATCGGCACTGGATCGAGCCTGGGGCATCCAGGCGCTTTCGGCGCGAATCTGGGCCGCCAGCCAGGCCGGATCGAGCTCGTGGCGCTCGGCATGCTCGCGGATCGTGCGCGGGAAGGGCAACGGGAAACGCAGCCGGTAATAGCGCAATTCATCGGGATGCCGGTCGAGCGCAAACAGGGCTCGGTCATACCAGCCGGCGGCGCGGGCCAGGCGGACCGCTTCGATCCGCTCGGCATCGGTCAGCCCGGTCAGGGCCGCCCGCCACTCCAGTTCCGCCCAGCCCGGACGGTCGAGATCGAACAGGGCGAGCGCACGTGCCAGCCCTGGATGCGCGGCCATGCGCTGCCGGAGCCGGTCATCATCGCTCGGACTGAGTGGGCACAGGGCATAGGGTCGATCGATTCGGTCGGCGGCGAGGAAGCCGAAGAAGTCGGCATGCCGGGCAGCGTCGGCGTAGAGCGCACGCGCCGCTTCATGTTCGCCGGCCCGCTCGCGCAGCCGTGCTTCGTAGTAGCGCCAGCGCGAGCCGGTCGCGCGCTGTTCGGCGGGTACGGCCAGGAGGGCGGCCAGGGCATCGGCGTCGTGCTCGCGTGCCAGTGCCTCGCGCAGCCGCCAGCGCAGGAGTTGGTCATCCTGCTGCGGGCGCGGCACGGCGGCCATCCGGCGGGCGGTTTCAGGGCGGTAGCCGGCAGCGCTCCACAGGGCGATGGCATGGGCGATCTGGCCTGTGGCATCGGCATCCAGTTGCAGTGCCGGGGCGATTTCGGCCGACAGCGATTCGGCGCGATCCGGATCGCGGCGTGCCAGACGAGTCAGCCCGAGCACGGCGATCCGGCGCGAGCGGGCATCGCGTGGCCAGGCACCGACGGCGCTGTCCGGCTGTTCGAGAAAGCGGACGTAGTCCAGCGCCCTGGTCCGGGCGGTTTCCGTCAGGCTGCCGGCCAGGAAGCGCATCAGGCCCGGTTGTCCGGCCTCAGCCGCCAGATCGAAGCGTTGCCAGCGCAGGGCATCGTCCAGGCGGCCGCGTGCGGCGAGCTCGGCAAACGGGGCATCACAGGCGTTCGGCATCGAGCGGCCGTGCAACCAGAGTGCCTCGACCTCGGCGGACCAGTCGAAATCGGCCGCCGTCGATTCGCGTGCCGCCGATCCATTCGCGGCCGATCCAACGGTCGTGGCTGCGGTCGTCGCGCCGGTCCGCAGACGAGCCAGGACATGGCCGCAGCGCAGGTCCAGGCGATCACTGCCGCGATAGTTGCGCAGAAAGCCCGACCAGTCCGAACGGGCCAGGCGCTGCTGCAACCAGGCCGTGCGCAGCAGTTCGCTGGCGGGCTGGTCGGGATAGCGATCCAGGAAGGCCGATACGCTGGACTCCTCGGCGCGATCGAGTCGGCCATGCAACTCGGCATAGTCGATCCAGACCCGCAGCGGATGTTCGGCCAGCAGCGCAGACAGACGCTCGAATTCGCTGCGTGGGCCGCGTGTGGCGGCATTGAGGGCGGCGCGCACACTGGCCGGATCATCGGTCGTGCTCAGCGCAGCGTGTGCGCGCTCGGACAGGACCATGCCACAGACCATCACCAGCGCGGCGGCGATCGATGGACAGGCTGCGATAATCGCGGTCCTGACGAGACGGACATGGCGATCGACATGGCAGCGGAAATGGCAATGGAAGCGGGGGCTGGCGGTCATGGTGGTGCGATTGGCGGTGTATGCCGGCGGCGGTGGCGGATCGAACCGGGGCGTCGGAATCGTATCCCGGGCAGGCTGTTCGGTTTCGGTCCAGGATGGGTACGTGTGCCCATGAGACACGCAAACGTGTGCATGCTGCTTGAATGGGCCGAACATCGATGCAGCGGTCGTCAGCACGACGATGGGCGGTGCCGATGACCGCCTTCGCGCTGTACCTGTTGCTCGGCGCGTTTGCCGGGATTCTCGCCGGCCTGCTCGGGGTCGGTGGCGGTCTGGTCCTGGTGGCGGCCCTGGTCGGCCTGCTGCCGTTGCAGGGCGTGCCTGCGGAATCGGCCATGCATGCCGCACTGGCGACTTCGCTGGCGAGCATCGTGGTGACCGGTCTGTCGTCGGCACGCGCGCATCATCGGCGCGGCAGTGTCGCCTGGACCAGTGTCCGCTGGCTGGTGCCGGGACTGCTGCTCGGTGCCGGCCTGGGCAGTGCCCTGGCGGTCGCCCTGCCGGGTACGGTGCTGCGTTGGGCGGTGGCGGTCTATTGTTTCCTGGCGGCCGGGCAATTGGCCTTCGGTGCCACCCGGCTGCGGGCCGCCGATGCCGGCGACCCGAATGGTGCCGGGCTGTCTGCCGCCGGCCTCGGGATCGGCGCGGTCTCGGCCCTGGTCGGCATCGGTGGCGGCAGCATGACCGTGCCCCTGCTGATCTGGCTGGGCAGCACACCAGTGCGCGCGGTCGGCACGTCCAGTGCGTGTGGCGTGTTCATCGCGATCGCCAGCGCTGCCGGCTATGCCGGTTTCGGTACCCCAGAAGCGATGCCGGCCGGCTCGCTTGGCTATGTTTTCCTGCCGGCCGCCGTCGGAGTCGCCTTGGCCTCGGTCCTGACCGCCCCCCTGGGGACTCGGATCGCCCATCGGGTCGGCGCGACTGCCTTGAAACGGGTCTTCGCCGGGTTCCTGGTCGTGGTCGGTCTGTTCCTGGCGAGCGGATTCTGATCGGATCTGGGGTCGGCGTTACGTTTCGGACGGGTCGAAACCGTTGCCGGGATGCGAGAATGCCGGCTGCGGGGTCTTCACGAACGTGACCCGACCCCAGCAGAAGCGTTACATTATCGTTAACGCCGGAATCGGTCCGGCGCCCTTGCAAGGAGGATTCACATGAGCAAGCGTCTTTCGCCGCTGAGCGTCGCCGTGCGCGTCGCTCTGCTGGCCGGTTTACTGCCCGTCGGCAGCTACGCCATCGCCCAGGACCAGGACTCGGCCGCCACCCTCGATCGCATCGAGGTCACCGGTTCGCGCATCAAGAAGGCCGAGATCGAAGGTCTGTCCCCGGTCCAGGTGGTCAGTCGCGAGCAGATCGAGCGCACCGGTCTGACCTCGATCGGTGACGTGCTCCAGCAACTCACCGCATCGGGTTCGTCGCTCAACACCAAGTTCAATTCATCCGGCAACTTCGGCTTCCCGCCTGATGGCGGCGGCGTCGGCGCCGGTTCGACCACGGTCGATCTGCGTCATCTCGGCTCCAAGCGCGTGCTGGTGCTGGTCGATGGCGTGCGTTGGGTCAACGAGTCCTCGGCATCCGGCGTGTCCACCGCCGTCGATCTCAACACCATCCCGCTGGCTGCGGTCGATCGCATCGAAGTGCTGGAAGACGGTGCCTCCACCCTGTACGGTTCGGACGCGATCGGTGGTGTGGTCAACATCATCACCAAGCGCAATGTCGAAGGCGCCGAGATCAACGCCCAGTACGGTGAGTTCGACAAGGGCGGCGGCGAGACTCAGAGCTATGACTTCAGCATCGGCGGTCAGGCCGACAAGCTCGACTTCTTCTTCGCGGCCAGCTTCGTCGAGCAGAAGCGGATCAGCTCGGCGGCACGCGAGCAGTCGCGCTTCCCGGTGCCCGGCACCGGCGTGGCGTTCGGCAGTTCCGGCACCCCGAGCGGACGCTTCATCTTCACCGATCCGGGCAACAACCCGGCGTTGTGCCCGGGCGGCACCTGCAATGTCACCACTCCGAACGGCAGCAGCTTCCCCGGTGGCGTCAACTTCCCGAACGACTTCATCCCGTTCACCAGCGCCAACCGGTTCAACTTCTCGCCGTTCAACCTGCTGCTGACCCCGAACCAGCGCGAGAACCTGTTCGCCAAGGTCGATTACGAGTTCGCCCCGTCGGTGCGCTGGTATGCCCGGTTCTCCTACACCGAGCGCGAGTCGGTCAACCAGGCCGCCCCCGAGCCGATCTTCCTCGGTCCCGCAGCCGGCACCGGCAACCCGCTGGCCGACGAGATCGTGATCTCCCGGACCAATCCGTTCAACCCGTTCGGTGTCGATCTGGTTTCTGGCCAGAACTTCTTCCTGCTCGGTCGGCGTCCGGTCGAAGGCGGCCCGCGCATCTTCGAGCAGGATGTCGAGACCATCTACTTCGCCACCGGTCTGGAAGGCAGCTTCGACCTCGGCGAGCGCACCTACTTCTGGGATGCCAACTATGTCCGTGGCGAGAACGAGGCCAAGCAGACCACGTTCGGCAGCTACAACCTGGCCCGTATCGCCCAGGGCCTGGGCCCGGTCGCCAACTGCACCGCACCGTGCGTGCCGATCAATCTGTTCGGCGGCGCGGGTACCCTGACCCGGCAGATGCTCGACTTCATCCAGCCGACCCTGACCGATGTCAGCGAGAACAATCTGGAGATGTTCACCGCCAACCTGTCCGGTGACCTGTTCGACCTGCCGGCCGGCGCCCTGTCGTTCGCGGTCGGTTACGAGCACCGCAGCCAGGACGGCTTCTTCCGTCCCGACGCGCTGATCGTGGCCGGCGAGTCCAATGGTGTTCCGGCCCTGCCGACCGATGGCAGCTTCGATGTCGATGAAGCCTATCTGGAACTGAACGTCCCGCTGTTGGCCGACCTGCCGTTGGCCGAACGGATCGACCTCAGTCTGGCCAGCCGGTATTCCGACTACTCGACTTTCGGTGACGACTTCACCAACAAGATCGGTCTGCGCTGGCAGGTCAACGACGAACTGCTGATTCGCGGCACCTTCGCCGAGGGCTTCCGGGCACCGTCGATCGGCGAATTGTTCGGTTCCGACAGCCGCTTCGACGCGACCATCACCGATCCGTGCAGCAACGCCACCAACCCCGGCATTCGGGCCAACTGCGCGGCCCTGGGCGTCCCTGCCGGATTCGCCCAGCCCAACCCGCAGATCTCGATCACCACGGGCGGCAACAACCAGCTCGACGCCGAAACCTCCGACAGCTACACCGCCGGTTTCGTCTGGAGCCCCGGTTTCGCCACCGGCTCGTCCTGGGCCGACCGTCTGGACATCGAATTCACCTGGTATCGTCATGAGCTCGACGGCGCCATCCAGGCCATCGACGCCCAGACCCAGCTCGACCTGTGCGTTCAGACCCTCGACCCGACCTTCTGTCAGGGCATCACCCGTGCGGTCACCGGCGACATCAACGGCTTCAACAACCGTCTGACCAACCTCGGTGAGATCACCACCGATGGCTGGGATGCCGACATCTTCTGGGTCTCGCCCGAGTTCAGTTGGGGTCGCTTGAACGTCAGTTGGCAGAACACCATCGTCGAGAGCTACACGGCAGTTGGTGCCAACGGCATCCGTCAGCCCAACGGCGTCGGTGTGGAAGTCAACGACAGCGCCATCCCGGAGTGGACCTCCTCGCTCAGCGTCGAGTGGACGCTGGATGCCTTCTCGGCTGCCTGGACCGTTCGCCACATCGACAGCCTGACCGAAGACTGCTCCGATTTCGTCGGTCTCGGCCTGTGCAGCAACGATGCCGAAGGCACCAACACGCTCGGCTCGACCACCTACCACGACTTCCAGGTCGGCTATCGTCTGGATCTGTGGCGGGGTGTCAACCTGACCGCTGGCCTGAACAACGCCTTCGACAAGGATCCGCCGCTGTGCTTCTCGTGCTCGCTGAACGGACTGGATGCCTCGACCTTCGACCTGCCGGGTCAGGTCTGGTACCTGCGCGCTTCGGCCAAGTTCTGATGGTCGCGGTCTGAACGACCCGACCCTTGGAGCGTGAACCACAAGGGCCGCCGGGCAACCGGCGGCCTTTTTCACGTGTGCCTGTGAGGATCGCTGGCGACGGTCACTGCCGACCAGTCGGTCGGTGGGATTCTGGCGGTCGCTCGGACTGCGATGGATCGGTGGCTGGACGGCTGCCGGTGCTGCGATTGCTGTTCGAGCGGGATCGTTGGGCTTGGCCGTCACGCCGTCGATGCTCGGCTTCGACCAGGGCGCGGGTCTGGCGGATGCGTTGCAGCCAAAGCTCGTTCCGGTCGGCCTCTTCCTCGCTGGCGAGATCGGGAATATGGCTGAACGGGATGCGCATCGGTGCGCTGTCGAGTGCATCCTGAGCGCCAGCAAAGTAGATCTTGTTCAATCCGTACTTGCCATTGATGCGGTCGAGGGTGGTGTTGAGCGCGCGTGCCCGTGCTTCGTCGGCGCTGTCGAACAGGTTGCCGCTGCTCTGTTCGCGCGCCAGCAGGCGGCCGAGTACGACCGACACCGACAGTGGCGGGGCAGGGTCCGGGCGGTCGGCGATCAGGGCATTCAAGCGGTGCAGCAGGGCGCGGCTGTCGTCGCCGTGGTCGAATTCGACCCGAGCCTGCCAGGACGCTGCGCCGAGACAGCGTACCTTCACGTGCAGCATGCCGGCCAGCATGCCGTAGCTGCGCAGGCGCATGGCTGCTTTGAGCAGCAGCTTCTTGAGCACGGCATCGGCGCCGGCACGGTTGCGCAGATGCGGCGGCAATACGTGCGAATGACCGACTGAACTGCGCTGGGTCGGGGTGTCGGGAATGTCCTCACCGTGCAATCGGGCGTGGAAGCGTTCGCCCTCGATGCCACCCCAGATGCGGCGCAGCCGATGCCGGGGTGCGCTGCACAGTCGCGCGATGCTGTCGATGCCCGCCGCGTGCAGGCGTGCCAGCATGGCCGGCCCAATGCCGCACAGGTCGCTCAGGTCCAGACTGAACAGTGCCTGCGGCAGGTCGGCCTGTTCCAGCACCACCAGGCCATCGGGTTTCTGCATGTCCGAGGCGGTCTTGGCCAGGAAAGCATTGGGTGCGATGCCGATCGAGCAGCGCAGCCAGTCGCCGGTCTCGGACACGGCGGTCTTGATTTCGGTGGCGATCCGCTCAGCGCGTTGGCGCTGGCGCTCACGGCCGATCAGCCGGCAGGCCACTTCGTCGATCGAGCCGACCTTGCTGATCGGGATGCAGCGCTCGATGGCGGCGATCAAGCGATGGTGGTATTCGACATAGCGATGCGGCCGGGCCGGGACGATGGTGATGCCCGGGCACAGTCGGCGGGCATCGCGCACCAGGGTTCCGGTCTTCACGCCGAAGCGCTTGGCTTCGATGCTGGCGGCGATGCAGCAGGTGGTTTCGGCCAACACCGGCACCACCCCGACCGGATGCCCGCGCAGGGCGATGTCGTCCTGCTGCTCGACCGAGGCGAAGTAGGAATTGAAATCGACAAACAGGTAGCGCAGCGTCACGGTCCGACCTCGCAAGACGATTTCGACCCCGGCAGGCCAGTGTACGCCGCCGATCGGGTCGGGACCGTTTTATAGGTCCGGGCAGTCGCACCGTGCGAGACGCACGGCCGGGTGGGTGACGGCGTGCGGTGCCGGGTGCCGGCGGGTTGGAATTTCAACTTGTGGGATGGGCGTCTCATTTGTTAGGCTTCCGAGCGCTGCAAAGAACGTGATAGGGCCGGAAAGGCCACAGGGGGACAACATGCGGTTCGATATCATGGCCGGCCGGCCGTCTGCGGCCGGGCGGGTGCCTGCACGCGCGCGTTTCGCACTGGCAGCCCTGCTGCTGGCACTGGCTTCGCCGAGTCTTGCGGTCGATCTGCAATACAGCTTCCTGCGCGATGACCTTACCGATCCGCTGCCGGCCGGCGGCACGATCATCTACGAGGTGCAACTGCTCAACGCCGATGCCGACACCGCGCTCGACGTGCGCAGCATCTACGATGTGCCGGCCGGCACCACCCCGGTCAGTCTTCCGCCGTTCTGCACTGCCGTTGGTGCCCGCATCGAGTGCCTGCACGGCGATCTGGTCGGCACATTGCCGCCGGCCGGGGGTTCGCCGGTCGATTTCGAGTTGCGTTTCGCCACCACCGTCCCCGGTACGGTAACCCTGCGCGGTGCGGTCGGCACCGGTGTCCCACCGGCTGCCGCCCTGCCGTTGCCGGCGGGCGATGGTTTCTTCGCGGGAGACACCGACCCGGCCAACAATCAGGCCAATCAGAACACCACGGTCACCAGTGGCGGCAATCTGACGATCAGCAAGTCCGGAACGCCTGACCCGGTGGTCGGTGGCGCCGAGGTGACCTACACGGTCACGGTCGAGAATCTCGGCCCCAGCGATTCCGCCGGGGTGCGGGTGATCGACACCCTGCCGACCGCCACCAGCTTCGTGGCCGGCAGTGCCAGTGGCGCCGGCTGGACGTTCTCGGCCTCCGGCGGCACCCTGACCGCCACCCGTGCCAGCACCCTGGCCAATGGCGCTAGTGCCCAGTTCACCTTCCGTGCCCGGGTCAATGCCGGCTCCGGCACGATCACCAATGCCGCCACCGTCGATACCACCGGACCCGGCGCAACGCCCGATCCGATCCCAGGCAACAACACCGCGACCGCCGATACCGTGGTCAATCCTGGCGCCGATCTCACGGTCAGCAAGACCGTGACCCCGGCCCCGGCGGTGGCCGCCGAAGTGGTCACCTTCACCTTGCGTCCGCGCAACCTCGGTCCCAGCCCGGCCGCCGATGCGGTTCTGGTCGATACCCTGCCGCCCGGCTTCACCCTGGTCGGCGTGATATCCAGCCCGGCCTGGACCTGCCCGGTCACGGTCGGTGCGACCAGTCTGACCTGTACCCGGACCAGCTTCCCGGTTGGTGCAACCGAGGACATCCAGTTCACCGCCCTGGCGCCAGCCACTGTGCCGGCGGGCGGGCAGAGTGCGACCAACAGCGCCACGCTGACCTCGTCGGTGGCCGATCCGGTCGCCGGCAACAACACCGGCACGGTCACCTTCACGGTGCTGCCGCTCGGTGCCGATCTGTCGCTGCAAAGCAAGGCCAAGACCCCGCAGATCGTGCCGGTCTGGGACGGCATCGGTCCAGATACCGCCAGCCGGATGACTTCGACCATCGTGGTCCGCAACAACGGTCCGCTGGCGGCCAGCGCCAATGTCCAGGTCGCCGACACCCTGGCGGCCGGCGAAGAGTTCGTGTCCTCGTCCGGTCCGTGGACATGTGCGGTGTCCGGCACGCCGCCGGGCCAATCGGTGCTTTGCACCTTCAATGGCCCGTATCCGGTCAATGTCGGCCAGACCCTGTCCGGCGGCAATGCCCTGACCATCGTCACTCGCGCCATCGCCGCCGGCACCCTGACCAATACCGCCTGCACCGGCGGCACCGGCGGCAGCGGTGAGCCCGATACCGCCGATGGCACCAATCAGGACGCGGAGCCGGGCAATGACTGTTCCGGGGCGACCGCCCGCTCGACCAACGAAAGCGCCGACCTGACCATCAGCAAGCAGACCAGCACGCCAGTCGGTGCCGACAAGGTCATCACCGCCGCCGAGGGCAGCGTCACCTACACCCTGGAGATCACCAACACCGGCAGCAATGCCACCGGTGGCATCGTCATGGACGATCCGATCCCCGGCTTCATCAATGGCCGCACCCCGGTGCCGAGCGTGTCGGTGCCGGCCGGCTTCACCTGCACCAGCGCAGCGACGGTCACCTGCCGCTCGGTGGCCGGGTTCCAGCTTGCACCGGGCGATAGCCGCACGATCGTCATCACCGTCCAGCGTCCGCTCAATGACAGCAGTGCGATCGGTTCGACCGTGTGCAATGGCTCGTCGGTGCCGCAAGCATTCTGCAACACCGCCCAGGTGCGCATCGATGGCCTGTCGCCGGATGCGGTCGGTGAATCCAATGCCGGCAACAACAGCGCTCAGGACTGGGTGCAGATCGACCGGGTCGCCAATGTCCAGACCACCTCGAAGTCGATCATCTCGGGCAACCCTGGCCGGGCCGGGGTCGATACGCAATACCGGATCGACTATCGCAACGATGGTCCGTCGGCGGTGCCGGGGGTGACCTTCAGCGATGTCTTCACCCTGCCGGCCAATGACAACGGTTTCGTGCTGGTTTCGGCCACCCGGACGCCGGGCAGTGTCGCCTGCACCGTGACTCCGGGGCCGGGCATCACTGCGACCTCGACTGCCGGTGGCATGTCCTACAGCAATGCCGGCAACCCGTCGCCCGGCACGATCAGCATCGTCTGTCCCAGCCTGAACCTGGCCAACCAGCAGGTCGAGGCGATGCTGGTGACGATCCGGCCGAACTTTGCCAGTGGTCCGGGGCTGCGCAGTTTCGCCAATACCGCGACCTTCTCGCTGGCCAGCGGCAACAGCGGCAACGATGCCCTGGGCAGCTTCGATTTCAACAGTGATCCGAGTGCTGCCGACGACGAGAAGAGCGCGCTGCTCGATTTCGAGGCCGGACAGGTCGATCTGATCGCCAACAAGACCGATCTGGTCGATCCGATCGGCTTCGACCCCTTCGATTTCAATCAGAACGCCATCACGTATCGAGTCCGGGTGACCAACCAGGGGCCGTCGGTCGCGACCAATGTCCGAGTCCAGGACGTGATCTCGCCACCGGCCGGGCGCAGCCTGCGCTTCATCGGCGACAGCACGGTTTCGACCGGTCCGTTTGCAGTGTCGGCCTGTTCGATCTCGACCGGCAGCAATCCGGTGGTCGGCCCGGCCACCCTGACGCTCGACTGCCTGATGCCCGGTGTCGGTTTCAGCCCGAATGTCGATGGCATCGTGGCTGCTGGTAGTACCACCGAACTGTTCCTGCGCTTCCAGTACGAATCGCAGCCGGCGGCCGGCGGCGACACCCTCACCGACGTCGCGACCGCCACCGCCAACGAAGTCGACAGCAACCCCGCCAACGATGTTGACGACGAGAGCACCTCGATCCGTTCACGGGCCGACCTGGCGGTCAGCAAGCTGGCCAGCACGGCCACACCGGATCCCGATCCGGCCAGTGCCGCACCGTCCAGCGTGGCCAGCGTCAGCCTGTTCGAGCCGCATTTCTGGGTCATCGATGCGGTCAACAACGGTCCCGGCGCCAGTCTGTCGCTGGATCGTGCGGCGGCCTCGCAACTGTCCGGCACCGGCACGGTCATCGTCGATACCCTGCCGACCGGGATCGCCCTGACGGGTGCGGCGACCTGGCAGAAGTCTGGTCCGGCCCTGGTCGATGCCACACCGGACGGCAGTGGCGCATGCAGCCAGGCCGGCTCGGTTCTGACCTGTGCGGTCGGCGATGTCACCCCAGGGGGGCGCGTGCGGATCATCGTGCCGGTCCGCTGGACCACCTTCCCGGCCGGCGGCACGGTCACCAACACTGCCACGGTCAGCACCGAACAGGTCGATCCCAATCCGGGCAACAACACGACCACGGCCAACCTGGCCATCACCCGTTCCTCACTGACCG
The DNA here is from genome assembly GCA_002420085.1 of Lysobacterales bacterium UBA5700. Taxonomy (GTDB): domain Bacteria; phylum Pseudomonadota; class Gammaproteobacteria; order Xanthomonadales; family Xanthomonadaceae; genus UBA11164. Next base: position 1,201 of record DIHI01000063.1, on the reverse strand, counting down.
GCATCGTTTTCCAGGATCGCGATCGGGCCGGCGCCAATGGCGGTACGCCGCAGGCGGCCGCCAGTGAGCCGCGCATCAATGGCGTGCAGATCCGCCTGACCGGCACCGACGCCTTCGGCAATGCCGTCAACCGCACCGCCAACAGCAATGCCTCGGGCGTCTATACCTTCAATAACCTGGCACCTTCTGATGCCAGTGGTTACACCCTGACTCAGACCCAGCCGGCCGGCTTCCGCAATGGCCCGATCGATCCGCCGGCCGCTGGTGCCGGTTCGCCGACCCTGGGCGGCAGCTATGCCGCCAGCATCAATGGCAATGGCGACTCGCAGTACACCGCCATCCCGGTCGCGACCGCCCAGACCGGCAGCAATTACAACTTCCCGGAACTGCGTCAGCCAACGCTGTCGGGCTTCGTCTACATCGACGTCAACGGCAATGGCACCCGCGAGGCCGGCACCGATCTGCCGGTGGCCGGCACCCCGGTGCGCCTGCTCGATGCTGGCAATGGGGTCGAGGTGGCGACCACCAACACCGATGCCAGCGGCGCCTATCAGTTCACCGCGCTCGAACCATTGACCGTCTACACCCTGGAGCAGGCCCTGCCGACCAATCCGACCGGGCTGATCAATGGCCCGATCAATCCCGGCCTGATTGGCGGTGCCGCCTGCGCCACTGGCTGCACCGCCCAGGCCGACACCCCGGCGGCCGACACCGACCGGATCGCCGACATCGACCTCGGTTCCGGTGTGGACGGCACGGTGTTCAACTTCGGCGAAATCCAGACCGCTGCGATCTCGGGCCAGGTTTACGTCGATGCCGACCGCAACAACGCGCTCGACCCGAGCGACACGGTCCGGATTCCGGGGGTGACCGTGCGTCTGGTGTTCGGTGCCGATTGCGCGACCGGCACCGAACTGGCCAGCACCGTCACCGATGCAGCGGGTGGCTACCGCTTCGATGGGGTCACTGCATTCCGTGATTACCTGATCTGCGAAACGCAACCCGTCGGTTACGGCGAGGGCAATGCCGGCGGTGTGCCGGGCAGCAGTGTCATCTCGATCGTCAATCTGCCGGCGGGTGGCTCGACCGACAACGACTTCGGTGAGTTGGTCGGCAGCATCGCCGGTTCGGTCTACATCGACGCCAACGACAACGGCGATCGCGATGCCGGCGAACTGGGCATCGCCGATGTGCCGATGGT
>DIHI01000051.1:655-2933 GCA_002420085.1 Lysobacterales bacterium UBA5700 | reverse complement strand
GGAATCGGATTCGTTGCCAATGCGCGGTCACTCACCGTACCCACTGCAAGGCCAGCAGGCCGAGCACGATCATGACCGCACCGTAGCGGCGCAATCGGCCTTCCTCGGTGGCGATCAGGGTCGTGGCGGCCCGCTTCCAGGCGCCCGGAGCAGCCAACAGGAACACGCCTTCCAGGACCGCCACCAGACACAGCGCCGCCCACAGGTCACTCATGCCGCGCCGCCATCAACGCCTGCGTTCGGCATTCTCGAAATACCGCAGGAATTCGGACTCCTTGTCGAGAATCAGCACGCCCTGGCCATCGGAGAAGGCGTTGCGATAGGCATCCAGGCTGCGCTGGAAGCCGTAGAACTCCGGATCCTTGCCGTAAGCCGAGGCGAAGATCGCGGTCGATTGGGCGTCGCCCTCACCGCGCAATCGCTGGGCGTCGCGCTCGGCTTCGGCAACCAGGACGACCCGCTGTCGGTCGGCATTGGAGCGGATGGTCTCAGAGATCTCCTGGCCTTCGGCGCGCAGTTCGTTGGCGACCCGCAGCCGCTCGGCGCGCATGCGCTCGAATACCGATGCGATCACCTGACCGTCTTCCGGCAGGTCGATGCGCTTGATCCGGACATCGACGATCTCGATGCCCAGGCTGCGGGTGGCGACATTGGCCACTTCCACGAAGCGCTCGGCGAGATTGGTCCGCTCGCCGCCGACCACGTCAGCCAGGGTGCGCTGGTTGATCTCGTTGCGGATCGCTTCCTGGACGATCGGGTTGAGCCGTTGCAGGGCGCTGATCTCGTTACCGCCGGTTGCCTGGTAGTAGGCGCGCACGTCCTTGATCCGCCACTTGGCGAAGAAATCGACGTTGACGTCTTTCTTTTCACTGGTCAGGTAGCGCTCCGGCTTGGAGTCGAGATTGAGCACGCGCCGGTCGAACTTGCGCACTTCCTGGATCAGCGGCACCTTGAAGTGCAATCCGGGCTGGATGTCGGTTTCGATCACCCGACCGAACTGGAAGCGGATCGCGACCTGGCTCTCCTCGACGGTGTAGAACGTGCCGAGGGCGATCAGGAACAGGATGGCGCTGATGGCGAGAGACAGGGATTTCATCGGTTGCTCCCATCACGACCGGGACGCGCCGGACGGCCGTCCCTGGAGGACTCGGGTTGATTGCTCGGCAGCACCGAGGTGGTGCCCGGCAGGCGGCCGACCGGGGAATCGGCGGCCGGCGGGAAACCGCTGGCGGTCTGGCCATCGAGCGGCAGGTACAGGACATTGTTGCCATCGCCGGCATAGACCTTGCGGTTCTCGGCCAGCACCTGCTCGACGGTCTCAAGATAGAGCCGTTTGCGGGTCACCTCGGGGGCCTTGCGGAATTCCTCGTAAAGCAGGTTGAACCGTTCGGCGTCACCTGCGGCCCGTGCGACCTGGGCATCACGATAGCCTTCCGCCTGGGCGCGGATGCGAGCGGCCTGGCCTCGCGCTTCGGGTACGACCTTGCTGGCGTAGGCGAGTGCTTCGCTCTCGATGCGCTCCTTGTCCTCGCGGGCGGAGATGGCGTCGTCGAATGCCTCGCGAACCTCGTTCGGTGGCCGGGCGTCCTGAAGATTGAACACGGTCACCTGCAAACCGGTGCGATAGTTGTCGAGGGTGACCTGCAAGCGAGTCCGGGCATCGGCGGCCAGTGCGGCGCGCTCGCCGGTCAGCACCATGTCCATGGTCGAACTGCCGATCACATCGCGAACCGCACTCTCGGCGGCCTGCTTGAGGGTCTCGTCGGGATTGCGGGCGCCGAACAGGTAGGCTTCCGGATCGCTGACCAGATACTGCACGTTGAGCGAGATCTGCACGATGTTCTCGTCGCGGGTCAGCATCCGGACCTGATCGGAAACGCTGCGGACATCGGTGATGTTGACCCGGTAGACCCGTTCGATCGGACGCGGCCACTTGAAGTTCGGACCGGGCGTCATCAGCCGGTGGAACTCGCCGAAACGCAGGACCACGCCGCGCTGACGTTCATCGATCAACTGCCAGGAGTCGAACATGATCCAGATGCTCAGCAGGCCGAGCACGACGATCAACAGTCCCGGGCCACCCTGACCGACGCCACTGCCGCGCCGATTACCACCGGATGTGCCGCCGAAGAACTCACGAAACTTGCGGATGAACGCTTCGATGTCGGCGTTCGCATCGTTGCCCGATTTCCACGGTTCTTTGCCGCCCTTGCCGGGCTCGTTCCAAGCCATTCGCTTCTCCAACGGTTGGACCGATCAGCTCGCCGCCGTGCGGTCC
>DIHI01000051.1:0-577 GCA_002420085.1 Lysobacterales bacterium UBA5700 | reverse complement strand
CCCGCCACTCGATGGCATCGAGCGGAACGGGCGAGACGGCACCTGCCAGCAGGCATGTCGGTACGGGGTTCACGATTTTAGCCCACATTTCCGGTCGGTCCGCGCCCATCGCCGCCAACTGGGCGAATTTGCCGGGCAATCCGGGCCGCCGACGGCGGCAGCCGACGGCGAGCGAGTGGATGAGTACACACCCGATCACCATCATGGCGAGTCGGGAAACACGGGATGTTCGAGCGATGGCAGCAGCCGACGCAGGGGTTCGCCATCCGATCCGGCAGCCAGTTTACGGGCGGCGGCATCGGACAGGTCGATATGCAGGCGCCAGCCATCATCGGACAGGACTTCATCGCTGACTGCACCGAGTGCATGCAGACGGGCACGCAGCCGGGCATCACCGTGACCGAGCGCCAGTTCGCCCTGCACTCGGGTCGATCGGAAGCGATCGGACAGGGCCTGACGCAACAGATCAAGGCCAGCACCGGTCAGCGCCGACAGCCAGACGGCTTCGCTGCGGGCGTCATCGCCGTGATCGCGACGCGGGCGGGCGTCCCCGATCCGGTCGATCTTGTTGAACACC
>DIHI01000114.1:51212-51513 GCA_002420085.1 Lysobacterales bacterium UBA5700 | reverse complement strand
GAGCAGGCGCGCGGCGGCGAGATCGACGGCCGGACGGATCTCTACAGCCTGGGAGTCGTGCTCTATGAGATGCTGACCTCGAACCGTCCCTTCGGCGAAGAGACGCTGGCTCAGGCGATCGGTTCGCTGCTGACGCCGGCCGCGCCGCCGGAGCTGGCGCGGGAGCTGCCCGTCGAACTGCAGAAGGTGGTCAATCGGCTGCTGGCGCGAAGTCCGGCGGAGCGATATCCGACGGCGGACGAGTTGCGTCGCGATCTGCGCCGGCTGCAGCGGCGGCTGGCGGGCCCCGGCCCGGCCGCGC
>DIHI01000114.1:50881-51044 GCA_002420085.1 Lysobacterales bacterium UBA5700 | reverse complement strand
ACCGCCAATGGCCGCCTTCCGACCGGCGCGGCGCCCGCGCGAAGATATGCCCTCCTGCTTCTGTTCGCGTTTGCGGCGCTCTCGATCGGTCTTCTCCTCGGCCTCTGGTGGCGACGCGCCGCCCCGACGCCCCGGATCGCCTCGATCGCCGTGCTCCCCTTCG
>DIHI01000114.1:45885-50800 GCA_002420085.1 Lysobacterales bacterium UBA5700 | reverse complement strand
CGATCGCCGTGCTCCCCTTCGCGCCGCTCGTCGCAGCCCAGCGCGACGAAGCCCTCGAACTCGGCCTCGCCGAAGCGCTGATCACCCGGTTGAGCGCGCGCGCGACCCTCTCTCCGCTCAGCGCCGTGCGCCGATACGGCGCGATCGAGACGGATGCGCAGACCGCCGGGCGCGAGCTGGGCGCGCAGGCCGTTCTCGCCGGCAGCCTCCAGCGAACCGACGACAAGATCCGCCTCACCGCCCGCCTCATCGAGACCGCCACCGGCCGCACTCTCTGGGCGCAGCAATTCGACGAACCCTGGGCCGACGACCCGCTCGCCGTGCAGGATGCCCTCTCGCAGCGCGTCGCGGAAGAGATGAGCCGGTTTCTCGATCGCCCCTGAACCGTCTCTGCCAGGGCGGCGCGGAACGCGATGAGACGCGCCCTGCGCGCGCTCGCTTATCGGATGGCCAGTGCGTTGGGCGGCGAAGCGACGCCGCCGCGCTTGTTGAGCGGGGCGGAGGTGAAGAGAAACTCGTAGCGCCGATCCGAAGCGCAGGCCGCGGCCAGGGCGTCGAGCTGAAACATCTCGCCGATGGGCATGCCCCAGAGACCGATGATCGTCCCGTGCATCAGCCCTTCTTCGGGATCGGCCGGCGGATAGGCTTCGAAGGCCGTATTGTCGCTCGCGATCGCGGCGAAGTGATTGTCCCAGAGAAAGCGAAGCGAATCCTCGCTCTGTTCGAGGCCGCAGACCTGCAGCGCCCCGGGCTGCGCGATCGCCGCCCGCTGCGCCTCGTCGAGCGAACCGTACCACTCGATCCAGCCCGTCCGCAGCAGCAGAATATCGCCCGTCTGAAACTGCAGGCCCTGCCAGGCGGCCGCGTCCCGCAACTGCGCGGCCGTGATCACGCTCCGCTCGCCGGGACGAAACGTCATTCCATGCGCCGCCGCAAAACGCGGGAAATCGATCAGCACCCCGCGCCCGGCGATGCCGCGCCGCGCCCAGTGCTCGATCCCGTTCGGCGATCCCGCCTCGCCCGTGATCCGCTCCTCGGCCACGCCGTTGTAAAAGCCATGCAGCCGATGCCCGAAATGGCGCAGCCCGTCCCACTGCGACGAAGACTGCGTATTGAAGTTGTCGTAAAGGTCGTCGAAGACGTTGCGCCTGCGGCGATGGATCGTATGCTGCAGCGCCGCGCGGTTGAAGAGCGGCGGGGGCGGCAGNNGACCCGGACGACGACGGACTGGATGCCCTGCCCGACCCCGGCCGCGATCCGGCGCAGACGCTCGACGACGAGCGCGCGCTGGCGCGTTTGAGCCGCGCCCTGCACGATCTGCCGGCGCGGCAGCGTGAAGCCTTCCTGCTGCGCGTGCTGGAAGGGCTGGACGTCGCCGACACCGCCGCTGCCATGGGCTGCGGCGAAGGTTCGGTCAAGACGCATTTGTCGCGGGCGATGACGGTACTGCGCGAACGACTGGAGGACTGGCGATGAGCGATCATCCCGATGACGACCTGGAACGGCGGCTTCGAGCACGCTTCGCACAAACGTGCGAAACACTCGATCCGAGGACCCGGCGCGAGCTGCGCCGCCGCCGCGACGCGCTCCGGCGTCAGCAGGTTCAGCGTCCCGATCTGATCGTCGTCGCCGAACAGCCCCCAGGCGGAATGCGGGGGCGCCCCCGGTTTGACCGGCAGTTCATCGAAGGAAGGCAGTCGCATTGGGAACCTCTCCTCGTTGACGGTTCGAATCCCGGCAGAACGACGCGGGTCGAATCGTGTCATGGGTGATCCAGTTCGAGCATGTGAATGAGCAGATCGCCGCGGCCGCGCAGGAGCGTATGTTTGTGCGCGCGGCCCTCCTCCATCGCCTCGGGCTTCGTCTCGGCCTGGCGGCGCAGGAGCTGGCGAACGCCGTTGAGGATCGCGGGGGTTTCGATGCCTTCCCGGTCAGCGGGATTGACGGACTGGCGGACGGCCTCCAGCTCGGGGACGGGCGCGGCGGCCCAGATCAGAAAGATGCGCTCGGTGCCGCGGGCCTCGCCGATCACATACCAGCCGGTCTCGGCCGTCTGGTTCGCCTCCAGCCGCGGCGGCGCGCCGGCGCTGCCCGGCAGCGGGTAGAGCAGTTGATAGCGAATCGCGCCCTTCGCCGCGGGCCCCTCGTTCAGGAGATAGACATAGCCCGCCTGCGGGCTGGTGAATTCGAAGCGAAACTTCCAGCCGGGTTCGAAGAACTCGCGGCCGGTCGATTCGAAGGGCTCGCGAAACGGCTGTCCGTCGCGCATTCGCTGCACGAGGAGCGCGAACGAGAGCTCGCGTTCGACGGCGGCGGGCGGCGTCTTCGTTCGCGTCGCGTTCCAGAGGAAAAAGGCGATTGCGCCGAGCGCCAGCACCGCGGGGATCGCCAGCAGCCACAGACGCGACCGCGCCGGTTGCGGCGGCGGGGCGGACGGCGGCTCCAGCTTCGGCGGCGCGGGCAGAGGCGGCGGGGTCGTCGCGACCGAGGGCTGCCGCGCCGGCGTCGGCTTCGACGAGGCGGACGTGGTCGCCGGCGCCGGACTGTTCTTTGCGCCGCTCGTCTCGCGCTTCGCCTCCAGCGACAGCGATTCGGCCTTGCGCGCCGCCTGCACCTTCGAGGGAAGCGCAGGGTTGCCCAGTTCGTCGTCGTGCAGATTGAACAGATGCAGCCGGACGCCGTGCTTGACTTCGTGCACGCCGATGTCGTGCAGATAGGGCTGCCAGCGGGAGATGAGCCGGAGGATGTCGGCCACCTGGCGCGAGACCAGAATGTGCCCCGCGTCGCCGCAATCCATCACGCGCTGGGCCATATTGATGCCCTCGCCGACGACGTTCCGATTGATGTTGATGTCGGTGGAACGGAAGACCGGCCCGCTGTGCGCGCCCATGCGCAGTCGAATCTCGGGATGGGCCTTGAGCGCGCGCGCGATCTCGAAGGCGCACCGCACCGGCGCCGACGGGTCCTGCAGAAACGCGAGGGCCATGCCGTCTCCCGCGGGCAGGCGCACGAGCTTGCGCGCGGCCTCGGCGCGGCGATAGGAGTCCGTCTGGCGGACCAGCTCCTGCAGCGTGCGCATCATCTCCGTCTGCCGGTCGATCGGCATGAGCGAATAGCCCACGATATCGCAGAAGAGCACGTGCGCGAGATCGAGGCCGTCTCCTTCATCGGCTTCCGGCAAGGCCGACAGGGCCTGCCGCAGGTCGGTCGTGTTCCGCACCGGTCCGGCTTCGCCGCGCCGCCGGATCTCCAGCAGCGCCGATTCGACCTCCGCCGCCGTCGGACGCAGGCGCGCCTCCTTCTGCAGCATGCGCAGAATCAGCACCTCCAGCTCGGCGGGCAGCCGCGGATTCATCTGCGAAGGCGGCAGCGGCTCGTCGTGAATGATCGCGCGCAGCATCTCGCCCGGCGACGCCGCCGTAAACGGATGCAGCCCGGCCACCTGCTCGTAAAAGATCACGCCAAGCGAAAAGATATCGGACGAATGGTTGACGCTCCGCCCGCGCGCCTGCTCGGGCGACATATATCGAACCGTGTCGAGCAGCTTGCCCGCCTTGATCTCGCGCGCGAGCGTGTCCTCGTCTTCGCCCGCCCCGGTCGCCACCAGCCGCGCCAGCCCGAAATCGAGAATCTTCACATAGCCGTCGTCGCGGACCATGATCTTGTCGGGCTTGAGGCCCCGATGCGTGATCCCCGACGCATGCGCCGCGACGAGCGCATTGGCCATCTGACTGCCGAGCGCAAGCAGCGTCTCGTGCGAATTGTCCTCCGCAATCACCTCGCGCAACGATCTGCCCGAGACCAGCTCCATCGCGATATAGCGCCCCAGCGCGCTCTCGCCCATGTCATAGACCGTGATGATGTTCGGATGCGTGAGCGCGGACGCGGCCTTGGCCTCCTGCACGAACCGGCGCACGCGATCGGCGTCCCGGGTGTAGTCCACCGGCAGGAGCTTGAACGCGACGTTGCGGTCGAGCCGCGTATCGCGGGCCTGATAGACCTCGCCCAGCTCGCCCGCGCCGATCGGGGCGATGATTTCATACTGTTCGAGGCGTGTGTGCGGAGCGATGGACATACGTATCGAAATTTACGCGTGCCTGCGTCCTGGTCGCAGAGGACAAAAGAAGAAAGACGGAATCCGCGGAAAGAACGGAATAGCCGGAGCCAGCCAATCGCTGGCTCCGTCTATTCCGTTCTTTCCGTGGATTCCGCTTTTCTCTTTCATTTCGATGTTCAGTTCGCCTGGAATGGAAAACCGTTCTACTTCTTCGTGTCGGCCCCCGGCTCGATGTTTCGTTCCGGGGGCGAGGCCATATTCTCCCGGAGCTGCCGGATGGGATCGAATGCGAAGCTGATGAGCGAACGCCGCTGAATCACGATCTCGGCGCGTCCGCCCATGCCGGCCCGAAGCGGCGCCGGATGTCCCAGCACCCGGATGCTCGCCTCCTCGATATCGACGATGCCGCGAAAGTCGGCCGTCGCGGTCGTCGGACTGATCCAGCGCAAGATCCCGAATTTTACTCCAAATTGCTGATATGGGAACGAGTCATAAAGAAGTTTCACGCCCTGTCCCGGCCGGACGCGTCCGGCGCCCGCCTGGGGGATCTGGAGTTCGGCCTGCAGCCGTTCGCCGGCGCACGACAATTCGCAGAGCGATTCCCCGTCGCCCACGATGGCGCCGCTCGCGCGGACCTGGAGGCGGAGCACGGTTCCGGCGCAGGGAGCCGTCACGACGAACTCGGGCCCCTGATTTCGCGTGACCCACTGGCTGCGCGCCGCGATCCGGATGTTGGCCGTCTCGATCTCTTCGCGCAGCTTCCGTTCCCGTTCGAGATGCTCGTTCCGGCGCGCCGCCTCTTCATACCCGAGCTTCTCGATCGCGGCGCGGGTGTCGCGTTCCTCGCTGCGGAACTGT
>DIHI01000114.1:45418-45845 GCA_002420085.1 Lysobacterales bacterium UBA5700 | reverse complement strand
TGTTCGATCTGGCCGGTGAGGCGGGAGACCTCGGCCTGCCGATCCTTGAGCACGGTCGCGCTCGCCAGCCCCTCGCGACGGAGCTGTCCGTAATTTTCGGCCACTTCGCGGGCCATGGCCAGCTCGCCCGTCTTCAATTCGATCATGCGCTGGAGATGCTCGATGCGCCCCTCCAGCTTGCGCCGTTCTTCGGCCGCCGAGAGCTCGCGGCTTCGATCGAGTTCGCGGGCGAGGACGAGGCTTTCGTTGGCGCTGCGAATCTGCGCGCCGAGCGACTGCAGATCGGCGGCCTGATCCCCGGTCTGCTCCGAGCGAATGACGAAGAGCCGGTCGCCCTTCGCGACCGGCTGCCCGGCCGCGATCTCGACGCGTTCGACCACGCCGCCGCGCATGGCCCGCACCGGGTCTGCGCCCTGCCGCGGCGCCA
>DIHI01000114.1:44914-45286 GCA_002420085.1 Lysobacterales bacterium UBA5700 | reverse complement strand
GATCGCCAGCGTCGCAAAGATCGCCATCAGCAGCCATGACACGCCGCGCGCCGCCCAGTGCGGCGGCTCGCCTGATAAGAACGGTGTTGCGGGTAGCGGCTCCTTCGCCCGTCGCGTGCCCATGCGGCCCTCTCGCTGCAGTTATTCGAATCCCAGCTGCTGACTGTTCAGATAATAGTACAGCCCCTGCTGCTTCATCAGTTCGTCGTGCGAGCCATGCTCGGCCAGCTGCCCTTTTTCGAGAACGAGGATGGCGTCCGCGTTGCGGATCGTGCTCAGACGATGCGCGATGACGAACGAGGTGCGGCCGCGCATCAGCTGCTCCATGTTTTCCTTGATGATCTTCTCCGACTCGGTGTCGAGCGCGCTGGT
>DIHI01000114.1:43262-44882 GCA_002420085.1 Lysobacterales bacterium UBA5700 | reverse complement strand
AGCGCGCTGGTCGCTTCGTCGAGAATCAGAATCGGCGGCTGTCGATAGAGCGCGCGGGCGATCGCGATGCGCTGTTTCTGTCCGCCCGAAAGCGCGATGCCCGATTCGCCGACGCGCGTCTCGTATCCCGCCGGCAGCCGCTCCGCGAACGAATGCACATTGGCCGCGCGCGCCGCCCACAGCACCCGCTCCATATCCGGCTCATCGTCGCCAAATCCAATGTTGCGCGCAATCGTATCGTTGAACAGATAGCTCTCCTGCAGCACGAATCCGATCTGCCGGCGCAGATCGCGATAGCTGAGCGTCTTCATGTCGAGCCCATCATACAGGATCGCGCCCTCGGTCGGTTCGAGCAGGCCGGCGAGGCATTTGATCAGGGTCGTCTTGCCGGAGCCGCTGCGGCCGACGACGGCGACGACCTTCCCCGCCGGCACATCGAAGGTCACGCCATCGAGGATTCTGGGCGATTCCGCCCCGCCGTATTGAAATCCCACGCCCCGCAGACTGACCGCCCCCTCCAGCCGCCGCACCGGCAGCAGGCGCGAATGATCGCTCCCCTGCTCGGGCTCCTGCGCAAAGATGTCGTCCAGCCGGTTGAGCTGCACCGAGACCACCTGCCAGGCGTCCCACATCTTCAGCAGGTCCTTGATCGGCCCGTTCGCCAGCGCCACCAGAAAATTGAAGGCCGCCAGCGCGCCGATCGTCATCTTCCCGTCGAGCACCTGGTACGCGCCGACGCTCAGAAAAAGAATGATCGACACGAACGCCGCCGCGCTGACCGCGCCGTCATAATACATGCTCGTCAGCGTCGCCTTGAACTGCTGCCGCGAGAGGCCATGAAACTGATTCAGCATCAGCTCCCGCAGCTGCGCCTCGGCGCTCAGCGACTTGATCGTCTCCATGCCCTTGATGGCCTCGATCTGATGCGACTGATACCGGCCCTGCGCCTCCTTCAGATCATTGAAGATGGGCTTCAGCCGCCGGCGCGAGATCGCGACCAGCAGGGCATAAAACGGCGCCAGCGAGACGAAGACCAGCGCCAGCGTCGTGTTGTAGGCGAACATCAGCGCGAGCGCCGCGAGGAGCTGCGTGCTCGCCGTAATGCCGGTCACGCCGTATTGCGTCAGAAACTCGCGAACCTGCGCCATGCCGAGCAGCCGCGTCTGGATGTCGCCCGCGCGGCGCGTGTTGAAATAGGTCATCGGCAGCGCGAGCAGCTTGCGCGTCACAAAATCGAGGATCGCCCCGTCGAAGCGCACGGCGATGAAGCTCAGCAGATACCGCTGCACGACGAGCGCGGCGATATTGAAGCAGAGCACGCCCGCAAGCGCGAAGATGACGATCCGGAGCAGCTCCCGGTCATTGCCGACCAGCACGCGATCGATGATGACCTGCGTGAAGACGGGGCGCAGCATCTCCATCGCGCTGCTCATGAACGCCAGCGCGACCGCCTTGACCATCATCCCCGTGAACGGCCGGAAGAACGGCCACAGCCAGCGGATGCCGGTCCTGCGCCGGCGCGGCGCTGCACGGCCGCGCCCACGCCCACGCCCACGGACAGTCCGGCGCACAAGATCTGAAGCTTTTTAGGGCCTCTTCCCCCGTCAAATGGTGATAGTT
>DIHI01000114.1:43005-43214 GCA_002420085.1 Lysobacterales bacterium UBA5700 | reverse complement strand
TCCTGCGCCGGCGCGGCGCCTCCGCCTCCTCCCGGGCGGGCGGCTTCGGCGCCTCCTTGATGTAATCGAAGAGGATGGCGTAGCCGGTCCACATCGCCGCGAATTCGGCGCGCGCGATCCGCCGCAATCCCTGCGCGGGATCGGCCACGCGGACGCCGCCGCGATCGACGTCATAGAGGACCATCCACCGGTTTCCGCTCGTGTGCACG
>DIHI01000114.1:42471-42892 GCA_002420085.1 Lysobacterales bacterium UBA5700 | reverse complement strand
TGTGCACGATCGCCGGCGTCGGCATGTCGGACAGATGCTCGGGCAGCGCCTGCACGGTGCGCGCCGCCAGCCCCAGGTCCGAGGCGCCGCGGCACAGACTCCGCAGACTCGGCCCGCCCGCCCCCGTATGCACCACCTGCCGGATGCGCGAGAGCCCCGCCTCATTCTCGAAATGCCGGCAGATCATGGCCAGACAGGCCGCGCCGCCATCCGCCTCATCGATCTGAAACACGTGCGGAAAGGCGCGCAGCCGCTTTCCCTTCCGCCCCGGCGGCGCAAAACGCCCCGCCGGGATATCGACCTGCCGCGGACTGACGATCTCTTCCGCCGCGGCTTCGGCCGGCAGCATCTCCTCGGCAAAGTCGACCGGCACCTGCGCGTTCTGCCTGTAATCGTACTGCGCGATCCGCGCGGCGATCTG
>DIHI01000114.1:42029-42319 GCA_002420085.1 Lysobacterales bacterium UBA5700 | reverse complement strand
TCGCGAAAATCGGGATATTCGCGCACCAGCTTCTCGAACGTCTCCGGCTTCAACCGCAGCAGGCGGGAGTCGGCGACCGCCTCCACCGTCGCCGTGCGCGGCGTCCCCTTGAACAGCGAGACCTCGCCGAAGAAATCTCCCTTGTAGAGATCGCGCCGGTAGGTGCGCACGCCCTCCTCTTCCGTGAAGGCCCGCAGCCGCCCCTCCTCGATCACATACATCGGCCCGGCCGGATCGCCCTGGCGAATGACCGGCTCGCCGCTCGCGACCGCGACCGGCTCCAGCTCCCG
>DIHI01000114.1:40765-41962 GCA_002420085.1 Lysobacterales bacterium UBA5700 | reverse complement strand
CAACCCGCGACCGGCTCCAGCTCCCGCAGAAAGAGCGTCAGAGCCTCGACCGGAAGCTTCGCGAACGGCGTGTAGAGCCGGAAGAAGTCGTTCAGGCTGCGATGCGTGACCTGCAGATCGAAATGGGCCTGGATCTCGGGATGGGCCGCAACCAGCGCCTGAAACGCCCGCCGGTCGAGCCGGTAGACTTCGAGCTCGCCGATGGCCCGCACCGTGGCGCTGCGCCGGCCGCGATGCAGCAGCGCCATCTCGCCGAAACTGTCGCCCTCGCGCAACGTATTGAGCAGCACCTCGTCGCCGCCCTGCCCCTCGCGGACCGCCTGCGCGCGCCCCGAAGCGACCACATAAAACGCATCCGCCTCATCGCCTTCGACGACGACGGGGCTGCCGAAAGTGTACGTCTCCAGGACGAAGCGCTCCGCAACCCGCTGCTTCAATGCCGGAGGAAGCGATCTGAATAACGGCAAGTTGAGGAGAAACTCCCGGGTCTCTTCTGCCATACCCTCCCATCAGAACAGGCGACCCTGTCGCGGGTGAAAATCGTCCGGCCCGGCGACCGCGAACGCGCCCGAATGGAGAATATGGCGCACGGGAATCCCGCGCTCGATCAGCGTTCGCGTAATCAGCCAGTGACGATGACAATGATGATAATCAGCCTCGGCGCACATGAACGCCGTCTCGGCTGCCTCGCCCATCGCAATCAATCTCGCAATGCCTTCCAGATACGGCGCGGAAGCGGCGATCTTTTCATAGTCGGCGCGCCCGTCTGCGCCGAGCAACTCCTTCTGCGCGGGCTTGCCGCCGATTCGATCGCCAAGAAAGTGATATTCGATGCCGGCCGCCTCGATTGCGTGTTTGAGCGCTTCGCGACCGAAATGGGGATTGAACCGACTGTACGGCATGCTGCGCACATCGACAAGCGCAACGATGCCATTTTTGCGAAGCAGGTCGAGAAAGGCGTCGAGCGAAACGTTGCTGTGTCCGATGCTGTAGAGGCTCATGGCTCGATCGTCACCCAGGCGTTGAAATCGGGGATGCCGCATTCCGGGTCGCAGATGCCGCGCCGGACGAGCGCATTTCCCTCGGGCCAGTGGACCTGCACATTGCCGGGCGCGATGGGCACGATGCGGCAGCGGCCGCGCATGCTGCCCGCCTCGCCGCGCACGAGCAGCGGGGCGCCGTCCGCGAGGCCCAGCC
>DIHI01000114.1:31492-40709 GCA_002420085.1 Lysobacterales bacterium UBA5700 | reverse complement strand
AAGATCGCCGAGCGCGGCGGCGTCCTCGGCGCGATGGAGCTCCAGTACCAGCGCGGCGCCGGTGAGCGGATCGACGTCCTCCCACACCATGCTGTTGAACTGCTTGCCGCGGCGCGTCGAGAGGCGCAACCGTCCGTCGCGCGCCGGCGCGTCGACCACCAGAAGCGAGAATCCGGCGCGCCCGTCCGTCGTCGAAAACCGGGGCCGGCTCTGCCCGGCGGCGTCCCGCGTTTCGCACAGCCGCTCGCCGCCCCACTGCACCTGATCGCCGGTCTTTCGCAGATGCTGAATGCCCTCGTACGCGGGCACGGCGCGCGCGATCTCGTCGCGGATCGCCTGCGCGTCGTCGAAATGAATCTGCGCCGCCCGCGCCGGGTGGGCGCGCTCGGCGATGGCCATGGGAATCTCCCATTCGGCGCGCGCCTCGCCGACCCGCGGCCCCGGGATCTCGGGGCTGAAGAGAATCCGCCGCTCGGTCGAGGTCTCCGTGCCGCCGCCGCGCTGCTCGTAGCGCGTCTGCGCCGGCAGCAGCAGAACCGTATCAGCCGGCTCGACGAACATCTGCGGACTGAGCACGATGTCCTGATGAATCCGAACCGGAACGCGCGCCAGCGCCTCCCGCACATACTCGGGCTCGGGCAGCGTCTCCAGAAAATTGCCGCCGCTGATGTAGAACCAGTCCAGCCGGCCCGCGTGCGCCGCATCGATCATCTCGACGGCGTTGAGCCCGCGCGTCGCGGGCGGCGCAAATCCCCACAATTCCCGCATGCGCGCCGCGCCGGCGTCATCGACCGCGACGCCGCCCGGGAACTGATTCGGCACGCATCCCACCTCCGCGCCGCCCTGCACGCCCGAATGGCCGCGAATCGGGACCAGTCCGCTGTGCGGCCGCCCGATGAAGCCGCGCGCCAGCGCCAGATCGACGATCGCGCGCACGTTCGCCACGCCGTCCCGATGCTGCGTGATTCCCATCGACCAGACGAAGATCCCGCTCTTCGCCCCGGCCAGCATCCGCGCAAATCGCAGCATCTCCTCGCGCGACGCCCCGGCCGCCGCCTCGAACGTCTCCCACGCGTGCGCAGCCAGCGCCGCCTTCAATTCCGCAAAGCCCGTCGTATGCTCCGCAATGAACCGCTCATCCGTCCATCCCTGCTCGATCAGATGACGCAGCGCGCCCGCAATGAAGGCCCGGTCCCCGCCCGTGTGCACCTGAAAGAACTCGTCCGCGATCTTCGTCCCGAAGAGCGCGCTCTCCGCCACCGACGGCACCCAGTATCGCTCCAGCCCCGGCTCGCGGTACGGATTGATCACCGCCACCCGCGTTCCCTGCTGCTTCGCGTAATAGATGTACTTCGTCGTCACCGGCTGATTGTTCGGCGTGTTGCTGCCGAAGAAGACGAGCAGGTCCGTGCCGATCCAGTCCCTGTACGAGACCGTCGAGGCCGCCACGCCGATCGACTGCTTCATCGCGACCGTCGAGGGCGCGTGGCAGATGCGCGCCGAATTGTCCACATTGTTCGTGCCGAAAAACCGCGCGACCTTCTGCGCGACATAATACGACTCGTTCGTCAGCCCGCGCGAAGTCAGATAAAAGGCCATTCGCGACGGCGCGGCCGCCGCCGCCCGCCCGGCCGCCATCGACAGCGCCTCGTCCCACGAGACGCGCGCAAACCCCGGCTCGCCGCGCCGCCGCACCATCGGATACGGCAACCGCCCCAGCGCCCGCAGCTCCGTCGCCGACTTTCGCCCGAGCGCCGCCGCATCCGCCAGCCCCGCCGGATCGAGCGCCGGCATCGTGTTGAGCCGCATCAGCTCCAGCCGCACCATGCACAGATGCACGCCCTCCATCGTGAAATCGTGAATCCCCGCCGTCCCCAGCGCACACCCGTCGCACACGCCGCGCGTCAGAATCCGCCACGCATACGGCAACCGATCGCGGTTCTGCCAGACGATCCTCGCCATATCCAGATAATGGTTCGGCTTCACCTGCCCCAGCCCGTTCGGCATCAGCCCCGCCCAGTTCGCCGGCTTCCAGTGTTTCATGCTGTCTGTTGGATTGGTTCCGTCACGAGGGAATGTCCCCAGGCTCCGCTCCCTGAAAGAGCGGCAGCACGGGAGACTCGATTTCATCGCAGATCTCCGCCAGCGGCAGATCGCAGCCGATGGATGTCAGGCGCAGGCTCGCACTCAGATCCGACATCGCCGAGAATCCCCGGGAAAACCCCGCCTGGCGAACGAAATGCTCGACATACGGACGACGCTGCGAAACGAAAAGAGAATCGGACAGGCTCTCGATCTCGCGCAAACGGCTGCGCCGCTCGCTCTCGCCCGCCAGCGCATAGACGACGCCATCCCGGCAATCGTGGCGCATCTCGCTCTCCTGCTCATACGCGAGATATTCTTCCGGCGTCATCTTCCGGTTTCGCTGCGCCAGGGCCCTGTGCCTCCTTTTTCATACTCCGCCCACGCATTGTACCTGCGGCTCGCCCGCTTGTCAGCGCGTGCGGAATCGATCAGAGGCGAGTCGCGAGCGCATTCAACCGGATGAATCCTGTGCGGCAAGCTGTTCGAGCCAGTGCAATATCGCATTCGCGCTCCTCAAGGCCGCCACGACGGATTCAGAGAGGTTCCTGACCTCATCTTCATAATCGGCCTTGCGACGATCGTTCTTCAGGCGGTGGCTATGCTGATAGATGGTGGCATAGGATCTGCCCTTCCGCTGGAAGGATTCCCAGACAGCCTTGTGCCAATCACCGGATCTTGAGAGCGGCTCGCCTTGTTTCTGCAGGTGATTGCGCGCGGAGCAAAAGGCCGCGTAGTAGGCCCGGCTGATGGCGGAGCGGAGGGCGGCGTCTTCCTGGCGTGTCGACAATTCCTCGGCGAGGCGGAGGTATTCTTTCCAATCAAACGGCATCAGATGAATTCCACGTCGAAAATAAGCTGTCCCTGGGCGCGTTCAGAGGCATCAAGCCACCACTCGTTGTCGAATTGATCACGCAGTTCGAGCGCGGCCTCGGCCGGCAAGGCTGTCAAAATGAAGGCGAAGAGTTTGCGATCGTGGTCTTCCGGATCGGCGACGACCTCCAAGGCGATTTGGGATGCCTGGCCAAACCGGTGCGCAACCCTGGGCAAGGCCTCAAGCAGTACGTTGACCAGAGAGGCATGCTCGCGAAGGAAGGTCTGAACTTCTCCGTGATTTCTGAATTGATACTGCCCATCCAAACAATGGATCAGCGAATCCAGCAAAGAGAGGTTCGTGACGGAAACGCTTCCGAGCGAATCATCGGCCCGATGATTCGCGTACCGCACAATGGGCGCAGGGGTATGAACTGGATGGCTGCCTGCAAACATGGCTATGTAACCTCCTCGAAAATTTCCCGCAATGAATCCTTAATGCATCCTTCGAAGGCGCTCTCGACCCGGGAATGCGCCTCTTCCAGCCAATCGAAAACCTGTTCGAAATTCATGGCGCCGGATTGGCCGGAGAAATAATCAAAATCAAGAATGACCGCCATTGCATCAGGTGAATTGACGGCGCCGCTGGACAATCGCAGATTCAAAATATCGCGATCATCGTCGAATGGAATCTGCATCATCATGGCAAAAGGACCATATGCTGTGGTCAGTCGCCAATTCAAAACCGGAAAGAAGTTCAAATATTCGCTTAAATCGACCTGTTCGCCAGGCATTTCAATCTGATTAATGTAACGAAGCCCTACTCTGTGCAGCCCCTTCGGCGTGGCCACGTTTCGGTACGCGGCCAACCCCTGTTTAATCAGGGGTTGAAAGACCTCCCAGGCGGGATAAGGTTTCGCGTGAATGACGGCAATTCGATCGACATCGATCATGACGCTTGCCGTTTCATCCTCTCGAAGCGCCTGCAGAGTGTTCGTTTGCTGCAAATGCTGCTGGCTGCCTCGCGAATCGATGGTCAGAGACGACTGAAAGGCCGTGATCGGCCGCTTGATGGGGAAAGTCTCGTGCAGTTCTTCGTGAATCCGATCAGGAAAAGACTTCTCCCAGGCCGCGCCTGGCTGAAATCGAAATTCACAGACTGCCTCAATAATTGGGGAATTTTTGTACTTTCGACCCATGGACCTGAACTCTCCGGCGGCTTTATCTTGTGAACGGCGGCTTACAGAATGCGAGGAGTGTAGCAAATTTTGTCCGCAATCGGCAGAGGGGCGGTGGAAAAAACTTTCGGGCTCGGAGGCCGCCATTTCCCCCGTCCCGGTGTTGCCGTCCCTGCAGGATGATGGTAAGAATACGGCGCAACGCAACTTCACCACAATCGATCGAATTCTATGGCAAAAAAAGAACTCCCGGTGCTGCAAGCCGCCAACGGCGCCGCAAAGAAGCCCAAACTGAAATACGACTGCACGAAATGCCCGGCCTATTGCTGTTCCTATGACTGGATTCCGGTGACGAAGCGGGACATCGTGCGGCTGGGGAAGCGCTTCGGCCTGAGCTATGAGCAGGCGAAGAAGAAGTTCACGAAGTACATCCCGAGCTACAAACGGGACGTGCTGCGACATCAGAAGGATGTCGTCTACAAGAGCGTGTGCCAGTTCCTGCATCTGGAGAAGCGGCAATGCAC
Organism: Lysobacterales bacterium UBA5700; assembly: GCA_002420085.1. GTDB lineage: Bacteria > Pseudomonadota > Gammaproteobacteria > Xanthomonadales > Xanthomonadaceae > UBA11164. The sequence continues at coordinate 36,112 of DIHI01000114.1, read as the reverse complement.
GATCTATGAGCACCGACCGGCGATCTGTCGGGAATATCCGGAAGTGAACAAGTGCGGCTATTACGATTTTCTGGTCTGGGAGCGGGAGCACCAGGACGACGAGAGCTTCATTCCGCTGCAGCGGTGAGATTCCCGGCGCGCTCTTCTTCGAGCAGGCGGGCGAGGGCGGCGCTGAGTTCGCGCTGGAGGCTGCCGCAGAGGTGGGCGATGTCGATGGCGGGGGTCTCGTTGGAGAGGGCGCGGGAGAAGGTGATCGCGCCGAGCGTCCGACCGTCGTCGGCGGCGAGCGGGACGCGGAGCGTCCAGTAGTCCTGGGGCGCGTCGGGATCGTAGGAATCGAGGCTCCAGTTCCAGACGAGGTCGCGGACTTCGAGTTCGACGTTGTCGAATTCGTTGGTGGCCAGCATGTCTTCGAGGAGCGCGAAGAGCTGGTCGAGAGATTTGGCATTGCCGAGATCGTCGCTTGCGCGGCGGACGCGGACGTTGACGGCGAGGGAGCGGCGGCGGCGGCTGACGCCCTGTTTGATCTGGCTGCCGAGTTCGGAGAATTCGGCATAGCGCAGATGCTGCACGCCGAAGATGATGCCGACGCCGAGCATGAAAAAGACGAGCGCGGCGAGGTTCCGGGCCGGGTTGAGCAGCATCAGGCCGAAGAGAGAGAAGAGGCCGCAGACGCCGTAGAGCAGAATCGCCACCTGTCGCTGCGAGAGGCCGCGTTCGAGCAGACGATGATGGATGTGGCCGCGATCGCCGGCCAGAAGCGGCTGGCCGCTGAGGAAGCGGCCCAGAATCGACAATCCCACCTCGATCACCGGCAGGCCGAACGAGACGAGCGGGATCGAGATCGCCACGATCGTCGAGCCCTTCTGCGTCCCGACGAGCGAGAGCGCCGCCGCCATGAAGCCCAGAAAGAGACTGCCCGAATCGCCGAGAAAGATCGTCGCCGGATTGAAGTTGTATCGCAGAAATCCGATGACGGCGCCGATGAGCACGACGGCGAGCTGGCTGATCTCGGGATTCTCCTGCGCGACCGAGAAGATCAGAATCGAGAGCAGCGCGAAGACCGATGCGCCGGCCGCGAGGCCGTCGACCCCGTCGATGAGATTGAATGCGTTCGTGATGCCGACGATCCAGAGGACCGTCAGCGGATAGCCCAGCCAGAACGAGAGATGCCACTCGCCGCCGAAGGGCGAGGAGAGATTGTCGATCCCGTAGCCGCAGGCATAGACGATCGTCGCCGCGATCGTCTGGACCAGCACCTTGAGCGGCGCCGATGCGTTGCGAAAATCGTCGTAGCTCCCGAAAAGAAAGATGAGCGTCGCCGGCCCGATCAGGGCCAGCAGCTTGGGCAGGTTGGCGCGAAAGATGTCCCCGACCATGTTGCCGAGGAACGGCACGCAGAGCAGCGTCGCCAGAAAGGCGATGTAGATGGCCACGCCGCCGAGGCGCGGCGTCGGCCGCGCGTGAATGTGGCGGCCGGCGTCCGGCACGGCGACGGCGCCCCACGCGAGGGCTCGCCGGCGGACGAGGGGCGTGATCACCAGCGCCGCGATCGACGAGAGGATGAAGAGCGTGACATAAGTGAGCATGCGTGCATCAGTTGTCTGCCACCGGCGGAAGATGCTCGGCGGCGGGGGCATTGGCGCCGCGCGGCGACACCCGGCCCGAGAGCGCGGCGGCGAGCGATTCCAGATACCGCTCGGCCAGCGCGGACCGCAGATAATTCTTCCGGACGAAGGTCCGGCCGTTCTCGATCAACTGGCGCCGCAGCGCCTCGTCCGAACGCAGGCGCTGAATCGCCTCCGCCATGGCCGCGCCATTCTCCGGCTCGATGTTCAAGCCCGCCTCGGCCCGCGCCACCAGGCGCGCAGCCTCTCCCTCGACGCTGCAGATGATCGGACATCCCGCCCCCATCAGCTCGAAGAGTTTCGAAGGAAGCACCTTCTGAAAGATCGCCAGCCGCTTGAGCGGCACGAGGCTGACATCGCTCGCGCGATAGAATCCGAGCAGCCGCTCCCGCGGCTGCTGATCGAGGAACGTGACGTTCCGCAGCCCCTTCCCGGCCGCCAGCTGCTTGAGCTTCTCCTTTTCGGCTCCCTCGCCGACAAAGAGAAAATGGATCTCGGGGATGGCCGCCAGCCGCGCCGCCGCATCCAGCACGACATCGAGGGCGTGCGACATGCCGTGCGTGCCGATGTAGGAGACCAGAAATCTGCCTTCGAGGCCGAGCTGCGCGCGCGCCTCTTCGGGCGAGAGCGTCGCGGATTCGAGATATTCCGCGTCGATGCCGTTGGGGACGATGCGGATCTTCTCGGCCGGGATCCCGCGCGCAATCAGATAGTCGCGCGTCGATTCCGCCACCGGAACGATCAGCGCCGCCCGGTTGTAGAGGAACATCTCGATCGCTTCGAGCGCGCGAATCAGCAGCGGGTTGCGCAGCACGCCCAGCTCGACCGCCGACTGCGGCCAGATGTCCCGCACCTCGAAGACGAACGGCGCCCGCTTGAGCACGCTCAGCACCCAGGCCCCCACCGCGCAGAAAAACTGCGGCGACGTCCCGACCACCACATCCGGCCGCGGCGTCATCGCCGCGCCGAAGAGAATCGACGATCCGAAGAACGAAAGAAAATTGAGAATCCGCTTGGCGAATCCCCGGTTCGCCGTGACATAGACCCACGTTCGCAGCAGATCGATCCCCTCGACCCGCTCGCGCCGGACGATCTCGCCGCGATATTCCGGCCGGATGACGCCCGTCGGATGATTGGGGAATCCCGTAATCACCGTGACCTGATGGCCCCGCCGCGTCCAGTGCCGCGCGTGCTCGAAGGTCCGCGCCGCGGGCGCGCCCATCTCCGGGGGAAAATATTGACAGAGAAATGTTATTCGCATGCCTGCTCTTCGGCGCTTCGGGGCTCCCGGGACGCGCGGAATCCGAGCCTGTACCCGAACGCCGCTCCCGCCGTTACGCGATAACGAAGACAGATCGTCGGACTCGGCTGCGCCTTCCCGAATTCCGGAAAATGCCAACCCTGAACCGGCGACCGGCTTCCCGTGATTAATTCAATGTCGATATCGCTACCATCATCGGCGAACGGCTCGATAATTACAATGCGCCCGCGATTCCTACATTCGATGAGATCTCCGTTAATCTTTCGCGCCGCGACCGCGGGATGCAGATGAATGAAGCTGACAGCCTCGCGCGGCTTCCCGGCAGCCGCGCGGTCCGAGACGCGCCAGCCGCCCTCGGCGTCGCGCTCGATGCTGCGTTCGTGGACGAGCGCGCCGTCGAAACGCCGATAGCTGCCCCGAAATGCGAGCGATGCGGCCTCGGCGCGCCACGCGACCTCGCCCGGTTCCGCCCGGCGCGCCATGCGAAACGTGCCCCAGACCTCGGACTGCTCGACGCCGTCGAAGAGGACGGTGTTGTGCGCGCGCGTCGCGCGGCAATATTCGCGAAACGGGTCGCCGCCGTAGCCGTGCAGCCCCGAATCGACGATGAAGGGCGCGCCCGCGAGCCAGAGTTCGTAGCTCAGCAGGTCGCAGTGCGCGTGCGCCGTGTTGTAGGAGACCGACGGCGGCCCCGCATCGATGACGATCTTCTCTTCGCCGTCGGGCGAGGCCCAGACGTAATAGCCCGTCTGCGGAAAGGCCGCGGCCGCCGGCCGGGCGCCGGCGCAGACGCGGCGAGCGGCGTCGAGAATCGGCCCCGGACGCGTCTCGGCCGCGTTGGCCGAATCGTTGAAGAGCGCCAGCGAGCCGTCGGCCTGCGTCATCGCCGCGAGGAACGCCGCCATCCGCGGCAACCCTGCCGCGACGCGCGCGGGCGCCTCGCGTCCGCACGCGCGCAGCAGCGCGACACATTCGAGAAAATCGGCGAAAACCTGCGCGTGATACATCGGCGCGCGTTCGTAATGCCCGCCATCCGGCAAAACCTGTTCCTCCAATTCACGTAACAGCAAGCGTTCGCCNNGGCTCGTAATGGCCGCCGTCCGGCAGCACCTGCTCGTCGAACTCGCGCCAGAGCAGCCGCTCGCCCGTCGCGAGCCACTCGCGCTCCTCAAAGGCCAGTCCGCCCACAACCAGCGCCTTGACGTTCTTCAACAGATGATTGGCCAGCAGGTGAAATTCGAGATGCCGGCGCAGAAAGGCCAGTTGCGCGTAGATGCTCGCGCGCCAGCGATCGAGAAAGACGCGCTCCTCCTCCTGCTCGACCAGCGCGTAGCCATACAGCCAGTTCACGACGCGCAGCGAGATCGGATAGGCGTCCCAGCCGTCGCTGCGCCCGGGCTGCGCCGTCGCGATCCAGCTCTCGATTCTCGCGCGGCATCGCTGCCAGGCCTCGCCGCCCGCGCGCGCGCACGGCACGACGAAGCCGAAATAATGCAACTGATAGTTCCAGAGATGGCTCTCGTACCGCCGATTCCAATCGACCTCGACCAGCTCCCGCGTCCGATTCAGAAAGGTGAACCGATCCGCCAGCACATCGGCCAGCACCGGCGCCGCCTCCTCCATCGACGGCGTCAGATGCGGAAACGACTCCGCAACCGTTCGCCGAAACACCGCGCACCGCGCCGGCGAAAACGCCGCCCCCGCCCCGCCTCGCACGCCCGCCAGCCCCGG
>DIHI01000114.1:31234-31387 GCA_002420085.1 Lysobacterales bacterium UBA5700 | reverse complement strand
CCTCGCACGCCCGCCAGCCCCGGAAACCGCCGATACGCCCGGTACTGCGCCACCCGCACCGGACGATACGCAATCTGCTCCCAGCGAAGCGGAGCCAGTGTTCGTAAAAGGCGTAACAGCATTCGTTGTTGGCGGTAGCCGGTAGCCGGTAGC
>DIHI01000114.1:30852-31226 GCA_002420085.1 Lysobacterales bacterium UBA5700 | reverse complement strand
GCTACTGGCTACTGGCTACCGACCACCGCCCCGCAGCGCCTCGCCGATCCGCAGCGTTGTTTCGGTGGTTGTCAGCAGGCTTTCCCAGGGGATGGGCATGGGGCCGCCGGTGCGGACGGCATCGAGGAAGGCGGCGAGTTCCTGATCGAAGCCCTTCTCCTGGGAGAGGCGGCGGGTGACGGTGCGTTTGCCGTCGCGCCAGGTTTCGAGCGAGCGGAAGTCGTCGAGGACGGCGACGCGGCCGCCGCCAAAGACCTCGATTCGTTCTTTCGGGAAGCCGCGATCGCCGGTGGCGAAGTAGTTGATGTTGCCGATCGCGCCGGAATCGAAGCGAAGAAGGATCGTCAGCGTATCGATGCCGGCGTCGGCGGCGC
>DIHI01000114.1:19074-30694 GCA_002420085.1 Lysobacterales bacterium UBA5700 | reverse complement strand
CTCGCCGGCATTGACGCGATAGGTGATGGCCAGCGGGCCGGCGTCGGCGAAAAAGGCCTTGAGATCGGCCGCGAGCGGCGAGAAGCGACGATTGAAGCCGACCATCACGCGCGGCGCCGAGGCGCCGGCGGCGGCCCGAATCTCGTCGAGGCCCGCGCGATCGATGGCCAGCGGCTTCTCGACAAAGACCGTCCGGCCCGCCCGCAGGCTCTCGGCCGTCAGCCGCGCGTGCGTGTCGTGACGCGTGGCAATGAGAACGGTGTTGACCTCGTCGCGCGCGAGCAGTTCGCGATAATCGGTCGTGCAGAAGCCGAAGCCGTACTGTTCGCCGACGGCCCGCGCATTGCGGCCGGTCGCCGTCGCGATCCCCGCCAGCCGCAGCCCGCGCGCCTTCGCCAGCCGCGGCAGCAGCACGCTCTTCGCGAAATTGCCCGCGCCGATCAGCCCCAGCCCGATCTCTCCCGCGACGGGCCGCGCATCGAGCGCCACCACTTTCGATCGAGAGGTCTCCCCGGCGTACTGGAGTAGCACCGCCAGATAGGACTCGCGCCGCCTGCCCGTGATGATGTCGTAGGCCGTCTCGGCCTCGGCAATCGGAAAACGATGCGTGATCAGCGGCGCGAGCCGCACCGCGCCCGCCGCCACGAGCCGGAGGAACTCCTCCATGTTGCGGCGCTCGGTCCAGCGCACATAGCCGATCGGATAATCGACGCCCTGCTCTTCGTACGAGGCATCGTAGCGGCCCGGCCCGTACGAGCGCGAGAGGCGCAGCTGCAGTTCCTTCTCGTAATAGACCTTTCGCGGGATCTCCATCCGCACGGCGCCGACCATCGAGACGATCGCGCGGTCGCGCGCAATCGCGCCCGCGAGTTCGATCGGATCGCTGGTGTCGGCCGCGGCAGCGATGATCACGGCATCGACGCCGTGGCCGCCCGTAAAATCGGCCACGCGCCGCGCGACGTCGTCGCTGCGACGGACGCCGTCGTCCGCGCCGAACTGGCGCGCGAGCGCGATCTTCGCGTCATCGAGATCGATGCCGAGAACGCGGCAGCCGGCCGCCTTGAGGATCTGCACCGTCAACTGGCCGAGCAGCCCCAGCCCGATGACGGCCACCGCGTCGCCGAGCCGGACCTCCGCCGTCCGCACGCCCTGCAGCGCGATCGCGCCCAGCGTGACGAAGGCCGCCTCGTCGAAGCTCACGCCCTCGGGGATCTTCACCGTCAGATTCTTCGGCACGAAGACCGTTTCGGCGTGCGAGGCGTAATTCATCCCCGCGCAGGCAACGCGATCGCCGACGCGAAACTCCTCCGCGCCCGCCCCCACCTCGCGCACCGTCCCCGCGCAGCTGTAGCCGAGCGCCAGCGGCGCCTCCAGCCGCGCCCGCACCGTGTTGATCGTATTCCGCAACCCGTCGCGCTTCAGCTTCTGCAGCACCTGCCGCACCAGATCCGGCCGCTCCTGCGCCTTGCCCACCAGCGACTTCTGCGCGAAATCGACCGCCATCTTCTCCGTCCCCGCGCTGATCAGCGATGCGGCATTGGCCACCAGCACGCCTCCGCGCCGGCAGATCGTCTCGGGAACCTCGTCCACCTTCAGCACGCCCGTGCGAAAGTTCTGAATCACTTGCTTCATATGACGCTTTGCACATCGCCGGAAGAAGAAAAACGGAATCCCCGGAAATCACCGAACGAACAGCCCCCTCAGATACGGGCTCCGTTTGTTCCGTCTTTTCCGTGTATTCCGTTTTTCCTCTTCAGCCCGTTGGATGGCCCGCTCGCAATCTTCCTGCCCCCTCGTTTCGAGGCAGGGTTCGGGTGATGTATTTCCGATACCACGCGTCGAAGATCAGAATCGAGAAGAGCTCATACGCGTTGTCGCGCCGGCCGTTCCGATGCTCTTCCCGCAGCTGCGTGATGTATTCGTGGCGAAAGAGCCCCTCGCGCTCGACATAATCGCGCGGGAGCAGTTCGTCGAAATAGCGATCGAGTTTCGTCCGCATCCAGGCGCCGAGCGGAACGTTGAAGCCCTTCTTCGGGACGCGCCGATTCTCGGCCGGAATCAGGTCGGCGAAGGCGTCGCGCAGAAGGAGCTTGCTGCCGCGGCGGCCGAGCTTCTCCGCGAACGGCGTGCGAAAGGCGAACTCCACCATCCGCGGATCGAGAAACGGCACCCGCAGTTCGAGCGCCCAGGCCATGCTCATCTTGTCGGAATATTCGAGCAGGTTATCGGGAAGGAAGGTCTCGACGTCGAGATACGAGAACCGATTGCCGTCGGCCCATCCGGCGGGGATCTCGTCGAGATGCGCCTGCAGCACGCGGTGCGCGGGCAGCGCATCGCCCGCATCGCGCAGCAGCTGCGCCTTGCGCTCTTCGTCGAGCGCCACCACGCCGCTCTTGGCCAGTTCAGCCAGGGCCATCTCGACCATGCTGACGGCCCCGAATACGATCCGGGTACGGGCGGCGACCACGGCATTGGCCTGCTGGCGCTGCAACATCGCCTGGGCGATTTCCGAGGCATAGGCGAGGTGGCTGATGCGCGCTTCGATGACGTCCACACCGGCGGTGGTCAGACGCTCGTCCAACTGTTGCTTGAGGTGCTGACTGATCTCGTTGGAATGGCTGCGCAACGCGACCTGGCCTTCTTCGTGCTGGTCGTAGGGGTAGCTGGTCGCCATCGAGCGCAGCGCCGCTTCGGACTGGATGTGGACGAAGCTCTCGTAGTCATCCACGTTGAACACCGCTTCGGCCGAATCGACCACCTTCCAGACGATCACGGCCGCGATCTCGATCGGGCTGCCCTCCAGTTCGTTGACCTTGAGCCGTCCCGACTCGAAGTTGCGCACCCGCAGGCTGACCTTCTTGGCCGAATAGAACGGGTTGTTGTAGCGCAGGCCGGCTTCCTTGACCGTGCCGATGTACTTGCCGAACAGGGTCAGCACCGCTGCCTGGTTCGGCTCGACCATGTAGAAGCCGGCCATCGCGATCAGCACCCCGATGAATGCCAGGATGGCCGCAACCACCGACAGCACGTCCTTGCCGTTCGCGGCGTCGATGAACCACCAGATGCAGGCCGGCAGGGCAGCCAGCAACAGGATCAGCACCGGGATGCCGGGCCAGGAATGAATGGGTTGTTCGCGCATGGTGGCTGTCCTCTCGAATGGGTACACGGAAGGTGTTGTCGATGTCGCTTGGATGTCGCGTTGTATGCGGTTTTCGATTGCTTTCGGTTCTGCCCAGGTCCAGGACGCTGGTCTGGACCATTTCGATGGCGTGCGGTCGCACCCGTCGGACGGATACTGGCCTGCGCGAGAATGATATTAAAAAGATATCAGATTGTCTACATGACCGGTGGCACGGTCGCCGGCCCAGGTTCGGGTGGTGTCAGGATTGCACGGGCGATCGCCGTACCGGGTCGGCAGGCGGGCGCCGCCGCTCCGTCGGGGGGCGCGGGCAGCGGAGTGAAATCGACAGCATCGGGCGATCGTGCCACCATGACTCGCTGCGACACGGTCAACTCGGGTAGCCCTCGCGTGCTGATCGGATCGGAGTCGCGCCGCCCGGATGTCGGCACCCGCGAATCGGGTCGGCCGGCCGCCAGTGGGCTGTCGATCCCGCTGCTCGGCCGGTTCGACTGCCGGTTGCCGCTGTCCGTCCTGGACCCTGTCTGACGTCGTGAATCATGCCTGCAAGCCCGCCATCCGCACCGGTGTTCGACAGCAAGCGTTTCCTGCGTGGGCTGACCACGGCACCCGGCGTCTATCGCATGATCGATGCCGAGGGCGAACTGCTGTACATCGGAAAGGCGGCCTCGCTCAAGGCCCGGGTCGCCAGTTATTTCACCGGTTCGCCGTCGTTGCGCATCCAGCACATGGTCGCCCGGATCGCCGCCATCGAGGTGACCGTCACCCGCACCGAAGCCGAAGCCCTGTTGCTTGAGAACCGCCTGATCAAGGCGCACAAGCCGCGCTACAACGTGCTGCTGCGCGACGACAAGAGCTATCCCTACATCCATCTGTCCGAGCACCAGTGGCCGCGCCTGGGCTTCTATCGGGGGCAGCGCAAGACCGCCGGTCGGCTGTTCGGGCCATATCCGAGCGTGATCGCGGTGCGCGAGGCGATCACCGCCCTGCATCGGTTGTTCGGTCTGCGTGGCTGTCCGGACACGGTGTTCCGCAACCGCAGCCGGCCGTGCCTGCAATACCAGATCGGTCGTTGCAGCGGTCCCTGCGTCGGTCTGGTATCCGAACACGACTATCAGGAGCGCATCCGTCAGGCGGTCGATTTTCTGGAGGGCCGGAGTGATGCCCTGATCGTCGAGTTCGGCCACCGGATGGAGTCGGCCAGCGATGCTCTTGATTTCGAGACGGCCGCCCGCTGGCGCGATCGGATCACCGACCTGCGGGCGGTCCAGGCCAAGCAGTTCGTCGATGGCCATCCTTCCGATCTGGACGTGATCGCCTGTGTGGTCTCGGCGGGCCGCGCCTGCGTCGCGCTGACCAGTTTCCGCGATGGCAGCAATCGCGGCACCCGAACCTTCCTGCCACGCTGCAATGGTGAGGACGATCCGGCGGCGATCCTGGCTGCGTTCGTCGGTCAGCACTACCTGGACCTGGTTCCGCCGCCCGAGATCGTGCTCGATCGCGCCCTCGATGATGGCGAGGCGCTGCAAGCCATGCTGAGCGAGAAGAGCGGCCGTCGGGTGTTGTTGCGGCATCGGGTGCGCGGCGAGCGTGCCGGCTTCCTGGCGCTCGCCAGCCGCAATGCCGAACTGACGCTGGCCGGCGAACTGGACAGCCACGCCGGCCAGCAGCGTCGTCGCGAGGCGCTCGCCGAGTTGCTCGGTCTGGCTGGTCCACCCGAGCGGATCGAGTGCTTCGACATCAGCCACACCCAGGGCGAAGCCACCATTGCCGCCTGTGTGGTGTTCGATGGCGACGGCCCGAGACGCGACCAGTATCGGCGTTTCAACATCGCAACGGCGGCACCCGGCGACGACTACGCGGCGATGGAAGAGGCCCTGCTTCGGCGGTTCCGCAAGGTGGTCGAAGGCGGCATCGCGCCGGATCTGCTGCTGATCGATGGCGGCAAGGGCCAACTCGCTCGTGCCCGGCTCGTGCTGACCCGGCTCGGCCTGTCCGGACTGCGTGTGGTCGGCGTGGCCAAGGGCGAGGCGCGCAAGGCCGGCGCTGAGACGCTGATCGTCGATGACGGCCTCGGCGATCGGCACGAATGCCGTCCGGGTGCAGCATCGCCGGCCCTGCAATTGATCCAGCAGGTGCGCGACGAAGCCCACCGATTCGCGATTGCCGGACACCGTGCTCGGCGGGCCAAGCTTCGGCGGACCAGTCGGCTGGAGGATATTCCGGGCATCGGGCCGCGTCGCAGAGCCGCCCTGCTGCGCCATTTCGGTGGTCTGGAGGGGTTGCGTGCCGCCGGTCCGGACGAGATCGCGCGGGCACCGGGCGTCAGTGCCGGGCTGGCCGAGCGAATCTACGCCACACTGCACGGCACCGAGCCTGCGGAACGGGCACAATCGCCGACAACCCCGGCGTCGCACCGTCTTTCGACATGAACCTGACCCTGCCCAATCTGCTGACCCTGTTCCGGATCGCCCTGATTCCTGTTCTGGTGATCGTGTTCTATCTGCCATTTCAGTGGACCCATCTCGCCGCCGTGGTGGTGTTCGTGCTGGCGGCACTGACCGACTGGGCCGATGGCTGGGTCGCCCGGCGCTACAGCCAGTATTCCGAGTTTGGCGCCTTCCTTGATCCGGTGGCCGACAAGCTGATGGTCTCGACCGCGCTGTTTCTGATCGTGCAGAAGGATCCGACCGTCTACATGGCGCTGACCTCGGCGGTGATCGTCGGGCGCGAGATCGCCATCTCGGCCCTGCGCGAGTGGATGTCGGCCATCGGCCACAGCGGTCGGGTCAAGGTCGCCTGGATCGGCAAGATCAAGACCATCGTCCAGATGGTCGCGATCTCCCTGCTGCTCTATCGCGAGCCGCTGCACAGCCTGCCGATCTACCTGCTCGGTGAGGTGCTGATCGGCATCGCCGCCGGCCTGACCCTGTGGTCGGGCCTCGGCTACCTCAAGGCTGCCTGGCCGGCGATGCGCGGACGCTGAGTGTGGCGGCTCGCCTGGCGGGAGCGATCGCTCCAATGGCTGGCCTGTCCCTGGGTATCCGGCTGCTCCGGCCGGCCGATGCCTGTGCGGTCCGCCCACGCGGGTCGATTTTGGTTTAGGCTTGAGCCCGGTTTGGCCCGAGTGGTGAAACGGGTAGACACAAGGGACTTGAACGATTTGAGCCTTCGGGGGGAAACGCCCGAAGTGAAGCCCGTCAAAGTCGGCGAACGCCCTGAATGCTTTGACATTCGAGCCAACGCCGAGCCAAGTCCGAGCCATCCGGCCGGGAAGGTGTAGAGAGCAGACGGCGGGCACCTACGGCCGCAAGGCTAGGGTGAAGGCGTGCTCCAGCCCACGAACAGTGCAATCGCGCTGGCGGCGAAAGTCGAAGTGGGACGAAAATCCCTCGCCGCAAGGCGTGCCGGTTCGACTCCGGCCTCGGGCACCATAGCCGGACCTCGGAATCGACCCGGCCTCTTCGCGCCGGTCGGTGCGGGTGGCAGCCGGTGCGACGACACCAATCAGAACCGCCAGGAGCAAACCATGCCGATCGCTGGAATCGGGCTTCATGTCATCTTTGCCGCGCTGTGTGCGATCCACGTGGTCCGCAGCCGCCAGCCGCTGTACTGGCTGTTCATCCTGTTTGCCTTTCCGATGATCGGCAGCCTGGTCTATTTCTTCGCGGTCTACCTGCCGGATTCTCGGCTCCAGCGCGGTGCCATGCGGGCGGTGTCGGCAGCCGCTCGTGCGATCGACCCGACCCGCGAGTTGCGCGAGGCGCGCTCGGCATTCGAGGACACCCCCAACACCGACAATCGGATGCGCTTGGCGGCGGCCTTGCTGGAACTCGGCGATGCGGCGGCGGCGGTCGATCACTACCGTGCCTGCCTGGCGGGCCCTTTGGCGTCCGATCCGGACATCATGCTCAGTCTGGCGCGCGCCCTGGTCGAGAGCCAGCGCTACCCGGAGGCGCTCGATTCGCTCGAACGGCTGCGCCGTGACCAGCCGGACTTCCGTTGCGAGGCGGTTTCGCTGCTGATCGCCCGCAGCCTGGCCGGCAACGCCCGAAACGCCGAGGCCCGCCAGGAGTTCGAGTCGGCCATGGCGCGATTCGGCACCTATGAGGCGAAGGCCGAGTACGCCATCTGGGCCTGGGCGGTGGGCGATCGATCGACCGCCGAGCAACTCGATGTCGATCTCGACCGGATATCATCGCGCTGGAACGCGCTGACCCGCTCGCTCAACGAGCCGGTACAGCGTCGCCTGCTGGCCGCCCGGCAACTGGCCAACCGCCGGTCATGATCGGGTCGGCCACGGCTGGCGCAGTGGTGTGATTCGATGCCTGTGCGGCGGCTGCGATGCCGATGCATGAAGCCATGATCGATGGCGATTCCGATCCTGGTGTGCGCATGCATGGCTTGACCCAGGCGTATCGCGCGGCGGCCTATGTACTGAGATCCGATTCGGGGGAGCCGATCGTCATGCGGATCGGCCGTCGATGCCCCGAGATTGCCGACCTGCTGACCGTCTCAGGGGTCGCCACGGCGGCCTTCCTGACCGCCTGGAATCCGGGCAGCCGGCGCGACCTGGACGACACTGCGCAGCAGGCGCGCCAGCAGCGCCTGTGTGACGATCTGGTCCGGATGGGCATCGGCTGGCTGCCTGGCGAGGGACGGGACGATTCCGGCGATTGGCGCGAGCCGAGTGTGCTGGCGCTCGGTCTGGATCGCGTCTCGGCCGCCCGGTTGGCCGAGCGCTACGGTCAGTTCGGCTTCGTGCAGGTCGGCCTGGATGGCGTGGCCGAGCTTGTGCTCGTTTCGGGCCGGGAGGGTCAGTCCGCGTCCGACATCGATCACAAGCGTCCCGACAGAATCAGTCCGTAGATCAGCCCACCGCCGCCGCAGACCAGGCCGAGCAGGATGCCGAACCCGCACAGGATGCGTTCGCGCCGACGGCGTCGTTGGGCGCCTTCGGGGTCGATCCGGGCTTCGAGCGCATGTCGGCGTTGGAGGATGCGCGGTTGGACGATCGCCGACTGCCAGAGGATGGTGGCGAAGAAGGCCAGCGAGACCAGCACGGGCATCAGCCAGCCCTGGCTCCAGACCCGGGTGGCGACGATGCCGAGCAGGAAGACCACGGTGGCACCGGCATTGATCCAGGCACTGCGGGTGAGTTCGCGCCGCTCGCGCTGGTCGATGCTGCCGCGCAATTGCCGTTTCAGACCCCAGAAGATGCCGGCGAAGGCGCCGAACAGGCCGATCGCGGCGCTGCCGAGGCTGGCCGTGACGGCCTTGAGCAGGGTCTGGCCGGTGGCGGCTGCACCGCCGGCCAGCAGGCTGGCGGCGGCTGCCGGTGGACTGGCCAGTGCCAAGGCGGCGGCGATGCTGCCAGCGAAGGCTGCCGAGGGGGCGCTGCTGCGTGCGAATTCGCCGAGGCGTTCGATGTAGTCGGTGCGGATGGCGGTGCGGGCGCGGGACAGCCGTTTCCGCACCACGTCGTCACTCAATCCGAGCAGGATCGCGACCTGCCGGCTGCTCTGGCCTTCCCGGTAGTACAGCAGCAGGATTTCCCGGGTGTCGTCGGGCAGTCGATCGAGGATGTCCGAGGCGATCCGCTGACGTTCGGCGAGGTCATGTCGTTCGGCCGGACAGGGTGTGCCGTCGGCGATTCCGGCAATCAGATCGGTGGGGTCGTCGGCCAGTTCGCGCCGACGCCGGGACGCCCGCAGATGGTCGCGGGCCAGGTTGCGGGTGATCTGACGCAGCCAGGGCAGGAAGCTGTCGGGGTTGTGCAGATGGCCCAGATGCTGCCACGCCTTGAGGAAGGCTTCCTGAGCGATGTCTTCGCTGGTCGCGACGTCGCGGACGTGGGCGAGGGCGATGCCGGTGATGCTGTTCTGGCAGGCGCGAACCAGATGGCCATAGGCGGTCCGGTCGCCGTTGGCGGCGGCCGGCAGATGGCGACGGATCTGATCGTCGAGTGGCGAATCGAGGCGATGGCGAGTCATGATCGGGCAGGGACAGTGGCGTCATGCTCCAGGACGACGGTCATCGGCGGATGTGACCGCGACCTACCAGATCCGGGCGAATACCAGCAGGGCGGCGATCGCGATTGCACTCAACAGGGCCAGGCGCAGGCGGAATGGCCAGGGATTGGCGGCCACCTGCTCGACCGGTCGGGCATGTTCGGGCAGGAAGGATTCGCGCCGGGTCGATTCGATCAGGCCGGCCGCATGCAGCAGATCGCGGGCGCGGCCGAAGTCGCGGCTGTGGACGACCCATACGGCCGATTGCTTGCCGCCTTCACCGCGCGCCAGATCGGTGTAGCTGTAGGTGCCTCGGCGATTGCCCTTGTAGCTGCGCGGGTTGGAGATGTAGGTCTCGATCCCCTGTTCGTTGAGCAACTGGGCGGCCGATTCGACGTTTTCGAGTCGAGGAGAGGTGAAGATCTGACGCATGGGTTCGGTTCCGTGGGTGCAGTCCGAGCGAAACTCAGTCGGACAGAACCCGGATCATGCCTTCCTGGGCGGTGGCGGCGACCAGGCGGCCGGCGGTGTCGTAGATCAGTCCACGCGCCAGGCCACGGGCACCCTGGGCGGTCGGGCTGTCGCAGGCATAGAGCAGCCACTGGTCGATCCGGAATGGGCGATGGAACCACAGGGCGTGGTCGAGGCTGGCCATCTGGACATTGGGTTGCAGGTAGCTGATGCCGTGCGGGAAGGTGGTGGTACCGATCAGATGGAAATCGGAGGCGTAGGCAAGCAGCGAGCGGTGCTGCGCCGGGTCGTCACCGATCCGGGCGCCGAGGCGAAACCAGACCTGCTGGTAGGGTGGCTGCTTGCTCGGCTGGAGTTCGTTGCGCGGATAGACCGGTCGGAACTCGAACGGGCCGCGCCGACTCAGCCAGCGCTGCAATTTCGCCGGCAATCGCGCCATCACTTCGGGTGCCAGTGGCTCTGGTTCCGGCAGTTCGTCGGGGGCGGGCACTTCCGGCATCGAAATCTGGTGCTCGGCTCCCGGTTCCGGGCGCTGGAACGAGGCGGCGAACACCAGGATCGGCTGGCCGTGCTGGATCGCGCTGACCCGGCGAACTGAAAAGCTCTTGCCGTCACGGGTGCGGTCCACGTCGTAGACGATCGGACTGCCGACATCGCCGGCGCGCAGAAAGTAGGCGTGCAGGGAATGCACGGCGCGATCCGGTTCGACCGTCCGCTGGGCGGCCGACAATGCCTGGCCGAGCACCTGACCGCCGAATACGTACTTGGTGCCGATATCCCGGCTTGCGCCCCGGAACAGGTTGTCTTCCAGAGGTTCGAGCCGAAGCAGGTCGAGCAACTCGTCAACGACGAGGTCGGTCATGGGCGGATCTCGGGCGGAGCGTCCGATTATACGAAACCGCTGGTCGATGCCGGATCCCGCGCGCTGTCATCGGCGGCCCGGCCGGAATGCCGCAGGCTCGATCGATGTCGATCGTGTTCGGCTCGCGCTAGACTGGCCCGATGGCGCTCCCCCCGACACCAGGTTTCGAGTTGATTCGCGGCAACCGCCCGCTGTTGCTCAGTCTGCCGCACGACGGCTGCGAGGCACCGCCCGGTTTCGCCGTGCGCCTGACTCCGGAGGCGGCACGGCTGCCTGATACCGACTGGCACGTGGCCCGGCTCTACGATTTTGCGGTGGGCCAGGGGGTGTCGGTGCTCCGGCCGCGCTACACGCGGTATCTGATCGATCTCAATCGGCCGCCGGACGATGCGCCGCTGTATCCGGGACAGAACGGCACCGGTCTGTGCCCGCTGCGACGCTTCGATGGCGGGCCGATCTACCGCGATGGCATGGCGCCCGATGCCGGTGAGCGGCAGCATCGGGTCGCGACCTACTGGCAGCCGTATCACGCTGCCCTGGCCGACGAACTCGAACGCCTGCATCGGCTGCATGGCCGGGTGGTGTTGTGGGAGGGCCATTCGATCCGCAGCGAGTGCCCCTTGCTGTTCGAGGGCCGCCTGCCCGACCTCAACCTGGGCTGTGTCGATGGCCGGAGTTGTTCCCCGGCGCTGCGCGAACGTCTGGCGGCGGTGTTGGCCGGGCAGGATCGATTCAGTCACGTCATCGATGGCCGTTTCAAGGGCGGTTACATCACCCGCCATTACGGACAGCCGCAGCGGTCGGTGGAGGCCGTGCAACTGGAGATCGCCCAGTGTGCCTACATGGACGAGGCCACGTTCGAGTACCGTGAGGATCTGGCCGAGCGGGTGCGGCCGATCCTGCTCCGCCTGTTCGAGGTTTGCCTGTGAGGGAGGTCTGTCCGTGAAGAATGCCGATTCCGCGCCGCATCACCTGAATGGCGCGCCGGTCTGGCGACGCCTGCTGGCCCTGGCCGTGCTGGCCCTGTTCGCCTACCTGATCTGGGCGGCGACGACCGGCGCCTACGATCGTCAGGTCGATCGGGTCGCTGACTGGCTGGCCCGGAATTTCCATGCGCTGCTCGACTGGCTGGCCGGG
>DIHI01000114.1:14642-18967 GCA_002420085.1 Lysobacterales bacterium UBA5700 | reverse complement strand
GCTCAGACGTCGAGCGTTGCCAGGTCGCCCTTGCTTTCCAGCCACTGGCGGCGATCGGCGGCGCGTTTCTTGGCCAGCAGCATGTCCATCAGGGCGGCGGTGGCGCGGTCGTCGTCGATGGTGAGTTGGACCAGCCGACGGGTGTCCGGGTGGATGGTCGATTCACGCAACTGCGAGGGGTTCATTTCACCCAGCCCCTTGAATCGGGTCACCTGGACCTGACCCTTGATCTTCTCACGCTCGATCCGGTCCAGCAGCAGACGCTTTTCTTCTTCGTCGAGGCAATAGAACACCTGTTTGCCGACATCGACCCGGAACAGCGGCGGCATCGCCACGAACACGTGTCCGGCCTGTACCAGGGCCGGGAAATGCTTGAGGAACAGGGCCGACAGCAGGGTGGCGATGTGCAGGCCATCGGAGTCGGCGTCGGCCAGTACCACGATCTTGCCGTAGCGCAGGCCGCTGATGTCGCTGTGGCCTGGATCGCAGCCGATCGCCACGGCCAGGTCATGGACCTCGTTGGAGGCCAGCACGGCCGAGCTTTCGACTTCCCAGGTATTGAGAATCTTGCCGCGCAGCGGCAGGATCGCCTGGAACTCCTTGTCGCGTGCCTGCTTGGCGCTGCCTCCGGCGGAATCGCCTTCGACCAGGAACAATTCGGTGCGCGACAGATCCTGGCTGATGCAGTCGGCGAGTTTGCCGGGCAGGGCCGGGCCTTGGGTGATCTTCTTGCGTACCACTTGCCGCTCGGTCTTCAGCCGGGCTGCGGCGCGTTCGATCGCCAGGTGCGCGATTCGCTCGCCCAGTTCGACGTGCTGGTTCAGCCAGAGCGAGAAGGCATCGTGGATGGCGCCTTCGACGAAGCCGGCTGCCTGGCGCGACGACAGTCGCTCCTTGGTCTGCCCGGAAAACTGCGGATCGGTCATCTTGATCGACAGCACGTAGGACAGCCGATCCCAGACGTCCTCGGGTGCCAGTTTGATGCCGCGCGGCAGCAGGTTGCGGAAATCGCAGAATTCCCGCAGGGCGTCGGTCAGGCCCGAGCGCAGGCCGTTGACGTGGGTGCCGCCCTGGGCGGTCGGGATCAGGTTGACATAGCTCTCGCAGACCGGGTCGCCGGACACGGTCCAGGCCAAGGCCCAATCGACCGTCTCGGTTTCCTTGGCAAGCGCGCCGACGAACAGTTCGGGCGGCAGCAGTTCGCGATCGCGAAGTTCACCGGCCAGATAGTCGCGCAGGCCATCGGCATAATGCCAGGTGTTGCGTTCGCCGGTCGCTTCTTCGTACAGGGTGACGGTCAGTCCGGGGCAGAGCACCGCCTTGGCACGCAGCAGATGGCGCAGTGGCCGCGGTGCGAACTTGCCGGTGTCGAAGTATCTGGGGTCGGGCCAGAAGCGCAGGCGGGTTCCGGTGTTGCGCTTGCCGACCGTGCCGATGGTTTCCAGCCGACTGGTCGCGGCGCCATCGGCGAAGCTCATGCGGAACTCGCCGCCATCGCGCTTGATGACCACTTCCAGGCGACTCGACAGGGCATTGACCACGCTCACGCCGACTCCGTGCAGGCCGCCGGAGAACGTGTAGTTGCGGTTGTTGAACTTGCCACCGGCATGCAGGCGAGTGAGGATCAGTTCGACGCCTGGGATGCCCTCGTCCGGATGGATATCGACTGGCATGCCGCGACCATCGTCGGCGACCTCGCAACTGCCATCGGCATGCAGGATGACCTCGATGGTGCGGGCGTGGCCGGCCAGGGCTTCATCGACGGCGTTGTCGATCACTTCCTGGGCCAGGTGGTTGGGCCGGCTGGTATCGGTGTACATGCCGGGTCGGCGTTTGACCGGATCGAGGCCGGAGAGAACTTCGATGTCGGCGGCGTTGTAGCGACTGCTCATGACGGGGTCTGCTCGGGGGCGAGTCGGTCGGGTCGCGAAGGATGGCCGAAGCCGACTCAGGGTTCAAGCACCGCTGGGGCAGTCAGGTAATGGACCGAAAACCACTGCTTGGGGTCGGTCCAGACCCGTGCCGAGCGAAAACCGGCGCGTTCGGCGAGGGCGACGAAGCCCTCGATGCTGTACTTGTACGAATATTCGCTGCACAGGCCGTCGCCTGCGGCGAATGCGAACGCTTCGCCTTCGAGTGTGAATCGGTGGCCGGTGCGGGCGACCAGATGCATTTCGACCCGACTCGCTTCGGCGTTGTAGAAGGCACGGTGGACGAAGGCGTCCGGATCGAGGTCGGTGTCGAGTTCTCGGGCGATCCGGACCAGCATGTTGCGATTGAAGGCAGCAGTCATCCCGGCGCCGTCGTTGTAGGCGGCATCCAGAATCGCCGGATCCTTGACCAGATCGACCCCGATCAGCATGCCGCCGCCGGCCAGCCGTGGTGCCCAGCCGGCCAGGAAGCGTTCGGCTGCCTCCGGTTCCATGTTGCCGATCGTCGAGCCGGGAAAGAACCCGACCAGCGGGCCGTTGCCGGCCGCTTCGCGCAGTGGCAGTTCGGCCCGCGCCCCGTAGTCGGAAACGATGCCGGTGACCGGAAGTTCCGGGAAGCGCTGACGCAGGGATTTCAAGGCATCGCGCAGGGCGGCCCGACTGATGTCGATCGCGATGTAGCCATCCGGGTCGCGCAGGGCGGCGAGCAGGCGTTCGGCCTTGTGGTGCGCGCCGCTGCCTAGCTCGACCAGGATCAGGCCGGCGCCGAGGGTGTCGGCGATCTCGGCGCCGTGATCGTGCAGGATGCGCAGTTCGGTGCGGGTCGGGTAGTACTCGGGCTGCTGGCAGATGCGCTCGAACAGGGCCGAGCCGGCAGCGTCGTAGAACAGCCACGGCGGCAGCCGGCGCGGGCGCCGACGCAGGCCGGCAAGCACGGTATCGCGCAGGTCGGCGAGGTCGGGCGAGAGGTCGATCAGGGCGTGTCCGTGCAGGCTCATGGCAGATCCCGTGCCAGTCGCAGCCCGCTGAATTGCCAGCGGGTCGCGGGTGGAAAGAAATTGCGGTAGGTCGGTCGGACATGGCCCGGTGGACTGGCGCAACTGCCGCCGCGCAGGACCATCTGTCCGGACATGAACTTGCCATTGTATTCGCCGGCCGCGCCGGGCAGGGGAGTAAAGCCGGGATAGGGGGCGTAGGCGCTGGCGGTCCACTCCCAGACTTCGCCGATCCGACCGGGGCGCTGGCAGTCGCTGGGCTCACGCGGTGGCATGCGCTGCGGTTCCGCCTGCCAGGCCAGGGTGCGTGCGGCGTGCTCCCACTCGGCCTCGGTCGGCAGCCGGGCGCCGACGAACCGAGCATAGGCGTCGGCTTCGTAGAAACTGAGATGGCTGACCGGGGCGTCCGGGTCGAGCGGGTGCGGCCCGTCGATGCCGAACCGCCACCAGCCGCCATCCTGGTGCTGCCAGTACAGCGGTGCCTGCCAGTGCTGCTGACAGACCTGTGCCCAGCCGTCCGAAAGCCACCAGTCCGGGCTGCGGTAGCCGCCGGCATCGATGAAGGCCAGAAACTCGGCGGTGCTGACCGGACGATCGGCGATCGCGAACGGGTGCAGCCAGACCGTGTGCTGCGGACGCTCGTTGTCGAATGCGAAACCCGACTCGCCGGCACCCACGGTCACCGGTCCGGCATCCGGGAATTCCAGCCAGTGGGTCGGGTGCCGTTCGACGGCGCGGTCGTTCGCGCGCGCGCCGCCGGCATTGCCGGGTTGCCGGCGCCAGCCCGGCAGGTGTCCTGATCGGATCAACGGGTTGATCGACAGCAGGTGCTTGAGATCGGTGACCAGCAGTTCCTGATGCTGCTGTTCGTGCTGGAGCCCGAGTTCCAGCACGGCCAGGGCCGCGTGCCCGCGTGAGTCGCGGTCCCGGTGGGGGTGTTCGCGACCGGTCTCGGTCAATTCGATGTCAGCCAGCCAGTCCAGCACCCGAGCGTCGATTTCCTGGCGATAGGCCAGTACATCGGCCAGGCTGGGCCGGGTCAGCAGGCCGCGCTGGGGACGTGGATGTCGGCTGCCGAACGCTTCGTAGTAGGAGTTGTAGAGGAACGACCAGCCGGGACGGATGGCGGCCTGGCCGAGCAGCGGTTCGAGCAGCATCGTCTCGAAGAACCAGGTGGTGTGCGCCAGATGCCACTTGCCTGGACTGGCATCGGGCATCGACTGCGGGCACAGGTCTTCCGGGTCGAGCCCGTCGATCAGGGCGAGACTGGCTGCGCGGACCAGCCGATAGTGCTCGGCAGAACGGGCGACCAGATTCTCGCCGGGGCCGGCCATCGTGGTAGCGATTCGATCCTGGGTCATGGCGTGAACTGTAGCAGCCGAGCGGCGGGTGGTCCCCG
>DIHI01000114.1:0-14593 GCA_002420085.1 Lysobacterales bacterium UBA5700 | reverse complement strand
TCCCCGCCACGGCTCAGCCGGCCTCGATGTCATCCACCCGTTGCAGGCCGCGTGGCAGCAGGCTGCCGCGCGTGGCGCGGGCACCGCGATAGTTGCGCAGGTCACGCCAGTGCAGGGTCATCTTGCGACCGCCACAGAACAGGGTGACCTCGCCGCCTTCGCGCACGGCGGCCACGGCAATCACGGTCTCGTCGCCGGATTTCAGTCGAGCGGGAGGAATCTGGATGATCTTGTTGCCCTTGCCGCGATCGAGTTCCGGCAGTTCGGCAACCGGGAATGCCAGCAGATGGCCGGCGGTGGTCACGGCGACCACCCAGTCGCGGGCGGGATCCTCGATCAGGGTCGGTCGCAGCGCGTCACCCTCGCCCGGGTTGAGCAGGGCCTTGCCGGCCTTGTTGCGGCCGATGAAGTTCTCGAACCGAGTGACGAAGCCGTAACCGTGGTTGCCGGCCAGCAGGAAGCGCTGGTCGGGTTCACCGATCGCGGCGCCGACGAACCGACTGCCGGCAGGTGGCGAGAATCGCCCGGTCAATGGCTCGCCATTGCCACGGGCCGAGGGCAGGCTATGGGCCGGAGTCGAGTAGGCTCGTCCGGTGCTGTCGAGGAAGGCCGCCTGTTGGGTGCTGCGGCCGCGCACGGCGGCCAGCAGGCGATCGCCCTCGCGATAGGACAGGGCGGCCGCATCGACTTCGTGTCCCTTGGCGGCACGCGCCCAGCCCTTCTGCGACAGGACGACGGTGATCGGTTCGCTGGCGACCAGATCGGTCTCCGAGAGGGCTCGGGCGGCATCGCGCTCGACCAGGGGCGAGCGTCGGTCATCGCCGTACTTGGCGGCGTCGGCCAGCAGTTCGTCGCGGATCAGTTTCTTCAGGCGGGCGTCCGAGCCGAGTGTCGCGATCAGGGTCTTGCGTTCGGCGGCCAGGGCGTCCTGTTCGCCGCGAATCTTCATTTCTTCGAGGCGCGCGAGTTGCCGCAGTCGGGTTTCCAGCACGTAGTCGGCCTGCACCTCGCTCAACTCGAAGCGCGCCATCAGGACCGGCTTGGGTTCGTCCTCGCTGCGGATGATGCGGATGACTTCGTCGATGTTGAGGAAGGCGATCAGCAGGCCATCGAGCAGATGCATCCGCCGTTCCACCCGGTCCAGCCGGTGGCGCAGGCGACGGGTGACGGTATTGGTACGGAACACCAGCCACTCCGACAGCAGGGCCTTGAGGTTCTTCACCTGCGGTCGGCCGTCGAGGCCGATGATGTTGAAATTGATCCGATAGCTCTTTTCGAGGTCGGTGGTGGCCAGCAGATGACTCATCAGGCCGTCGTAGTCGATCCGGTTCGAGCGCGGGATCAGCACCAGCCGGACCGGGGTCTCGTGGTCGGATTCGTCGCGCAGGTCTTCCAGCCAGGGCAGCTTCTTGGCCTGTCGCTGCTGGTCGATCTGTTCCAGCACCTTGCTCGGGCTGACCTGGTAGGGCAGGGCGGTGATGACGATGGTGTGGCCCTCACGCACCCAGGTGGCGCGGGCACGGACACTGCCGACGCCGGTTCGGTACATCGCCAGCAGGTCGCTGCGCGGGGTGATGATCTCGGCGGCGGTCGGGAAGTCCGGGCCGCGCAGGTGCTGGCACAGATCGGCGATCTCGGCGTCGGGCTGGTCGAGCAGATGGACGCAGGCGGCGACGACTTCCCGGAGATTGTGCGGCGGCACATCGGTGGCCATGCCGACCGCGATGCCGGTGGTGCCGTTGAGCAGCAGATGGGGAATCCGGGCCGGCATCCAGGTGGGTTCCTCCAGGGTGCCATCGAAGTTGGCGGTCCAATCGACCGTGCCCTGGCCAAGCTCGGACAGCAGCAGTTCGGCGAACGGGGTCAGCTTCGATTCGGTGTAGCGCATCGCGGCGAACGATTTCGGATCGTCCGGCGAACCGAAGTTGCCCTGGCCATCGATCAGTGGGTAGCGATAGGAAAACGGCTGTGCCATCAGCACCAGGGCCTCGTAACAGGCCGAATCGCCGTGCGGGTGGAACTTGCCGATCACATCGCCGACCGTGCGGGCCGATTTCTTGGGTTTGGCGGCAGCCCCCAGGCCCAGTTCGCTCATCGCATAGATGATCCGCCGCTGGACTGGTTTCAGACCGTCACCGATGAACGGCAGGGCACGATCGAGCACCACGTACATCGAATAATCGAGATAGGCGCGTTCGGCATACTCGCGCAGCGGAATCTGCTCGAAGCCGTGGAAACTGGGGCGGGCAAGGTCGGTCATGGCCGGTAGGATCGTGTGCTGCCAACAGGGCCGGGCATTGTAGCGCCGTGCTGCTATGCTGCCGGCATCCATCGGTGCCCGACATGTCTGTGATCGTCCTTTCGAGCTTCGCGTTGCGCCCTCACCAGGGTCGCACATGGGCCGATGGTCGCGTCGTGATCGCGCCGGCTGGCCCGATCCAGCGCAGCACCGGCGCTGGTACTGGCCACGCTGTGGTTGCCTGGAGCATCGTGCGATGACCCGAGCGCCGCATATTCCATCCAGGGGCCGCCTGACTGCCCTGCTCGGCGCGCTGGCGATGTTCGGCGCGTTCTCGATCGACACCATGTTCCCGGCGTTTCCGGTGATGGCGGTCGAGTTGGGCGTCGATCGTGCGGCGATGAATCAGGTCATCAGTGTCTACATGGCCGCCTACGCGGCGATGAGCCTGTTCCATGGGCCGATCTCGGATGCCATCGGTCGCCGTCCGGTGCTGCTGACCGGTCTGGCGCTGTTTGCGCTGGCTTCGATCGGCTGTGCCCTGGCACCGGACTACACCTGGCTGCTGGTGTTTCGTGCCTTGCAGGGGGTATCGGCCGGGGTCGGCATCATCGTCGGTCGGGCGGTCATCCGCGATCTGCTGCAAGGCGAACATGCGCAGCGGTTGATGAGCCAGGTCAGCATGATCTTCGGACTTGCGCCCGCCCTGGCACCGATCATCGGCGGCTGGCTGGTGACCTACGCGCACTGGCGATCGATCTTCTGGCTGCTGCTCGGATTCGGTCTGCTGATGCTGGCGGCGGTGGCGTTGGCACTGCCCGAGACCCATCCGCGTGAGGCCCGGGTCGGCTTCAGTGCCGCCGGGTTGTGGCGTACCAAGCGGGCCATGCTCGGCAATCCCGGTTTCATGCGGCTGGCGGCGATCACCACCCTCAACTTCGCCAGCCTGTTTCTATATATCAGCTCGACACCGGCCTTCGTGATCGACCATCTCGGGCTCGATGCACGCAGCTTCGGCTGGTACTTCATCCCGACCATCAGCGGCATGATGCTCGGTGCCTTCACCTCGGGGCGTCTGGCCGGGCGCTTGCCGGGGTCGCGGATCGCCACCCTCGGTTTCATGGTCTGCGCCCTGTCGATGGTGCTCAATCTGACCTACAACTTGTGGCTGGAGCCGCCTCGGGTGCCGTGGGCGGTGGTTCCGATGATGGTCAATGCATTCGGTGTCGCCCTGGTGTTCCCGGTGCTGACCCTGGCGATGCTCGACATGTACCCGCGTCAGCGCGGCGCGGCATCGAGCATGCAGGCGTTCATCAGCCTCGGTTTCAATGCCCTGGTGGCTGGCGTGCTGGCGGCCCAGGTCGATCACTCGCCCCTGGCGCTGGCGATGGCGTCGGCGGTGTTGTCGCTGTCGGCGCTGGCGTTGTGGCGGTTCGGTGGTCCACGGATCGGCGATTGAGGGCATGGCAGGGTACGCCCTGACCGGTGTCCGTTCAGGGCATCGCCGGGTCCGGGGCGAGCGCATCGAGCAGGGCCTCGGCACGCAGGGTCTTGCGTTCGCAGTCGGTCACGTCGAGCGGCAGCCTCAATCGCCGGAAGAAGCCGAATTCGCTACCGTCGAGATGGGCTGCGACGGCGGCATTGAGTGGCTCGCAGGCGCGCTGCATCGCTGCTTCGGCGCGACTGAGGCGGCGGAAGGCGCGCGGCTGCTCCAGTTCGAGGTCGGGCAGGCGCAGCATGAATTCGGTCTGGACCCGATTGCCGTGGCGAAAGACCTGCTCGCTGTAGTCGCGGAACTCGGCACGGCCCATGTACTCGATGTCGGGGCCACGCGGCTGATTGATCACCAGGGTGCCGCAGCCGATCGCGAACAGGGTCGGCACGAGTGCGACCAGCACGGGCAGGGTGGGGCGATGTCGGGGGTGGTTCATCGACGGTACGGCTGACTGGGCGGCGCTCACTGGACGGTACTCGGGTCCGGAAATTATCGACGGTTTCCAGTGAAACTGTCGCCGGGGTGATCAAACTATCGATAACCGGCGAAAATCGGTGAAAATAGCGTGAACCAAACGCCAGCGACCCGGTCTGATCGACCAGCGCGCGGCCCGGTCGGACCGCCAAGCGACTGTCATCGATCATCCGGATCATCTGGCGAGTGGTTTTGGCGGCGGCCGATTGTGGCCTGTCGGGCGCCCTGGGATGGCAGTTCGGTTGACCGGTCGCGTGTTCGACCGATTGCGACCGGGTGCCGTCCAAATGGGTCGCCGGACGCTGACCGAACGTGCCCGGAGCCGGTGTCGGACCCGAGGCGCGAGCAATGCCCGGATGGGTCGTGTTCGACAGACTGCCAGACCATCAAGGCCCGGTCGTTTCGATCGGCGAAGAAAAATATCAAGGAGAACGGACCCGGTGAGCGCGACCCTCAAGAGCGTCATCGAATGCCCGAACAGACAGGCCCCGATTGCCGCTGCGCTGGAATTTCAACGGCAGATCCTTCCCGAGGTCTCCCGCACCTTCGCGATGACCATCCCGCAATTGCCCGACGGCTTGCGGGAGGCGGTGGTCAATGCCTATCTGCTGTGCCGGATTGCCGATACCATTGAGGACGAACCGGGACTGAGCGCGCGTGACAAGGAGTCCGGCCATGCCCGTCTGGTCGCGGCGCTGGATGGCACCGACGATGCCGAGCAGTTGGCCGCCGAACTGGCGCCACGCTTCACTTCGGCCACCCTCGATGCCGAGCGTCGGCTGATCGCCCAGTTGCCACTGGTGTTGCAGTGTACCTTCGCACTCGCCCCCGACCAGCGGCGGGCGATCCGCGAATGCGTGGCGATCATGTGTCGCGGCATGGGTCGATACCAGCGCACGGTGACCCTGGCCGGGCTGGACGATCAATCCGATCTCGACCGCTATTGCTACTTCGTAGCGGGGGTGGTCGGGGAAATGCTGACTGAGCTGTTCGCTGCCCACAGTCCGATCATTGCTGCCCGGCGCGGCAAGCTGATGGCCCTGGCGGCGTCGTTCGGCCAGGGCTTGCAGATGACCAATATCCTCAAGGATGTCTGGGACGACCGTCAGCGCGGGGTCTGCTGGTGGCCGCGCGACGTATTCGAGCGTGAGGGGGTATCGCTGGCCGCCTTGCAGGCCGGCGCTGCCGATGCCGGTTACCGGCGGGCGCTGGACCGGCTGATCGCAGTCGCCCACGGTCATCTCGACAACGCCTTGCGCTATGCCCAGTTGATTCCGCGCAATGAGACCGGTATTCGTCGCTTCTGCATCTGGGCGGTCGGTCTGGCCCTGATGACCCTGAAGAACATCCACGAGCGACCGGACTACCGCAGTGGTCAGGACGTCAAGGTCAGTCGTGCCCGGGTCCGACAGTTCGTCGCGACCACCTCGGTCGCAGTCCGCAGCAATGCTCTGATCAAGGGCATGTGCGGCTGGCTGGCGCGCGGCCTGCCCTCGACCGCGATCGACGGTGCTGCGCTGCCGTCCGACTGGCCGGACACGGTCGGAGCCGGCTGAGCCGATTCGCCCTTCGCCCACCTGCGACTTCGACCCGACATCAGTGCGATGATCGCCACGCAACCAGGAATTCCGAACACATGATCAATCAACCATCGACGCCGGCCGGCATGGACGCGGTTCGACCCGACACCCACGGTCGGGACGCACTTGCAGCGCCCTGGCGCGAGCGGGTCGAGACCGCCCTGCGCCAGGCCGTCTCGGCCCTGCTGGCGCGCCAGTGCCAGGACGGCCACTGGTGTTTCGAGTTGGAGGCCGATTGCACGATTCCATCCGAGTACATCCTGCTGAAGCATTTCATCGGTGAACCGGAGCCGGCGCTGGAGGCCAAGCTGGCCAGCTACATCCGCAGCCGGCAGGGCGCCGATGGTGGCTGGCCGCTGTACTTCGACGGCGAAATGGACATCAGTTGCACGATCAAGGCGTATTACGCGCTCAAGCTGGTCGGCGACGATCCGGAAGCGCCGCACATGCGCCGTGCCCGCGAGGCGATCCTGGCTCGCGGCGGCGCGGCGCGCGCCAATGTCTTCACCCGCATCGCCCTGGCCATGTTCGAGCAGGTGCCGTGGCGGGCGGTGCCCTACATGCCGCCGGAAATCCTGCTGTTGCCACGCTGGTTTCCGTTCCACCTGGGCAAGGTCGCCTACTGGTCGCGCACGGTGATGGTGCCGCTGTTCGTGATCTGGGCGTTCAAGCCGCGTGCGGTCAATCCGCGCGGGGTCGATGTCGCCGAGTTGTTCACGGTGCCTGCCGAGCAGGAGCGCGATTATTTTCCGATTCGTTCACCGCTCAATCAGGGGCTGCTCTGGTTGGAGCGCAGTGCCCGCACCCTGCTTGAGCCATTGGTGCCCGGATTCGTGCGCCGCCAGGCGCTGGGGCGTGCCGAGGAGTGGATCGTCGAGCGGCTCAATGGTGAGGATGGTCTGGGCGCGATCTTCCCGGCGATGGTCAATGCCTATCTGGCCTTGCGTCTGCTCGGCTATGCGCCCGATCACCCGCTGCGCCGGACCGCGCGTCGGGCGATCGACAAACTGCTGGTCGAACATGACGGCTATGCCTATTGTCAGCCCTGTGTTTCGCCGATCTGGGACACCGGGCTCGCCTGCCTGGCACTCCAGGCGGTCGAGGATCCGGCGCTCGATACCGCCATCCGCCAGGCCCTCGACTGGCTGGCCGAGCGTCAGGTTGCCGATGAACCTGGTGACTGGCGTGATCGCCATCCGGGGCTGGCAGGCGGTGGCTGGGCCTTTCAGTACGCCAATCCGCATTACCCCGATCTCGACGATACCGCCGTGGTGGCCTGGGCGATGGACCAGCATCCAGAGCGGGCGCGCTATGCCGAGGCGGTCAGTCGGGCCGGCCACTGGCTGGCCGGCATGCAGTCGCGCAATGGCGGTTTCGCCGCCTTCGACAGCGACAACACCTATTACTACCTCAATCACATCCCGTTCGCCGATCACGGCGCTCTGCTCGATCCACCGACCGCCGATGTCAGTGCTCGCGTGCTGGCCCTGCTCGGCCGGTTGCATCGATCGGAGCAGGCGACCGTGCGGTCGCGCGTGCTTGACTACCTCAAGGCCGAGCAGGAGGCCAGCGGCGCCTGGTTCGGTCGCTGGGGCAGCAATTACATCTACGGCACCTGGTCGGTGCTGTCGGCGCTGGAGCAGGCGGGCATCGCCATGGACCAGGCGTGGATCCAACGGGCGGCCGACTGGCTGGAGTCCGTCCAGCAGGCCGATGGCGGCTGGGGCGAGAGCAATGATTCCTACGCCGACACCCGCTTGGCCGGCGGCGGTGCCGATGGTTCTGCCCATCAGACCGCCTGGGCGGTGCTGGCCCTGATCGCCTGCGGTCGTGCCGACAGTGTTGCGGTGCGGCGCGGGATCGCCTGGCTGGTCGAACACCAGGAGCAGGACGGGCTGTGGCATGAGCCCTGGTTCACGGCCCCCGGCTTCCCGCGCGTGTTCTATCTGAAGTACCACGGCTACAGCGCCTACTTCCCGATCTGGGCGCTGGCCCGTTACGCCCGCGCCCCGACCCGCCACTGATCGTGTTCGGGGTGGTCTGTGCCCTCGATTGGGAAGCCCGTTGCCTGCCTCGGCAGGCGGACGGGCTGAGGGTGGTGGTGAGCGGCATGGGCGCTGCCGCCGCTGCCGCCGCCGCCCGCGAACTGGTCGAGCAGGGGGTGCGCGGCCTGATCGATTTCGGCAGTGCGGGTGGCCTGGATCCGGCTCGCCAGGCCGGCGATCTGCTGTTGCCGGCGCGTGTCCTGAACAGCGATGGCGCCAGTTTTTCCGCCGACCCGGACCTGCATGCGAGGCTGGCTGCGGCACTGGCTGCGGTCGGTCTTTCTAGCCAACACGCGGCCGTGCTGGAAGTGTCGGCTGCGCTCGCCGCGCCGGCTGACAAGGCCGAGTGCCGCGCCCGCTACCATCGGCAGGGTGTTGCGGCAGTCGATATGGAAAGCGCAGCGGTGGCGCAGGTCGCCGCCCAGGCCGGGTTGCCGTTCCTGGCGGTCAGGGCGGTCCTGGACGCCGCCGATCGGCGCTTGCCGGGCGATGTGCTGGCCACGGTCGATGCCGCTGGCCGACCGCAGGCGTTCGCCCTGATCGCCGCCCTGTGCCGGCGACCGAGTCTGGTCGGTGACCTGCTGGCCCTGGCCGTGGCGCGTGATCGTGCCGCTGCCACCCTGCGGCGCGCCGGGATCGTTCTGGCTGCCGGTTTCGACCCGGTGCCGAGGTGAGCGATGTGCGGCTGCGGTTCATGGCGGGCCGGAAGCGGCTCGCGATAATGATTGCGGGTCGGGATCGCGCCGGACCGAGGCGCGGTGCGATCCGCACCCGAGAGCACCCATTCGAGAGGACACTGCGATGAACGTGAAGCCAAGTCCGGTTGTCGGGCTGATCATCCTGCTGCTGGTCGCACTCGTGCCGATGGCGGTATCGGCACAGCCGGTCGCGCCGGCGGCAGCCGACGCCGATCCACGGACCGTGGTCTCGACCCTGGAGTCAGCGCTGATCGCGTCGATGAAGGCTGGTACACGACTCGATCTCGGCCAGCGCAAGGCGGCACTGGCACCGGTGGTCGAGCGCAGCCTGGACGTGCCGCGCATGGCCCGCTTCATCTTCGGCGCCCGCTGGCGGACCCTGTCCGAGGTCGATCGCGAGCGGTTCATCGCGACCTTCTCCGAGTTGAGCGTCACCACCTATGCCGATCGTTTCGACCAGCACAAGGGTGAGCGTTTCGATCCGGTCTCGGAGACCGCCCAGGGCGACAGTCGAATGCTGGTGCGCAGCCGGTTCACCAAGGGCAGCGGCGACACCGTCGCCTTCGATTATCTGTTGATGCGTGGTGACGATGGCTGGCGGGTGGTCAATATCCTCACCGACGGGATCAGCGATCTTGCCCTCAAGCGCTCGCAGTACGGTGCCCTGTACGATCGCGATGGCATGGATGCGGTGATCGCCCGCATTCGCGAGCAGATCGACGATGATCATGGCGGCTGACCGCGATCCGGTAGCGCCGGCATCGGCCTCGCTGGCCGAGCGTTGGCTGCGCTGGCTGATCCGACGCCCGCTTGCGGTTTGCGTACTGGTGCTGGTGATGGCCGCACTCAGTGTGATCGCGGCCGGTCAGCGTCTGGGCGTCCACACCAATCCGGCCGATCTGCTCGATCGCGATCTGCCGTTCCAGACGGCGCGGGCGCGCATCGCCGAGGCGTTCCCGCACCTTGAAAACAGCGTGCTGCTGGTGGTCGAGGCGGCCAGTCCGGAACAGGCCCGAACCACGGCCCAGCAGGTCGTCGAGCGCCTGCGGGCGATGCCCGAGACCGTTCGATCGGTCGATTGGCCGGCCGGTGAGGCGTTCTTTCTCGACCATGGCCTGCTGTTGCGTTCACCCGAGCACCTGGATGCATTGACCGACCGGCTGGCCCTGGCCCAGCCGATGCTGGCGCGTCTGGCCGAGTCGCCGACCGTGCCCGGCCTGTTCAACCTGCTGGCCGAGGCGGGTGATGCCGCCGCCGATGGCAGCGATCCGGGTCTTGATCTCGATCCAACCTTGGCCGCCGTGGCCGATGCCATCGATGCCAGTCTGGACGGTCGATCCGCCCCGTTGTCGTGGCAGCGGCTGGTGGCCGGCGGTGGCGATGATCCGGCCGCATCGACCGCGTCGGCGACGGTGGCTCGCGAGCTTCTGCTGGTCAGTCCGGCGCTCGATTTCAAGCGGGTGATGGCCGGTCGCGATGCGATCGAGGCGGTGCGCGCGCTGCGTGCCGAACTCGGGCTGGACACCGGCCCGGTCCGCCTGCGCATCACCGGCTCGGTGGCGCTCGCCTACGAGGAATTGCAGAGCGTGGTGGCCGGCGCCACCCTGGCCGGTGTGCTGGCGGTGCTGCTGGTGACGGTGATGATGTACGTCGGCCTGCGTTCGGTATCGCTGGTTGCCGTGGCGATCCTCAGTCTGCTCGCCGGGCTGGCCCTGGCTCTCGGTTTCGCGACGATCGCGATCGGTCACCTGAACCTGATCTCGATCGCCTTTGCCGTGCTCTACGTCGGACTGGGCGTGAACTATGCGATCCATCTGCTGCTGCGCTTCCGCGAGGGTCTGGCAGCCGGTCTGGCTCGGGCGGAAGCCGTGGTGTTTGCCGGTGATCGTCTGTTCGGCGCGCTGGCACTGAGCGCAGTGACC
The DNA here is from genome assembly GCA_002420085.1 of Lysobacterales bacterium UBA5700. Taxonomy (GTDB): domain Bacteria; phylum Pseudomonadota; class Gammaproteobacteria; order Xanthomonadales; family Xanthomonadaceae; genus UBA11164. Next base: position 4,140 of record DIHI01000114.1, on the reverse strand, counting down.
ACCGCGATCGGATTCTTCGCCTTCGTCCCGACCGATTACGCCGGTGTGGCCGAACTGGGCCTGATCGCCGGGGTCGCCATGCTGATCAGCTTCGCCGTCTCCTACACCCTGATTCCGGCGGCACTGATGCTGGCACCACTGCCGGGCAAGCTCGATCGCGACCGGGTGCCGGTGCTGCCGGCCCGCTGGCTGGATGTCCCGCTGGTCCATCGCCGCACGGTGCGCTGGCTGGCCCTGGCCCTGGCATTGCTGGCGGTGTCCACGGCGGTTTCGATTCGCTTCGACAGCGATCCGCTGAATCTGCGCGATCCCGATTCCGAGTCGGTCGCGACCCTGCGCGCCCTGCTCGCCGACCGGGTCACCGGGCACCGGAACCTGCAAGCCGTTGCCGCCGATCGCGCCGAGGCCGAGCGGATCGCGGCCGAACTCGAAGCCCTGCCGAGTGTCGAGCGGGTGGTTGCACTGTTCGACTTCGCACCGGCCGATCAGGACGACAAACTGGCGATGATCGAAGACCTGCGCTGGCTGCTCGGGCCGGAACTGCTCTCGGCGGACTGGACGGCGCCGGCCAGTCCGGCCGACCCGGTGGTGCAGTCGGTGCAGCGGCTGGCCGATGCGCCGGCCATGCCCGGTCCCGGCAGCGCGCGGCTGGCTGACGCGCTGGCCCGCCTGGGCGAACGGCTGGCCTCCGCCGACCCTGGTGCTGCCGCCGGGCTGTCCGACGCCCTGCACGACAACCTGCTCGGTCTGTTGCCGACCGCCATGGCGCCGCTGACCCGTGCCCTGGCCGTCACGGCGCCGGTGCAACTGGATGCCATCCCACCGACCGTGAGCGAGCGCTGGCGCAGTGCCGATGGCCAACGCCAATGGCTGATGCAGATCTTTCCCGCCGATGACCTGTCCGAGTCCGACGCACGCGATCGCTTCGTCGCCGAGGTCGCCAGCGTGCTGCCGTCGGTCAGCGGCATGCCGGTGATCCAACTCGAATCCGGGCGGGCGATCGTGTCCGCCTTCCGCGAAGCGATGGTCCTGGCCGTGCTCGGCATCGCCATCGTGCTGGTAGTGGTGCTGCGCAGTCTGGTCGATGCCCTGCGGGTGCTGCTGCCCCTGTTGCTCGGCGGTGCGGTTACCCTGGCGAGCATGGTCTGGCTCGATCTGCCGTTCAATTTCGCCAATGTCATCGCCTTGCCGCTGCTGCTCGGGGTCGGCGTCGATAACGGCATCCACCTGGTGTTGCGTCATCGCGCCGGTGCGCTTCCGGGTGGCAATGTGCTGCGTTCGGCGACCGCACGGGGCATCGTGTTCGGTGCGCTGACCACGGTCGCCAGCTTCGGCAATCTGGCGTTTTCACCGCATGTCGGCACGGCTGGACTGGGTCTGGTGCTGGCGATCGGCCTGAGCCTGATCGTGCTGGCCACCCTGGTGGTGGTGCCGGCCCTGCTGCGTCGGTCATGAGCGATCCGATGCCGCCGGTGCCTGTCATTCGACCCGGCCGCTCGGGGCGGGTCGGCTTTGCGCTGTACATCGCATTCGGGCTTTCGGTCGGCGCGGCGCTGATCGTCTACTTGTTCGGCCGACTCGGCGCCACCGCGACCTGGAAGGGCTTTCTGTCGGTCTGGCCGGCGACCGTTTCCGTCCTGCCCTGGTTCCTGCTGCCGTTGACAGCGGCAGCCTTGTCGTGGCGCAAACTGTTCCCGCGCCGCGACACCCCGGCCATCGCAACCGCGATCCGACTGACCTGGATCGGCCTCGGGGTCAACTGGCTGCTGCCGGTGGCGATGATCGGCGGCGAACTGGTCAAACTGCGACTGGCGACCGCCATGGGCTGGCGTGCCGCGCCCCTGATCGCCAGCCTGGTTGCCGACAAGACCGCCCAGGTCTCCTCGCAATTGCTGTTCACCTTGATCGGTCTCGGCTCGCTGGTCGCGCTGGGTGCATCCCTGGCTGATGGCGTGCAGGCGGTGGTGGTTCTGGCCGTGTTCGCCGCTGCCGTGTATGGCTTCTATCGAATCCAGCACCTGGGCCTGTTCGGTGGACTGACCCGACGACTCGCGGCCTTGGCCGGTGCCACCGGCCAGGGGATGCGGGCCGGCGCGCGTCGGGCCGATGCCGCACTGCGGCGCATCTATGCCCGCCGTCGGGCCTGGTGGGGTGCGCTCGGCTGGCGCCTGCTGTTCCGAGTCTTGCTGGCGTTCGAGATCTGGCTGACCCTGCGCTGGCTCGGTCATCCGATCGGGGTCTGGGAGGCGATCACCCTGGAAAGTCTGGCGCAGGGCGCGCGGGCGGCGGCGTTCTTCGTTCCGGCCGGGATCGGCGCCCAGGAGGGCGGACTGGTCGCTGCCGGCATCCTGCTCGGTTTCCCTGGCGAGGCGCTGCTGGCGACCGGTCTGGTCAAGCGGGTTCGCGAACTGATCATCGGCGGTGCCGCCCTGCTGGCCTGGCAGGGTCACGAAGCGCTCGGACTCTGGCACCGGCACCGGCGGCAGGCGGCCGCCCTGGCGCCGACCCAGGATTCGTGACCTGACCGGCGATTGGGTCTAGAATACGCCCTCGCCTGATTACCCAGACTGCTCTTCGGACCGCCCCCCGCGTTCGAGGGTCGTCGCGTATCCGCGATGGCCTCAGGCAGGGCACCAACTTGGCGAGATTGCCGTGACCCAACCAGCCATCCTCGTCCTCGAAGACGGAACCGTATTCGAGGGCGTTTCAGTGGGCTCGCCCGGACTGCGGGTCGGAGAAGTGGTCTTCAACACCGCCATGACCGGCTACCAGGAGATCCTCACCGATCCCTCCTATGCCCGGCAGATGGTTGCTTTGACCTATCCGCATGTCGGCAATACCGGCTGCAACGACCTGGACGACGAATCCTCGGCAGTCCATGCCGCCGGTCTGATCGTGCGCGATGTACCGCGTCGGCCGAGCAACTGGCGCAGTCGGACGGCCCTGCCGGACTGGCTCCGGCAGCGCGGCGTGGTCGCCATCGCCGACATCGATACCCGGCGCCTGACCCGCATGCTGCGCGAGCGCGGCGCCGCCAATGGCGCCCTGATGGCCGGCGTGATCGATGTCGATCAGGCGCTGGAGGCGGCGCGGAAGTTCCCCGGTCTGCACGGCATGGATCTGGCGCGTGAGGTCAGCACCCGGACTGCCTATCCGTGGCGTGCCGCGACATTGGATCTCGACAGCGGGCAGTTTCGCGAGGTCGAAGCCAGATTCAAGGTGGTTGCCTACGATTTCGGGGTCAAACGGCAGATCCTGCGGATGCTGGCCGAACGCGGCTGTGCGATCACGGTCGTGCCGGCACAGACACCGGCCGAGGCGGTGCTGGCGATGGCGCCGGACGGTGTGTTCCTGTCCAATGGACCGGGCGACCCGGCCCCCTGCGACTACGCGATCGCCGCGATCCGCAGCCTGCTGGCCGCCCGGATTCCCCTGTTCGGCATCTGTCTCGGTCACCAACTGCTGGCCCTGGCCGCCGGTGCCCGCACGGTCAAGATGAAGTTCGGCCATCACGGCGGCAATCATCCAGTGTTGGAACTGGCCACCGGTCGGGTGGTCATCACCAGCCAGAACCACGGTTTCGCGGTCGATGAGGGCAGCCTTCCGGATACCGTCCAGGTCAGTCATCGCTCCCTGTTCGACGGCTCGAACCAGGGCATCCGTCTGACCGATGCGCCGGCATTCAGCTTCCAGGGTCACCCGGAGGCCAGTCCCGGACCGCATGACATCGGCCACCTGTTCGACCGCTTCGTCGCCAGCATGCAGCGCCAGCCGGCGGCCGTGTGAGCGTCTCCACCCGCGCCACCGCCCACCGTTTCCCCGCCCGTTGCCGAGCGCTTCGGCACCCTCCGTCCCGGTAAGCCTCATGCCCAAACGCAGCGATCTCGAATCGATCCTCATCATCGGCGCTGGCCCGATCGTCATCGGTCAGGCGTGCGAGTTCGACTATTCGGGTGCGCAAGCCTGCAAGGCCCTGCGCGACGAGGGCTACCGGGTGATCCTGGTCAACTCCAACCCGGCCACGATCATGACCGATCCGGGTACTGCCGATGCCGTCTACATCGAGCCGATCAACTGGCGGATGGTGGAAAAGATCATCGCCAAGGAGCGTCCCGACGCCCTGCTGCCGACCATGGGCGG
>DIHI01000130.1:3784-29310 GCA_002420085.1 Lysobacterales bacterium UBA5700 | reverse complement strand
CCGCCGTCGGACGGGCGACCACCTCGTCCGGCGCGAACTCCCGCCGGGCCTGCTCGCGCGGCAGCACCGCCACGATCGTCCCGGCCGTGACCGCGACCGCATGGTCGGTCCAGACCACGCCGTGCGGCTCGATCGGAACCACCCAACCGGCCTCGATCAGCAGATCGCAGGCCCTCGGCACCGGGCCTTCGATCGAAGCGTCTGCCGGGCTGAGGCCGCTCATCCGTGCGCCGTCACTTGACCCGGCTGACGTATTCGCCGGACCGGGTATCGACCCGGATCACTTCGTCCTGACCGACGAACAGCGGCACCCGGACCACGGCACCGGTTTCCAGCTTGGCCGGCTTGCCGCCGCCGCCGGAGGTGTCGCCACGGACACCCGGATCGGTCTCGACGATCCGCAGATCGACGAAGTTGGGCGGCGTCACCGCGATCGGGGCACCATTCCACAGGGTGACCACGCAAGGCTCCTCGCCCTTCAACCACTGCGCGGCATCACCAAGCGCAGCCGCGTCGGCCTGAATCTGCTCGAAACTCTCGGTCTGCATGAAATGCCAGAACTCGCCATCGGCATAGAGGAACTGCATGTCGGTATCGACCACGTCGGCGCCCTCGACCGAATCGGTCGATTTCATGGTCATCTCGACCACCCGGCCGGTCTTGATGTTGCGGTACTTGACCCGTGTGAACGCCTGACCCTTGCCAGGCTTGACGAAACTGGTGTCGACGATCACGCATGGCTGGCCATCGACGATGATCTTCAGCCCGTTCTTCACGTCGTTCATGCCGAAAGTGGCCATGCCTTGCTCCTCACTGGCGCCGATCGGCGCGTTACAATTGAAAAATTTCGCCCTAGGGCGGCTCAAACCAGCAATGATAACCGCTCCCGCCCCTGCTCCGCAGCCCACTACCGACCGCGATGCGCCGATCGAGCCCAACGTCGAGGCCGATTGGCGCCGACTGTGGCGCAACGCCATCCGTGATCCTCGCGAACTGCTGACCCGACTGGGCCTGACGGAAGCGGCGGCCCGGCTGTCGGAAACGGCGGACCGGGACTTTCCGCTGCGGGTGCCGCACGGCTTCGTCGCTCGGATGCGCAAGGGCGACCCGAACGACCCCTTGCTGCGACAGGTGCTGCCCCTGGCCGATGAGGATCAGCCCCTGCCGGGCTTCGCCATCGATGCCGTCGGCGATCTCGCCGCCCGCAGCGCACGTGGCGTCCTGCACAAGTACCAGGGGCGAGCCTTGCTGGTCGCCACCGGCAGTTGCGCCATCCATTGCCGATACTGCTTTCGCCGGCATTTTCCCTACGCCGAGGAAACCGCCGCCGCCGACGACTGGCGAGCCGCCATCGATTATCTGCGCAACGACCCCTCGATCTCGGAACTGCTGCTGTCCGGCGGCGACCCGCTGGCGCTGGCCACCGGCAAACTGACCGCCCTGACCGAGCAACTGCTCGATGTCGGCCATCTGCGCCGCCTGCGCATCCACACCCGGCTGCCGGTGGTCCTGCCGGAACGCATCGACGACCCATTGCTGGCCTGGCTGGCTGATCTGCCCTGGGCCAGCACGATCGTCCTGCACGTCAACCACGGCAACGAGATCGATTCATCCGTCGCCCACGCCTGCGCCCGCCTGCGTGCCGCCGGGATCACCCTGCTCAACCAGTCGGTCCTGCTGCGCGGCGTCAACGACGACGAAACCACCCTGGCCGACCTGTCCGAACGCCTGTTCGACATCGGCGTTCTGCCCTACTACCTGCACCAGCTCGACCGGGTCGCCGGTGCCGGACATTTCGAGGTCGATGATGGCCACGCCCTGGACCTGCACCAGCGACTGCGCAGCCGACTGCCCGGCTACCTGCTGCCCCGCCTGGTGCGCGAAGTCGCAGGAGCCGATGCCAAACAGCCTCTCGAACGTCCGACCCTGTCAATTGGTCGGGCATTCGTGCTAAAAACCTGAACCGTTCCCTCAGCATGGTTACCCCGGTGGAGAGTCAGGCCAGCGTCCTGCGATTGATCGTCGTCGAGGACACGATGGAAGACGCCGAGCGCGTCATTTCGGCATTGCGCAATGCCGGCGTCGCCGTGCGCCCGCAGCGCGCCGAGTCGATCGACGAACTCAAGAGTGCGCTCGCCGCCGGACCGGTCGATCTGGTGCTGGCCTCGCTGGAATGCCAGTCGATGCCGTTCGAGCAGGCCGCCGCAGCGGTCGCCCATGCCGGCAAGGATGTCGCCCTGATCGCACTGTGCCGCAACATCGACACCGACACCGCCGTGCGGGCCCTCAAGCTCGGCACCACCGCGCTGGCCCTATCGTCCCAACCGGACCACCTGAATGCCATCATCGAGCGGGAGTTCGCCGCCCTGAACCAGCGCCGTGCAGTGCGCACGCTGGAAGCCGCACTGCGCGAGAGCGACCGCCGCTGCGACGCGCTGATCACATCCTCGCGCGACCCGATCGCCTACATCCACGAAGGCATGCATATCCGTGCCAATGATGCGTATCTGGAGATGTTCGCCTACCCCGCCTTCGAGGACATCGAGGGCCTGCCGATCCTGGACATGGTCGCCTCCTCCGATGCGGAAACCTTCAAGACCCTGCTGCGACAACTGAGCAAGGGCGAACAGCCACCACGCTTGCTGCCGCTCAACATGATCAACGCCGAGGGCCGTCAGTTCGAGGTTCGGGCCGAGTTCGCGCCGGCCAGCTATGAGGGTGAAGCCTGCCTGCAAGTGGTGCTGCGCCCGCAGATTGTCGATCGCGAAATGGCCCAGGAACTCGACGAACTGCGCCAGCGCGACCCGGCGACCGGGCTGTTCAACCGTCAGTTCTTCCTGCAGGAACTGGAACTGGCCGTGGCCGATGCCGCCAAGGGCACCGAACGCCAGTGCATGCTGCTGATCGCACCCGACAACTACAGCGCCCTGCTCGGGGTGATCGGCCTGGAGCAGGCTGATGCCCTGCTCGCTGCGATCGCCCGAACCCTGGCCGATCTGCTGCCGGAATGCGCCCAGGCCGCACGCTTCTCCGATCACGAGTTCGCCATCCTCTGCCACGACAGCGGTCCGGATGACACCCGTGCGATCGCCGAGCGCATCTGCGATGCCTTCCGCACCCGAGTGACCGACTTCGGCTCGGGGTCGGTCAGCCTGACGGTCAGTGTCGGTGGTGTCCAGATCGGCGAACGGATCGCCAGCGTGCCGCAGGTGTTGAACCGCATCTCCCAGTGCCTGGCCTCGGCGGCCGGTGTCGGCGGCAACCGCCAGGAGGTGTTCGATCCGAGCGCCAGCGATCGTGCCGAGCAGGCGCGCATCAAAGCCTGGGTGCAGCGCATCCGCGACGCTCTGCACAACGACGGCCTGCTGTTCCACTACCAGCCGATCATCAGCCTGACCGGCGAACGTCGCGAGCATTACGAAGCCTTCCTGCGGATGAAGGCCGGTGCCGGCGAGATCGTCAAGCCGGAAAGCTTCTTCGCGATCGCCGAGGAGCACGGTCTGCTGCCGGAAATCGATCGCTGGGCGGTGGCTGCGGCGATCGACATCCTGGCCCAGCGGATGACCTCGGGCCATGACACCTGCCTGTTCGTCAAGATCTCGCCCGCCTCGCTCGACCAACCCGCCCTGATCGACCTGATAGACCGCCGCCTGGCGACCCACAACGTACCGGGCGAACGCCTGGTGCTCGAACTGCGCGAGGCCAAGGTCTTCACCCAGATCAAACTGGCCAGCGAGTTCAAACGCAGTCTGGCGGTACTGGGCGTGCGCACCGCCCTGGAGGATTTCGGCGCCGGACTCAATCCGATGCAGGTGGTCGATCACTTCAAGCCCGAGTTCGTCAAGCTCGATCGCAGTCTGATGCTCGACCTCGCCAGCAATCCGGAGAACCAGAAACGGGTCCGTGTCCTGGCCGATCAGGCTCGCGAGGCCGGCATGCTGTGCATCGCCGATTTCGTCCAGGACGCCGCTTCGATGGCGGTGCTGTTCACCTCCGGCGTGGACTACGTCGAGGGCCGCTTCCTGGCATCGCCCGGACCCAAGATGAACTTCGATTTCAGCCAGTGATGCTGGCGGCACCGGCCAGCAGCCGCCCAATCATCGGGCCGTTGCCGGCAGCCGCCCGCAACGGCTCGGATCGAACTCAGGCCAGCTTGATCTCGCGCAGCCGTTCTTCCAGATACGCCTGCGACAGGATCGGCTCGGGATAGCGATTCGGATTGTCGGCACTGATGCAGCCCGGCAGGGTCGCGATCATGAAATCCGGATTGGGATGCAGGAAGAACGGCGTCGAATAGCGCGGCTGCCGCGCCTTCTCGCCCGGCGGATTGACCACCCGGTGGGTGGTCGAGGGGTAGACATGGTTGGTCAGGCGCTGGAGCATGTCGCCGATGTTGACCACGATGGTGTCGGCATCGGCCGTGAACGGCACCCACTCGCCCTTGCGCGACAGCACCTCAAGCCCCTCGGCACTGGCACCGACCAGCAGGGTGATGAGATTGATGTCCTCATGGGCGCCGGCCCGGACGTTCGGAACGTCGGGTGAAGCGATCGGCGGATAATGGATCGGTCGGAGGATGGAATTGCCATAATCGGTCTTGTCGGCGAACCAGGTCTCGGGCAGACCGATGTGCAGGGCCAGGGCCGACAGCACCCGCGAACCCAGACCATCGAGCGCCTGGTACAGGCCATAACCGTAGTCGCGCAATTCCGGCAGTTCGCCCGGCCAGAGGTTGGCCGGCATCACCCCGGCGCACGGGTGATCGCGTGGAATCTCGCGACCGATGTGCCAGAACTCCTTGAGATCGGGGTAGCGGGCATCCTTGGCGGTCTCGATGCCGAACGGGGTGTAGCCACGAGCACCACCGCTGCCGGCCAGGTGGTACTTCATCTTGGTCGCCACCGGCAGGTCGAACAGGCGCTTGAACACCGCGTAAGCCCCGTCGATCAGGGCCTGATCGATGCCGTGGCCGCGAACGCCACAGAAACCCCACTCCCGATAGGCCGCGCCCAGCTCGGCCACGAAGGCGTCGCGGTCGGAATCGTAACGACGGATGTCGAGGGTCGGGATCGCACTCATGGCACTGGCTTCGCTCAAGTTCTGGACAAGCCGCCAAGGATACGCCTTTCCGAGCCCGTGCCCCAGCCCCGGCACGCGGGGTCAACCCGACGCCGTAATGCCGTCTGTGTCCGAGGCTGAAGTGTCCTCGTTCGGATGGAAGGGACGTGACGAGGGGGGCCTCACCATGCGTCACCGTGAGGTGGATCGGTCGGGGTCAGCCGGTGTCTGCACACCCGTTGCGGCCGTGCGAAACGGCCTGCTCCGTCCCAAGCCCGTTGTTCTCCGCATCCCACACCGCCGCAAGCCCGCCCCTGCCCCGCTCCCGCCCCGCCGAATGCCCGCCCCGCAGGCGGTCGTCGCACGGTTGACACCGGAGCGATCGAAGCAGCGGCGTGGGGCGCTGCGGCGCCACGGGCGAAACACCCATGCTACGCGGAACGGGTTCGACAGACGGCACGCTGAAGTGCTGCGACCTGTCCCCACATGGTGGGAGAGAGTGGCCCCGCACTGCGCGGTCACGATCCGTTCGGCCGGCCCGACCCGAACCAGCCTGCCGACCGGCTTCAGGCGTCGGCCACCGCCCGCGACAACCGATCCAGCAGGCGATCGACCAGGGGGGCGTCCTCGCCCTCGACGGTCACCCGGACCACCGGCTCGGTTCCCGAGGGCCGCAGGAACGCCCGTCCGGCGGTTCCCAGTTCATCGAGACAGCGGGCCAATTCGTCCTTGACCACCGGGCTCAGGTCCGGCCGGGCGCCGCGTTCGATCCGGATGTTGGCGGTTCGTTGCGGCAACCGGGTCCAGCCCTGGCGCAGGGCCGCCAGATCGCCGCCCGATCGGCGGACCACATCGAGCACCTGCAAGGCACTGACGATGCCATCGCCGGTACTGGCACGGTCGAGGCAGAGCAGATGGCCAGAGGCTTCGCCGCCCAGCACACCGCCCCGTTCCTTCAGCGCTTCCAGCACGAAGCGGTCGCCGACCCTGGCGCGCAGGAATGGCACCGCGCGCTCGATCATCGCCCGCTCCAACCCGAAATTGCTCATCAGGGTGCCGACCACCGGGCCGCGCAGACGCCCGTTCGATCGCCAGTCATCGGCCAGCACGAACAGCAGATCGTCACCGTCGAGCACCCTGCCCTGGCCATCGACCATCTGGACGCGATCGCCATCGCCATCGAAAGCGATGCCGAGGTCGGCACCGCTGGCCAGCACCTGGGCAGCCAGGGTCTCGACATGGGTCGATCCGACGCCACGATTGATGTTCAGGCCGTCCGGCGCGACCCCGATCGCGATCACCTCGGCGCCCAGTTCGGCAAACAACCGGGGGGCCACCCGAAAGGTCGCGCCATGGGCACAGTCGAGCGCGATGCGCAGGCCATTGAGGCGGAAGCCGTCTGGCACGGTGGTCTTGCAGAACTCGACGTAGCGGGTCTCGGCATCGGCCACCCGGCTCGCCCGACCCAGGCGCTCCGACTCGACCGTGCTGAAATCCTGATCGAGCATCGCCTCGATGGCCGCCTCGGTGGCGTCGTCGAGTTTCTCACCGGCCGCCGAGAAGAACTTGATGCCGTTGTCGTAATGCGGATTGTGGGAGGCGCTGATCACGATCCCGGCATCGGCTTCGAGCGCCCGCACCAGATGAGCGACCGCCGGGGTCGGCATCGGCCCGAGCAGAAGCACATCGGCACCGGCCGAAACCAGGCCGGCCTCCAGCGCCGACTCGAACAAGTAACCGGAAATCCGGGTGTCCTTGCCGATCACGAAACGGGCGTGCTCGCCCTCGCGACCGAGCACCCGACCGGCTGCCCAGGCCAGTTTGAGCATGAAATCCGCCGAGATCGGCCACACCCCGACCCGGCCGCGAATGCCGTCGGTTCCGAAATAACGTCTGTCAGTCATGATGGGTCCGGGCTATCTGCGCCGATCGCGTCATGCGCGCATCGACGGGGGCGTGCGTGGTCGATCGTCATTGCGGGTCCGGATCGAACACCGGCGCCGGCTGCCGCATCAACAGGGCCAGCAGTGCGGCCAGCCGCTCGCGCATCTGGCGCCGATCGACGATCAGATCGATCGCCCCATGTTCGAGCAGGAATTCCGAACGCTGGAAGCCCTCGGGCAGTTTCTCGCGCACGGTCTGCTCGATCACTCGCGGGCCGGCGAATCCGATCAGCGCCTTCGGCTCGGCGACATTGATATCGCCCAGCATGCCGAGCGAAGCCGAGACGCCACCGGTGGTCGGATGGGTCAGCACCGACACGAACGGCAGGCCGGCTGCCCGCAGCCGGCCCAGCACCGCCGAGGTCTTGGCCATCTGCATCAGCGAGAACAGACCTTCCTGCATCCGCGCCCCGCCGGTCGCCGAGAAACAGATGAACGGACAGCGCTCGGCCAGCGCGACCTCACCGGCACGGGCGAACTTCTCACCCACCACCGAGCCCATCGACCCGCCCATGTAAGCGAAATCGAAGGCCGCAGCGACCAGTGGTCGCCCGGCCAACCGGCCGTGCATCGCCACCAGGGCATCACGCTCGCCGGTCTGTTTCTGGGCCGCCCGGATGCGCTCGCCGTAGCGTTTGGAATCCTTGAAATGCAGCGCATCGGTCGGCGCCAGCCCGGCGGCAAGCTCGACCGGTGCCGGTTCCCCCGGATCGAGGAAGCGCCGCAAGCGCGCCCGTGCCCGGATCGGCATGTGGTGGTCGCACTTCGGGCAGACCTCGATGTTCTGTTCCAGCTCCGGGCGGTACAGGACCGCCTGACAACCCGGACAGCGCTCCCACAACCCCTCGGGAACACCGCGCTTGGCGCTGTTGCGGGTGCGGATTCGGGAAACGGCCAGTTTTTGCAGCCAGCTCATGCTCTGGACGACCTGCCTTGCAGTGGTCCGATAGTGTAGCCGAGTGCAGGCCCGAGCCACGCCACCGCCAGCCAGCCCTCAACCCTCCGTATGTGCCTGCCGGAACAGGCCCAGCCAATCGGGCAGGGTCGCGATCGGCATCGGCCGCGCATACAGAAAGCCCTGGCCGACCCGACAGCCCTCTCGACGCAGGAATTCCGCCTGCTCCGGGGTTTCGATGCCCTCGGCGACCACCGTCAGGCCCAGGCTGCGACCGAGCCCGATGACCGCCCGAACGATCCCCTCGGCGCGTATCTCCCGGCCGATCTGCGCCACGAACGAACGGTCGATCTTCAGTCGAGTCAGCGGCAAGCGACTCAGGCTGGCCAGGCTCGAATAACCGGTACCGAAATCGTCGAGCGCCAGACCGACACCCAACTCGCGCAAACGTGTGAGCAGCAGCCGTGCCTGCTCGGGATCACGCATCAGCATCGACTCGGTCAGTTCCAGTTCGATCTGACCGGCATCGACGCCATGCCGGGACAACGCAGCAGCGACCTGTCCGGGCAGTTCGGTCGAGTCGAGCTGCTGGACCGAGACATTCACCGCCGCCAGCGGCACGACGATGCCGCGTGCCCGCCATTCTTTCAGGTGCGTACAGAGCGCATCGATCACCCAGGCGCCGATGTCCGGCATCAGGCCGAGTCGCTCGGCCACCGGAATGAATTCGCCCGGACCCAGCAGTCCGAGGGCTGGATGACGCCAGCGCAGCAGAACCTCGACACCGGCCAATGCCTGAGTATCCTGATCGACCTGCGGCTGGACATGCAGCAGCAACTCGTCTCGCTCGATCGCACTCACCAACCCGCTCTCCAGTTGCAGGCGCCGTTCGGCCTGCTGACCGAGCGCCTCAGAAAAACAGCGCCAACGCCGAGGCCCGGCCGCGCGCGCAGCGTCGAGCGCCGACTCGGCGTGCTTCAGCAGATCGGTCACTGTCTCGCCATCATCCGGAAACAGCGCGATTCCGATGTCGGCGGTCAGGACCAGCCGGTGGCCATCGATCTCGATCGCTGGATCGAACACCGACAACAGCCGTCCGGCCAGACTCGCCAGGTGCTCGGCCACCGCCGCATCCTCGGAAAACACGGCAAACACGCGCTCGCCGAAGCGCGCCAACACTTCCGACGCACGCACCTGGGCCGCCAACCGGCGAGCGACGCCAGCCAGCGCCTGGTCGCCGGCCGGATGACCGAGTCCATCGACCACGGCGGTCAGGCCCTCGACCGCGACCAGCACGGCCGCCGCCCCAGTCGAAGCACGTCGCGCCCTGGCCAGGCCATGGGTCATCCGCTCGATCAACGCGGCTCGATTGATCAGGCCGGTCAACGGATCGTGACGCAGCAGATACTCGGCCTTGTCGTTCGCCTGACGCACCTGGGTGAGATCGCTGAACACGCCGATGTACTGCCGCACGCGGCCCTGTTCATCGCGATCGGCGCTGATGGTCAACCACTCCGGATAGATCTCACCCGACTTGCGGCGATTCCAGACCTCGCCCCGCCACTGGCCGGTCTCGGTCAGGGTCTGCCAGAGCGCAGCATAGAACGCCTGATCGTGGCGCCCTGACTGCAAAAGGCGCGGGCTCCGACCGATCACCTCGTCACGCGAATACCCGGTGATCGCCTCGAACGCCGGATTCACGTCGAGTATGACGCCATCACGATCGACGATCATCATGCCCTGGCTGGAGGCGACGAATACTCGCTCGATCATCCGACGCTGTTCGTCGAGACGATGAAACCCCGAAAGATCGGCATTGGCGCCACTGATCCGGATCGGCTTTTCGCCACTGTAGGTCACCAGCCCGGACGACACGATCGGCAGCCAGTGGCCGTCACGATGCCGCATGCGGCATTCGACGCGATAACGACGCCGTCCCTCAGCCAGAGTCTCGCGGATGATCCGCTCGGCTTCCGGAAGATCCTCGGGATGCGCCAGGCGGCGCCATAGGCCACTGTCGGCCGGCAATTCGTTGTGGGCGTAGCCGAGCATCGACCACCAGCGCGGCGAATAGTAGAGCCGATCGCTTTCCAGATCCCAGTCCCACCAGCCGTCGTTGGCACCCAGCAGGGCCAGACTCAGGCGTTCCTCGCTCTCGCGCAGCGCATTCTCGATCCGGATGCGATCGCTCAGATCGTGGATCAGCACCATCCGCGCCGGCCGGCCGTCGAACTCGAAATCGTGACACGCGACCTCGACCTCGATCAGCCGGCCGTTCTTCAACAGATGCCGCCAGCGCTCAGGCGCCTCAGCGCCGACCCGGGGCCGGGCGACATCGACACGCAGCAGCACGACATCCTCCGGCGGACGGATCCGATCGATCGACATCGTCAGGAACTCCTCACGCGAGTACCCGTACTTGCGAACCGCCGCATCGTTGACGTCGAGAAAGGCCAGGGTCTCGACGTCGAACACCCACATCGGATTGGGGTTGTGCTCGAACATGTCTCGATAACGTGCCTCGCTGGCACGCAGCGCCTGCTGAGCCCGAGCGCCGGCGCTGACATCGGCAAACACCGCCACCAGTTGATCCAGCCCGATCCGATAGGCATTAACCGCCAATGTCCGCCCGAACGCCTCGGCCTCGAACCGGCTGCTACCCACCCCGGCCAGCACGTCGGCCAGCGGCATGAACAATGCCTCGCGATCGGCTTCCGGAACCACCTCCGACCAGTGCCGACCGACCGCCCGACCCGGATCGATATCGAGGTGTTCGCGCAGGGCGTTGTTGCAGTCCAGCACGGTGAAATCGACCAGCAGACCCTCGGCATCGCGGACCGGCACCAGAATCACGACCGCCGACAGCGCGTGCTCGAACAGCGCATGGAACCGCCGCTCGCGATCAGCCAGTTCGCGCACGGCCCGTTGGCGCTCACTGACGTCCACCACCACCGAATAGACCAGTTCGCGGTCGGCGATCCGGGCCGGACCAGCGAACATCTCGACCTCGCAAATCTCGTCGAAGCCGAGCCGGTGCTTGGTTTCAAAGCGCAAGCGTCGACGATCACACACCTGCCGCAAGTCGTCAGCGACCAGCTCGCGCGGCGAAACCGCCAGATCGAACAGGGTCAGTGCCCGCAGCCGATCGAGCGGCCATCGGTAGAACACGGCGGCGGCCCGGTTGGCGTCGACGATCCGACCATCGCCAGGGTCGATCAGCAGCATCGGCTGCGGATGCTCGGCCAGCAGCAACTGGTAGCGCAGCGTCTCGTCGCGGGCGATCCGTCGCAATGCCTGATAGAGCGCGACAGCGGTGACCAGCACGAAGACCAGGCCCTTGGCCAGTTCCACCCACTGGCCGACCGTCATGACACTGTCGAGCGCGGGGATCAGACCGCTCGAAACCAGAATCCAGGTCGCAGCCAGACCAGCATAGACCGTGGTCACCTTGATCGCCGGCTTGCGTCGCATCGACACCTCCATCACGTGAGGTGTCCGGCTCGATGGATGCCGTCGCTCGCCGCAGGCATCTGCCGGTCCGGACCGCAGCGGCACCGCAGCCATCATCCGCCTGGGTCGATGGACTGCGTGTACCGCTGTTCGTTGCGACCGAACTTACCGCATTTCGTAGCCAATGTCCTTGACTTTGCCGCGCCAGGCGGAACAATCCGGCCCGGCCGTCAGTGACGGAGACTCATTTCTGCTGCCAACTCCCGCCGGCATCCTGATACCACCAGCCGGCCCGTGCGCTGGCGATCCACTGACTGGCGAAGATTTCGCGTATCTGGCCTTCCCACTCCGGATGGCCGTTGGCGACCGCGATCTCGCGATAGACGGCATTGCGGTCGCGGTTGTCCTCGGCGACCTGCTGGTTGAGTCCGACCCGCGCATTCAGAGGCACCTTGCCGGCATCGCGCACCACGATCAGGCCATCGCGGCCAAAGCCGAGCGCGCCGGAATCGAAATGCGCCTGCAACTGACCCTGGAAGCGCTGCGCCATGCGCCCCTGAATGGCCTGGATGGCCGGCGTCTTGATATCGATATTGGCCGACTGGGCATGGGCGGCGGGGATGAACAGATCGAGCAGGAGGCCGACCGGATCGAGTCGGGCGCTGCCGCCGTCGCGGGCCGGCGAGGGCGCTGGTGCGGCCGGCTCGCCGATCACTTCCTCGACGAACTCGCGGGCCGCCTCGCGCGCTTCGGCGGCCGGGAAGTAGACATTGATCGTGACGCAGGCGGTCAGCAGGGCCGCAGCCAGTGCCAGCAGGAGGGGTCGTTTCATGGTCGCGATTCCTTCATCGGGGTGGTGTCTGGACAACACGGAAAAACCGGACCGGCCAGCGTCCGGCTACTCGATCGTCGGCAATTGCCCTTCGGTCGCAGCCTTCAGGCGACCGACCAGCACCGGCCAATCGACCCGACGCTGGAAACCGACGACATTGATGCGCGGCAAGCCGGCGCCTTCGACAATCGTATAGCCATCGCCCGCTGAACCGACGCCATCCATCGAGCAGACATTGTTGTCGAGCCGGCAGCGCAGGCCCAGCCTTGCGTAGCCGAACGTGCTGAACATCTTCAGTGCCTGCCCCTGCAAGCCGGCGATCAGGCCGCTGCCGCCGATCCGGGAGATGTCCTGCACGGCGCGCTGGCTGATCCGCTTCGGGCCGCGCTGGACCGGTGCCGACAGCAGGGCGGCATCGAAGGCGACCGGCTGCCAGTCGAGCAGCCGCAGACGGTGCAGATGGCCGTCCAGCCGGCCAGTGATTTCGCCGAAGCCGAAGGCGGCCGTCAGTGGTTGCAGGTCGAGCCCGGTGAACTCGACCTCGGCCGCCAGCGAGGGCGCGACACCGAACACGCGCTCCATCGACAGGGCACGGATGGCGACATTGCCGTCGAACACGCGCATGCTCAGTCCGCCATCGAAATCGAGCCGCTGCCGAGCATAGCGCGCCATCGGCAGGCGTCCGGACAGGGTTCCGGAAAACGACGGCCAGCCGAGTGCCTGCGACAGCGCGGCCAGATCGACATCGACCACGGTCAGCGCCAGTTCGGCCACCGCCGAACGACCGGTCATTGGCGGTTCGACATGCAGCCGCTCCAGTTCCAGCCGTCCGGACAGCAGTTCGAGGGTGGCCGGCTGGCGCAGATCGAGCGCACCGGCATGGCTGCGCCAGGCCAACCGCACCGGCCCGATGCCGATGCCATGCATGGCGGCACCCGACCAGGCCAGATCGCTTTCGACCGGCTGATCGGCCGCCGTCCAGCGCAGCACACCATCGAGGCCGGCGAACCGGAACCGCCCGCCCGCATCGACCAGCACGACCTGCTCGGGCGCGACGGTGATCGCCACCGGGCCGTCACGGGCCAACTCGACGGTCGCCGCGATGCGTCCGGACAGGCGCATCCCGGCCAGTCCGGCCAGGCCCAACGGCCCGCTCAGATAACGCTCGGCCAAGGCCGCCAGCGTGGCACTCTCGGCATGCACCCGAAGCGCCGTCAGTCCGCCGTCGGCTTCGATCCGACCGCTGCCCTGGGCCGACAGGGTGGCGCCATCGGACCACTTGAACTCGGCGATCGTCCACCCGCCATCGGCTTCGCCGACCAGATCGAGCGATCCTTCCACCGGCTCGGCGCCCAGACCGACATAGACCGTTCCCCAGAGAAACTCGCCGGCCGTCAGGCGGCCGCCGACCCGCACCTGCGAACCGCCGCCGGTCCCGATCTGGTCGATGTCGATCCGCCCGGACACCCCGGCGGCGGCCAGCGAACCATCCGGCGTGTCGAGCCCGAGGCCGTCGAGGTCCAGCCGTGCCAGGGTCCGCAACGGCCCGGACGCGGGGAAGCGAATCTCGATCTCACCCCCGAACCGGCCCTGGCTCGGCTGGGCGGTCGCCCACACGGTCGCCAGAAACGGCTGAGCCCAGCTCACCGGCAACGCCTGAGCCTGCACCCGGACCCGATCGGGCTGGGCGAGATCGAACCGGGCCGCCAAGCGCCGCCGCCCCTCGGCGAGGGTGATGCTGCCGCCATCGGCAGCCCACGCCAGATTCAGGGCGCGGCGCAGGCGATCGGCCTGGAGCGCGCCGATGCAGGCACTGGCCTCGGCCGTCACGGTCAATTCACACTCGGCCGAGAGGGCAGCGTAACGCCAGCCCAGGCCGGAATCGAAGTCGGACATCACCACTCGCGCCACCGCCGGTCCGGCCGCAGGTTGGTCGAGCGTGATGTGCAGATTGCGGCCGCTGCCCGGCCCGAGCACGACCCGCTCGGCCTCGATCTGCACCCGCGCGGCCACGACCGGCCACGCCGACGCCAGCATGAGCAGCCCCATTGCCCATGACCATGGCCATTTGCCAGCCGGCACCCATCGTCGCATGCTCACAGCATAGCCCGCATCGACCGTCCCGACCCAGCGCCATGCCGAAACCCGACCTTCCCGCCGCATCCGGCACGCCCGACCGACAACCGGCCGGAATCCACCTGCTGCTGGTCGAGGACGACCCGATCAGCGCCGCCTTCCTGGCCGACGCACTGAGTCCGCTGGTCGATTCGGTAACCCATGCCAGCAACGGTCGCCAAGCACTGGCAGCGGTGGCCGACCAGAACTTCGACGCCTGGCTGATCGATCTCAACCTGCCCGATGCCAGCGGCATCGAACTGCTCGCCGGCTTGCGTGAATGCGCCGAGCGCGCCCGCACCGATGCCGGCAGCGCCGGGCAATCGATCCGACCACCGGCCCTGGCCCTGACCGCCGATCCGACCGATGCCACCCGCAGCCGTGCCCTGGCCGCCGGTTTCCGCGCGGTCGTCGGCAAGCCGATCGGAGCAGCGGCACTGCGCGCCTGGGTACACGACAGCCTGGCCGATCGTGAGCGGCCGGCCGCCACTGCGCCAGCCCCCGACTGGGACGATCGCCAGGCACTGGCCGCCGCCGGTGGATCGAGCGACATCGTCGCCCGACTGCGTGCCCTGTTCCTGCATGATCTTCCGCGTCACCGCAGCGAGATCGCCGACGCCCTGGCCAGCAACGACCACGACCGGCTCCGCGCCGAACTGCATCGCATCAAGTCGGCCTGCGGCTTCGTCGGCGCCACCCGCATCCTGGCCGCCGCCCGCCGACTGGCCGACCACCCGAGCGATCGCGACGCCCAGGCCGGCTTCGACAGCGCCTGCCTGGCCCTGCTGAATGGCGACGACTACCGGCTGGATCGATCGGAGCGGGTGCGCGGCTGAGGCCGACGCCCCGACCGTCACTGATCACTTGGATCATCGCTGATCGAACGGCGCGCCTGGCCTCCGGACTCAGTGCTCGGCAGCTTGGCCAGCACGCCCCAGGACACCAGTTCGCGGCCGTCGAGATGACTCGCGATCAGCCCACGCAAGGCATCGCGCAGGGCGCGCAGATCGCTCGGCTCGGGCATCCGGTCATCGGCCAGGGCGAGCAAGGCCCGACCGGCTACAGCACCGCTCGGGGTGGCCACCGGCCCGACTTCGGCATCCAGTCGATAGCGCTGCTCAGGGACGATTCGATCGCCGTCGGCGGTCTCCCGCCAGGGCGGAGCGAACCCGAGCCGTTCGAGCAGGTCGCGCTCGAATCGCCGCAGCAGCCATGACAATGGGGTCTCGCCCGCCAACTCGATCAGCACCGCGTGGTAGCGATCGAACAGGTCTGGACCGGGGTCGCCGCGCGCGCTCAGTCGCAGCAGCAGTTCATTGACGTAGAAGCCGGCCATCAGGCGATCGCCGAGCAATCCGGCCGCCGGACCGGACGGCTCGGCGGCGATCAGCCGGGCCAGTTCACTGCGATGCAGCAGATCGACCGAGATCGGCACGAACGGCTGCAAGGCCGCCCGCAATGCCTGCTTGCGCGGACCTCGCACACCCTGGGCGATGACGCCGATCCGACCGTGCTCGCGGGTGAATACCTCCAGCAACAGGCTGGTCTCGCGCCAGGCGCGCGCGTGCAGCACGAAGGCGGGTTGTCGTTCGATTCGCATGGTCGGATTTTCGCTCACTGGCGGTCGCTGGGTCCGGTCGCTGCCCGTGACCGGGTCGCGCGCGCTGTCGCCGGGCGGCGGATCGACCGTTGTCCAGCATGCCGGTTTGCCGGGACCGGGTCGAGCGCATGGCTACGAGCACGACGTGACCGGCGATCGGTTGCGTAGAATGTGCTCCCGCTCGATCACGGCTCCGTCCCGGCCATGCCGCACCATTCGCTCGCCGATTGGCTGGATCGCATCCAGTCGCTGCACCCGCATTCGATCGAACTGGGTCTGGATCGGGTGCGGGCGGTAGCGGACCGAATGGGCCTGGCACGCCCAGCGCGGCGGGTGGTGACGGTGGCCGGTACCAATGGCAAAGGCTCGACCGTGGCCTTCATCGAAGCGATCGGTCGCGCCGCCGGCCTGCGGGTGGCGGCCTACACCTCGCCACACCTGTTGCGCTACAACGAGCGGGTACGAATCGATGGGATCGAGGCCGAGGATGCGGCACTGGTGACCGCGTTCGAGGCGGTCGAAACGGCGCGCGCGACGACCCCGCTGACCTATTTCGAGTGCGCCACCCTGGCGGCGCTCTGGCTGTTCGAGCGGGCCGGGCTCGATCTGGCCGTGCTGGAAGTCGGCCTGGGCGGCCGGCTGGATGCGGTCAATCTGATCGATGCCGATGTCGCCGTGCTGACCACGGTCGCACTCGATCACCAGGACTGGCTGGGGCCGGATCGCGAAACGATCGGTCGCGAGAAGGCCGGGATCATGCGCGCCGGTCGCCCGGTCGTGCTGGCCGAGGCCGATCCACCGGCCAGCGTGCTGCGCCATGCCTATGCACTCGGCGCACCGACCATCCGCGCCGGTTGCGATTACCGGGTCGAGCGACGACGCGACGACTGGCTGTGGCAGCAGCCCGGCCAGCATCTGGTGCTGCCCTACCCGGCACTGCTGGCGCCGGCCCAGATCGACAATGCCGCCGCAGCGGTGGCGGCGATCCGTGCCAGCCGGCTGCGGGTGCCGAAATCGGCCTGGGCGGCGATCGGGTCGGTCCGGGTGCCGGGCCGCTTGCAGTCGATGGCGATACCGGTGCCCGGCGGTCAGGCCGAACTGGTGTTGGATGTCGGCCACAACCCGCAGGCAGCCGAGCAACTGGCGACCTGGCTGGCGACGCATCCGGCGCCGGGTCGGGAGTTGGCACTGTTCTCGGCCCTGGCCGACAAGGACATCGAGGGCATCGTCCAGCCCTTGCGCCAGCGCATCGCAGGCTGGTGGCTGGCCGGTCTGGAATCGGCCGGGCCACGCGGCCTCACGACGGCAGCGCTGGCCGATCGGGTCGGTGAGATCGGCCAGTGTCGGCACCGACCGGATGTCGCGACCGCCCTGGCCGATGCCCTCGCCGAACTGAGGCCAGGCGATCGCCTGCTGGTGTTCGGCTCGTTCCACACCGTGGCAGCGGCCCTGGCCCATCTGGCCGAACGGGATCAGACGTGGTGACCGGCGCTATAATCCGCAGGGATTCGGTCGCCGGGGGCCATAGATGAAACAGCGGGTAATCGGTGCCATCGTGCTGGTGGCGATCGCGGTGATCGTTCTGCCGATACTGTTGCAGGGTCCGGAGGCCGATCGCGGTCTCGACGATGTGCCGCTGGACGTGCCGAGCGAGCCGGATCGCCCCGTGGTGGTGCGCGAACTGCCCCTCAACCTGCCGACGCCCACCCCCGCTCCGGACACGACGGAACCGGCCCAGCCGGTTCCGTCGAACGACGCCGAGCATCCACCGACCGACCAGGCCGCTGCGACCGACGGCACCGCTGCCGCCGGCCCGGATGCACCCAGTCAGCCCTCGACCGCCACATCGGGCGCGCCTGCGGGCGAGCCGGTGGTCGCGGTGACCGCCGACGCCCCGGCCCGGATCGATGCTCTCGCCGATCCGACCGGCTCCGCTGCCAGCCCGCCGTCGCCAGCATCGAGCGAACCGCCCGCAGTCGCCACCGGCGAACGTCCGGCGGCCCTGGCCGGAGGCGATCACGTCGTTCAACTCGGCAGCTATCGCGACCTCGACAAGGCCCGTAGCCTGCGCGACAGCGTACTGGCGGCAGGTCTGCCGGCCTTCCTGGAACCGACCCAGGCCGGCGGCCAGACTGTCCATCGGCTCCGGCTCGGCCCCTATGCCGGACGCGGCGCAGCCGAAGCGGCACGCTTGCAGGCGCGCCGGCTGTGGCCGGACCTGCCGGCCCAGGTGGTCGCCCTGGAGCGGGCGGCAGCGGCCAGTGACTCGCCATCGACCGTGCGCGCTGGCTTTGTCGTCCAGTTGGCGGCTTATTCCGATCTCGCCGATGCCAACCGCCTGCGCGATCGACTACGCGCAGCCGGCTTCGCCAGCTTCACCGAACGCATCGACACCGCCAGCGGTGTTCTGCATCGGGTCCGGGTCGGACCGGAAATCGAACGCGCCGCCGCCGACCGCGTGCGCGAACGGATCAAGACCGAACTCGGCCTGGATGGACTGGTGGTGGCCTTTCCCTGATGAGCAACGGGGCGGATATCGCAGTGCTCGCCGTCCTGATGCTCTCGGCACTGTTCGGGCTGTGGCGCGGGCTGGCAGTGGAAGTGCTGTCGCTGCTGATCTGGCTGGCGGCGTTCTGGCTGGCATTCCGATTCGGCCAGCCGGTCTCGACCCTGTTCGAGGATCGAATCGAGCCGCCATCGGCACGCTATTTCATCGCCTTCGGCGTGCTGTTCATCGGCGCCCTGCTGGTCGGCGCCGTGCTGACCTGGCTGGTCGCCAAGCTGGTGCAGGCGACCGGCCTGACCGGCACCGACCGCATGCTCGGCCTGTTGTTCGGCCTGGCACGTGGCGTGGTGCTGGTGTCGGTGGTGGTCCTGCTGCTCGGATTCACCCCGATCCCGCAGGACGACTGGTGGCAACGCTCGCGCCTGCTGCCGACCTTCGAGCGCTATGCCCTGTGGCTCGGCTCCAGGCTGCCGGACAGCGTGCGCGAGCACCTGAATTTTCAGGCCGAACCGGTGCCGGAGGTCGTCACCGGGCGACATCCGGCGACCCAGGCGGGCATGACCTGACATGTGCGGAATCATTGGTATCGCCGGCACCACGCCCGTGGCAGCGGCACTCTACGACGGCCTGACCGTGCTCCAGCATCGCGGCCAGGACGCCGCCGGCATCGCCACCGTCGATGGCACCCGCCTGCATGTCCGCAAAGGCAATGGCGGGGTCAAGGAGGTGTTCTCCGAGCCCGACATGCTGGCGCTGACCGGCCAAGTCGGCATCGGCCACTGCCGCTACCCCACCGCCGGCTCGGAGGGCTCGGCCGAAGCGCAGCCGTTCTACGTCAACTCGCCGTATGGCATCGCGCTCGGCCACAACGGCAATCTCATCAACACTGAAGCACTGCGCCAGCAGTTGTTCCAGGCCGACCGACGACACGTCAACACCGAGTCCGACTCGGAAGTGCTGCTGAACGTGTTCGCTCACGAACTGGCCGGCCAGGGTACGCTCAGTCCGGACGCCGCCCTGGCCGCCGTGGCGGGCGTCCATCGCCGCTGCGTCGGCGGCTACGCCGTGGTCTGCCTGGTGCTCGGGCTCGGCCTGGTCGCCTTCCGCGACCCCAACGGCATCCGGCCCCTGGTGCTCGGCCATCGGCGGGGCGCGGCCGGGGGCGAGTACGTGCTGGCCTCGGAAAGCGTCGCCCTCGACATCCTCGGCTTCCGGCGGTTGCGCGACGTCCTGCCGGGCGAGGGCCTGGTGGTGACCGGCGACGGCCAGTTGCACAGCCGCCCGTGTGCCGAGCCGCGCCCGCACGCCCCCTGCATCTTCGAGTACGTCTATTTCGCCCGCCCGGACTCGATGATCGAGGACATCTCGGTCCACAAGGCGCGCATGCGGATGGGCGTAGCGCTCGGCGAGAAGCTGCTGCGGCTGCGGCCCGACCACGACATCGACACGGTCATCCCGATCCCGGACACCTCGCGCACCTCGGCCCTGGAACTGGCCAATGTACTCGGCGTGAAATACCGCGAAGGCTTCATCAAGAATCGCTACATCGGTCGGACCTTCATCATGCCCGGCCAGGTCGAGCGGGTCCGATCGGTGCGCCGCAAACTCAATCCGATCCCGCTGGAATTCGAGGACCGGGTCGTGCTGCTGGTCGATGACTCGATCGTGCGCGGCACCACCTCCCGACAGATCGTCCAGATGGCGCGCGATGCCGGCGCCCGAAAGGTCTACCTGGCCTCGGCAGCCCCGCCGGTGCGCTACCCGAACGTCTACGGCATCGACATGCCGGCCGCCGAGGAACTGGTCGCGCATGGCCGCAGCGAGGAGGAAGTGGCCGCCCTGATCGGCTGCGACTGGCTGATCTACCAGGATCTCTCCGACCTGGTGGCGGCGGTCTCGGGCTCACGCCGACAGGTCACCCGCTTCGATTCGTCCTGTTTCGACGGCGATTACGTAACCGGCATCGAACCCGGCTACTTCGATCGCCTGCGACAACTGCGCTCGGACGAAGCCAAGCGCAACCGGCGCTCGGCCTGAACGGTATCGTCACTGGCCAGGCAACTCCGCAGGCAGCCCATGACCCGACCCTGGCAACCGAGTGCCAGCCCGGCAGCGATCCGCATGCGGGCAGCCGTGAATGCCCGCATCCGGGCCTTTTTCGCCGAACGCGGCGTGCTGGAAGTCGAGACCCCGATCCTGTCGCGCGCCGGCAACAGCGACCCGAACATCGAGAGCCTGACGACCCATCTCAACGGACCGACCGCCGGAGCCCCGGGACCGCGCTGGCTGCGGACCTCGCCGGAATTCGCGATCAAGCGGCTGTTGTCGGCCGGCATCGGCGATTGCTACGAACTGGGCCGGGTCTTTCGCGACGGCGAATCCGGCACCCGCCACACGCCCGAATTCACAATGCTGGAATGGTATCGACTCGGCTGGGACCATCGCCGCTTGATGCACGAAGTGGCCGAACTGGTGACCACCGTGCTGGCCGAACGCGGCCGCAGCCTGCGGGTGCAGGCACTGAGCTATCACGACCTGTTCGACCAGCGCTTCGGCTTCGATCCCCACCGAGCCGGGATCGCCACCCTGCGCCGACCACTGGCCGATCTGCGGATCGACCCGGAGGGCCTGGAACGCAGCGACTGGCTGGACCTGCTGATGAGTCATCGCATCCAACCGGATCTGCCACCGGACACCCTGACCCTGGTCTACGACTTCCCGGCCGAACAGTGCGCCCTGGCTCGGCTACGGCCCGGCGAGCCACCGGTCGCGGAACGCTTCGAGGCCTACCTGGGGCCGCTGGAACTGGCCAATGGCTTCCACGAACTGGCCGATGCCAAGGAGCAGCGCGCCCGCTTCCTGGCCGATCAGAGCCGCCGCCGAAGCCGGAAGCAACCGGTTCCCGAACTCGACACCGCCCTGCTGGCAGCACTCGAACACGGCCTGCCAGCCTGCGCCGGGGTGGCCCTGGGCGTCGATCGCCTGCTGATGGCCCTGCTCGAAACCGACGACATCGGCCAGTGCCTGGCTTTTTCCAGCAGCCGCGCCTGAGCCGATCGACCGCTCCGACCGGACGTCAGTCCGATCGTGCAGCGCCGGTGCGGCGGCGTTTTCCGGCCACGACCGGGGCCGCAGACTCGCTGGATCGACTGCCCGCAGACACACGGGAACCTGAGCGTGGCGACCGGCTTGTCGCGTTGCCAGCCGACCGGCGTGCGCCCGACTTGACCGCCGTTTTTCCGGACGACTGGCCTGCTTTCTTGCCGGGCAGCGAGTCGGAAGCGGCCTGCGACGGCGATGCCGACAACCAGCGACCGGCCAGTTCCAAGGGCGGCAGCATCAGTGACAGCGCCTCGCCACTCCAGTCGCGCAGCTTGCCGGGTGCCAGGGTCAGGGCGCGGGCGACCGGCGCCGGAAGCCAGTCGGCACCGGCCCGGCGCAGTTTGCAGACGCCATCGGCATAGCGACCGGCGGCCCAGGTGGAGGCAACCGCCCTGGCGGTACGTCCGATCAGGGCCTCGATCGGGGTGTAGCGCAGGATCGGACCGACCAGGGCACTCGGCAACCAGGCCGACAACAGCGAATTCAGCCCCGCGCGGGTCGCCAGTGGCGTCAGAACCCCCTGCGACTGGGCGACTGCCAGCACCGCATCGATCTCCCAGCGGGCCGGAGCAAGTCCGTGGCGGGCATAGACCTTGCGGACCAGTTCCCGCTGCACCTGATCGGCACCGAGACCGCTGGCCGCCCGCTTGACCCGAGTCGGCACGAATGGTTTCAACAGCGGCACCCCGTCCAGGATCAGACCGAGACCGGCACCGACCCCGGCGCGGACCGCCGCCGCATGCAGCAGACTGTCGATCGCCATGTCGTCGGACAGCATCGGCAGATCGGCTTCGACGGTCTCCGACCTGGCTCGGCCACGGGCACTCATGCGAGCCCACCCGCGCCATTACCCGAACTGCCGCCAGCCATCGGCAACGACGGCTGGACGGGGGCATTCTCGATGTGGCAGGTCCGGCGCATGGCGAGAGGATAGCGCGATTCCCGGCGACTGCCATCGACTCGGCCCAAGCACGTACACTGAGCGCCCTGCCATCTGTGCCTGGATCGGATCCGCCGGAATGATCGATTTCGACCGCTACGACCGTGTTCGCCCGATCCAGTGGCTCGGCGATCGCCTGCGCCTGCTCGATCAACGCCGGCTGCCGTTCGTGGTCGAACATGTCGATTGCCGTGACGCCGACGCGGTCGCCGCAGCGATCCGCGACCTGGTCGTGCGCGGCGCACCGGCGATCGGCATCGCTGCCGCCTGGGGCGTGCTGCTGGCCGCACGGGCGCTGACCGCCGTCGATGGCCGCGAAGCACTGGCCCGACTGGCGCCGACCCTCGCCGACCTGCGGGCCGCCCGACCGACCGCTGTCAACCTGGCATGGGCGCTGGCGCGGCTGGCCGCTGCCCTGCCCGGCTGGGGCAGCGACTGGCAGCAGCGGCTGGCGGACGAGGTCGAGGCGATCGTCGCCGAGGATCTACGCTGCAACCGCCGTCTCGGCGAACTGGGCGCCAACCTGATCGCACCCGGCAGCGGTGTTCTGACCCACTGCAACACCGGCTCGCTGGCGACCGCCGGCTTCGGCACCGCACTCGGGGTGATCCGCGCCGGCTATGCCCTCGGGCGAATCCAGCGTGTCCATGCCGGCGAAACCCGACCCTGGCTGCAAGGCGCCCGTCTGACCGTCTGGGAGCTGATGCGCGATGGCATCCCGGTCACCCTGATTGCCGATGCAGCGGCGGCGCACCTGATGAAGACCGGCGCCGTGCAGTGGCTGGTGGTTGGCGCCGATCGCATCTGCGCCAATGGCGATGTCGCCAACAAGATCGGCACCTGCCAACTCGCCATCGTCGCCCGCCACTACGGCGTGCGCACCATGGTGGTGGCCGCGTCCTCAACCGTGGACATGGCGACCGCCAGCGGCGACGCCATCGAAATCGAGACCCGCAGCCCCGACGAATTGCTGAGCTTCGCCGGACAGCGGACCGTGGCCGAAGGCGCGCATGCCTGGAACCCGGTCTTCGACATCACCCCAGCCGGATTGATCGACGCCATCGTCACCGAACGCGGCGTACTGGAGCAGCCGGACGCGGCCGGCATGACTGCACTGTTCACAGCATCGTCATAGCACCCGCCAGCCAGCGCTGGATATCTCGGCACGTCTCAACGGGCCAGAACATCGCCATGACACCAGCGGTGCATGACACGCTGGTTGCCGTCTGAATCCTGCCACTGATCGCTGATTTTCAGCGCCATCGGACCGCACCCTCGGATCTCATGGCTCAATCGCGCCGCTCGGGTCCGGGATCGGGCTCGTCCTACCTCGTACACCATTGTTGCTCACAGGGCACACCATCATGGTCGCCGTCCATTTTGACGCCGGGGCAATTGCGAAGGAAAAAGGTGGCTTCGTCACAAGACCTCATGTGTGAGCAGTGGGTTCGACCGTCGCAGCGGTAGATCTGCGCAGGCGCCTGAATTGCCGGCTTGACTGCGTTTTCTGTCAACGAGAGGGCACGACGGGAGTATTCACCGTAGCCATAGACGATCAGCCCCAGCACCACGAGCAACGGGATTATCCGAGCGAAAAACCCGGTGCGTTCCTTGCGGCGGTAGGAGGCATGCCTGCGGAATGACGCAGGGGGAGCACGTCTGACAGACGGACGTTCTGGACATGAAAGGTGCTTCGCCCGCTTCTTTCCATCCTTGTCGGTTTCAATCTCGAAGGTCAGCTTTTCTCCGAGAGTGGGGCGCACCCCATCATTGGGAAACGCGGAAATATGGACAAAAACCTCAGGGCCGCCTCGGGTCGGGGCGATGAACCCGAAGCCCCGGTCGTCATTCCACTTCGTGAGTGTCCCTTCCATGCGGATGCGCATACTGGGTGCCTAACGCCTGAATTCATCGGTCGTGGGTGATTTTTCGCAGAGGCCGGCGGGGCCATGCGCTGCGCACCATGCACAGATCATGGCGCCATTCATTTCGCTGCCTCCAACTTCGCCTTGGCATGGAGCAACGCTTTCCGGAACAAACCTGAATTGTCGTGACCCGCACTCTGCTCCAGATAATAATCGATAATGGGAATGGAAATGTCCTTGTACTCTGGAAAGTGGGTCAACTCATAGATGGCCATGGCCTGCTGGGTATCTACCAGTAGCTGTCCTGTGGCTGTGCGCCCGGCCACCCACTCAAACGCACGATGAAACTGCTCGAACCGTTTTTGCGCAGTCTCTGTCCGCCGTGCGTCCGCCCATTGATACACGCCAACCAGAAAGACAATTACCGCACCGACGGGTGTCCCCCACTTCAGAAGGATGTCGATATCCATGGTCATTCTCGAAGATCGTCCGCGATGGATGGCAGTGCGTGGAAACAGGAGGGTGACCTATCACTGTCCGACGACGAATCGCCACACCCGCCCGCAGTCTACGCTTGCAGCCGGGCCTGTCTCGAATCTTCCCACCGAGCGGAGGTGCTGACAAGCGTTGCAGGCGGGCCGTGTTGGCCCAAAGCGCGCCACTGAACGCCTACTGCCGGCGGTCGTCGCGCGGTTCACTCCGGTTCAATCGAATCAGCGGGGTGCGGCGCCACGGGCGAGACCCCGTGTTAGCCCGAATCCGTCCGGCACGCACCCCACAAGCACTTGATTGCAGGCAGTAACTGCTTGTTTGAGCAACCAAAACCCATGACCTGATCGAGGCCGTCATGCTATCATCGACTGTCTTTGGCCGAGCCCGACCGGGTCCGGTCCGCGACCGGCAGCAAACCGGGCGCGGACGCGCGCACGGCGACGCCGCCCCCCGCGATCATGCGTGGCCAGCCGCCTCGGCGTCCGGCCGCCATCCCCCAATCCAACGGAACACCGCATGTCTGATTTCGCAAAGGAAGTGATCCCGGTCAATCTCGAAGACGAGATGCGACGCAGCTACCTCGACTACGCGATGAGCGTGATCGTCGGCCGGGCGCTTCCCGATGTCCGCGATGGCCTCAAGCCGGTGCATCGGCGCGTGCTGTATGCCATGAACGAACTCGGCGCGCACAGCAACAAGCCGTACTACAAGTCGGCGCGCATCGTCGG
>DIHI01000130.1:0-3587 GCA_002420085.1 Lysobacterales bacterium UBA5700 | reverse complement strand
CTGATGGCCGACATCGACAAGGAAACGGTCGATTTTCAACCCAACTATGACGAGAAGGAAACCGAACCCACGGTCATGCCGACCCGGGTTCCGAACCTGCTGGTCAACGGCTCCGCCGGCATCGCGGTCGGCATGGCGACCAATATTCCGCCGCACAACCTGTCCGAGGTGATCGACGCGACCGTCGCCCTGATCGACGATCCCGAGATCGAGATCGATGACCTCATGCGCTTCATCCCCGGTCCGGATTTCCCGACCGCCGGCCTGATCAACGGTACCGCCGGCATCCTCGCCGCCTACCGGACCGGTCGCGGCCGGGTGCGGATGCGCGCCCGCGCCGAGATCGAGACCGACGACCGCAGCGGCCGCGAGGCGGTGATCGTCACCGAACTGCCCTACATGGTCAACAAGGCCCGGCTGATCGAAAAGATCGCCGACCTGGTCAAGGAAAAGAAGCTCGAAGGCATCTCCGAGATCCGCGACGAGTCCGACAAGGACGGCATGCGCATCTTCATCGAGATCAAGCGCGGCGAGTCGGCCGATGTCGTGCTGAACAATCTCTATGCCCAGACTCAGATGGAGTCGGTGTTTGGCATCAACATGGTCGCCCTGGTCGATGGCCGGCCGCAGTTGCTCAATCTCAAGCAGATGCTGGAAGCCTTCGTCCGGCATCGCCGGGAAGTGGTCACCCGCCGCACCCTGTTCGAGTTGCGCAAGGCCCGCGCCCGCGCCCACGTGTTGGAAGGTCTGACGGTCGCGCTGGCCAACATCGACGAGATGATCGAACTGATCAAGACCTCGGAAAGTCCGCAGGTGGCACGCGAGCGCATGCTGGCGCGGCGCTGGCAGCCGGGCCTGGTGCGAGCGCTGCTGGCAGCGGCCGGCGCCGAGTCATCGCGACCGGAAGACCTGCCCGACGGGGTCGGCATGGCCGAGGACGGCTATCGCCTGTCGGAAACCCAGGCCAAGGAAATCCTGGAAATGCGTCTGCATCGCCTGACCGGCCTGGAGCAGGAGAAGCTGACCGAAGAGTACCGCGAGATCCTCGATACCATCGCCGGTCTGATCGACATCCTGGAAAACCCGGATGTGCTGCTGAACGTCATCCGCAGCGAACTGGCCAGCCTGAGGGCCGAGTTCGGCGATGCCCGGCGCACCGAGATCCGGCAGAGCGAAGAAGACCTCGACATCCTCGACCTGATCGCGCCCGAGGATGTCGTGGTCACCCTCTCGCACACCGGCTATGCCAAGCGTCAGCCGGTCAGTGCCTACCGCGCCCAGCGCCGGGGCGGTCGCGGCCGGGCAGCGGCAGCCACCCGCGAAGAGGACTTCATCGACCAGCTCTGGCTGGTCAACACCCATGACACCCTGCTGACCTTCACCAGCGCCGGCCGGGTGTTCTGGCTGCCGGTCTACCTGATTCCCGAGGCGGGTCCGAACGCACGTGGCCGGCCGATCATCAACTGGATTGCTCTGGAAGACGGCGAACGGGTGCAGGCGGTGCTGCCGGTGCGCGACTACGACGAAGGCCACTACGTGTTCTTCGCCACCCGCAACGGCACGGTCAAGAAGACCCCGCTGACCGAGTTTGCCTTTCGGCTTCAGCGCGGCAAGATCGCCATCAATCTCGACCAGGGCGATGCCCTGGTCGATGTGCAACTGACCGACGGCCAGCGCGAGGTGATGCTGTTCGCCTCCAACGGCAAGGCGGTGCGTTTCGCCGAGGACGAAGTCCGCTCGATGGGACGCACCGCCACGGGTGTGCGCGGCATGCGTCTGGCCGATGGCGAGAGCGTGGTCAGCCTGATCGTGCTCGAAGGTGGCGGTGACATCCTCACCGCCACCGCCAACGGTTACGGCAAGCGGACCTCGGTCGAGGAATATCCACGCAAGGGTCGCGGCATCCAGGGCGTGATCGCGATCCAGACCAGCCGCCGCAACGGCTCGCTGGTCGGCGCCATCCAACTGACCGAGCAGCACGAAATTCTGCTGATCTCCGACCAGGGCACCCTGGTCCGGACCCGCGCCTCGGAGATTTCCCAGGTCGGCCGCAACACCCAGGGGGTGACCCTGATGCGGATGGCCGAGGGTGAGTCGCTACAGGCGATCGAGCGGGTCGATATGCTCGATGAGGACAGCGAGGACGCCGCCTCGGGCACAGTCCAGGTCTCTGCCGGCGATCCGTCAGAATCGGCCCTGCCGATCGATGACGCGCTCGATCGCGCATCGTCCGAAGCCGGCCAATCCGGCGCCGCGTACCCAGACGCTGACCAGCACGACCGCAACCCACCTGACCGGTCGAACCCGGACGCCTGATCGACCCGATCGCCCCGCTGCCGGATCGGCAGCGGGGACGCATGGGTGTTGCGCCGCACAAGCCAAACCGACCCATGTGATGGCCATCGCGGTTTTTTTCAGAAAAAAACGCCAGGCTTGTAACAAAAGCGCGAACCAGTTCACGATTGACAGGTTTCGTCAGACGCGGTTAAGCGTCCGCATTTGCCTGCCTTTGCCGTTTACCCATAATGAAACAGGGGTCCGGTCCGGTCTGTGTCATGGGGAGACAGCCGGGACCGGTCAATGGAATGAACCGGGTCGCGCGACAGGTCGCGTCACCCCGGCCGTACCGGCGCGGGTAGAGGCGTGTTGGTTCGGTCGTAGCTTGAGGGGAGGATCTTGATGTCACACTGTTCCACTGTCTTCGGGATGGGCGGCGTTTCGCCCTGTCCGAGTCTCATCCTGCCACGCTCGCGTGTCGGGCAGCCGTGCGTCGGGGCGACCCATGCCGGTCCGTCCCGTTCTGGGGCGGCCCGCGCTTGGCAGATCGGTCTGCCGCTCGAATGCCGTCAGGAGGTCGTGCCATGAAATGCGAGATCGGAGTCGGCGAACTGAAGAAGCTGGTGTCGGCCGTACCGCGCATGAGCGGACTGCGCGGCCCGGCCTGGGATCGCGCGCTGGAGTCGGCGGTCGTGGTCCAGGAAACCCACGGCAATTCGGTCTGCCAGCGGCACGACAACGAGCATTTCGGCATCGTCCTGCGTGGCTCGCTGGTGCTGCGGGTGCATTCACCGGACGGTCGCATGTTCAACAGCCACAAGGTGCCGGTCGGCGAGATGTGCATGCTGAGCGTGGCCATGGCCTGTGGCGGCTCGCCTCGGGTTTCCGATGTCATCGCCGAGGGCGACCTGCTGCTGCTTCGGCTGCCCTCCCAGCATCTGGATGCGCTGCTGTCGGAGTCGCCCGAGTTCCGCTCGTTCACGCTCGACTCGATGAGTTCCTGCTTCGGGCGCATGCTCGGCATGGTCGAGGAAGTCGCATTCGAGCGCCTGCACACCCGCATTGCGGGTGCCCTGCGGGAGATGGGCGAAAAGTTCGAGACCACGGTCATCCGCGTGACCCATCAGGAACTGGCCAACGAACTGGGCAGCAGCCGGGAAGTGATCAGCCGCCTGCTCAAGCAGATGGAGCGCGACGGCTGGCTCAAACTCGGTCGTGGCGTGATTACCTTGCTGCCACCCTTCCTCAACCACCACTGAGCGCGATCACCGGGCGCGGCCGATCCCACGCCGCGCCCGGACGCCATTCCC
>DIHI01000149.1:1895-13212 GCA_002420085.1 Lysobacterales bacterium UBA5700 | reverse complement strand
AAAGTTCAGCACAGAATCGATCTCCATGGCCGATGAAGTGTGATCAATTACCGTTGATTCCTCGCGCCGGATAGTTCCAGCCGGACGGAACGATGTCAAGACCGAGCTCTGTCCAACGCGCTATGCGCCTGGGACGGCCGAGAGCGGCCGTCGTCGAATGCCGGCCATCGGTTCGGCGCCAATGTTCGCTGGCTGGCAGAATAGCGCGATGACCCGTACTGCACCCAGGCCGCTGGTGGTTCGTTTCGGCTCGGTCGGGGACATGGTTCTCCTGACCGGCCTGCTGTCGGCTCTGCATCAGCGCTACCAGATGCCCTGCGACCTGCTGTCGGGCACCGGTTGGCCAGCCGACCTGCTGGCCGAACATCCCGATGTCGGCGAGGTCCATCGACTCGAAAGCCGGCGCCGACCGTACTGGACTGATCCACGACAATGGCGAGTGGTGGACTGGCTGCGCCATCGACCACCCGGACCGGTCTATGTCTGCGACGATCTCCAGCGCGCCGCACTGCGCCGGTTGCTCGACCGCGCGGGAATCCCGGCCGATCATCGCCTGTTCTTCGACGACGCCGAACTCGCGGCCCGCCGACACTGGTTCGACCGACTCGCCGACATGGCCGTGCGGCTGCCACCGGCATGGGCGGGGACTGTGGAGGCCAGGCCGCCGGCACTTCCCGACCAGCCCACGCTGATCGTGCCTGGATCGGCCCTGGTCGATCTGGCGCAGTGGCGCGCCGAACGCGGCCTGACCGGTCAGATCGTGTTGATCCAGCCCGGCAACAAGCGCACCCAGCGCCATGGCCGTTTCCGCAGCGACCACCACAAATGGTGGCCGATCGAGAACTGGGCACAGACCATCACGGCGGTTCTCGAATCGCTGCCGGAGGCTGCGGTCGTTCTTTGCGGTGCCCCCTCCGAACAGGCGCTGCTGCTCGCCATCGCCGACCAGTGCCGCGATCGCCGGGTCCATGCCTGTGGCGATCAACTGCCGATGCTGCGGTTGATGGCCCTGGCCAACTGCGCACACAGCATGATCGCGGTCGACAGCGGCCCGGCCCATATCGCCGCTGCGCTGGCCTGTCCGAGCGTGGTGCTGTTCGGCGCTGCACCGACCTGGCTGTGGACGCCGAAGGCGCCGCCAGGAGTGCCGGTGGTGACGGTCGGCGGCGAGCCGGATGGACTCGACCGGGTCGATCGCATCGGACCGGACCGGGTGATCGCCGCCTGGCGCACGCTGGCCGGCCGTATCCGCACTTGAAGCCGGCGGTCGCGGCCCCGATATCGTTTCAACACCCACTGAACGGAGCCGTCGCCGGCACGTCGGCGATCCCCATGGACCCTTCCTGGCAATCCGAGCGGCACCACGCGGTCGGCTGCAAGCCGACCATTCGCGGATAAGTGCGATGGACCTTCCGGAACATGATCTCGACGCCGATCCGGCAGCCCAGGCCCATGCCGACCGCCGCCGCATCGTCCACGCCGCCCTGGCAGCGGCGGCCTTCGTGGCGCTGCTGTGGTGGATCAAGCTGTTCGAGCAGTGGCTCGGCGCGTTCTCGGCACTGACCCTGCGACCCGGCGAATGGTGGGGTCTGATCGGCATCGTCAGTGCCCCGCTGCTGCACGGCTCGGTCGCACACCTGAGCGCCAACACCCTGCCGATGCTGGTGCTGACAACCCTGACCCTGGCGGTCTATCCACGTGCCGGTCTGCGCGCGATCCCGACCATCTGGCTGCTGTCCGGCATCGCCGTGTGGCTGTTCGGGCGACCGCCCGCCCACCTGGGTGCCAGCGGGCTCAGTCATGGCCTGATGCTGTTCCTGTTCGTGCTCGGTCTGGCCCGGCGCGAGCGGGCCGCCATCGCCACTGCCATGGTCGCCTTCTTCCTCTACGGCGGCATGCTGATGACGGTTTTTCCGCGCGAACCGGGGATCAGTTGGGAATACCACCTGTTCGGCGCGATTGCCGGGGCCGGGGCGGGACTCGTCTGGCGTCGGCTCGATCCGCCGCCACCGCGCAAACGCTACTCCTGGGAGGACGAGGACGAGCAGACGGCCGATCTCGACCATGCGCTCGATCCGACCGAGCCACCCCGACCGACGGCGGTTCCAGTGCTCTGGCATCGCCCAGAGCCGGAGCGGACTGGCACCATCCTGCCATTCCCGACCCGATCCGGTCGCACCGACAGCGACTGAATCAGGCGCGTGCCACGCCAATGCCGGCAGCCGATCCGGGCCAGGATCGTGCTGCCGGCTGCGGTCAATCCACCTCGGTAATCGGGTCGATGGACATTTCCTCGGCCAGGCTGTGGGCCAGACGGGCGATCGCGCTGCTGCGGCCGGACGGGTCGCCGGCCGCTGCCACCAGTGCCGACCATCCGGGATGGGCACGCGCCCGTCGCAGGCTGGCCGGCAGCCGGCCCTGGCGCCACGGCCGGGCGACGGCAGCCGGGATGTCGATCGCGCTGACCGCACCATGGCCACGGGCTTCCAGCGTCCGCACCAGATGCAATTGCCGCAATGCCAGCAGCCGCAGGATGGCATCGTCGAGACTCAGCTCGCGGTGTCCGGTCAGGCGGCCCTTGAGTCGGCTGCCGTAATGACGAAGGGTCTGCCAGGTGCCGCCAGCCAGCGCCCCGAGCGCGGCGGCGGCACCGAGGGTGAGACCGCCGGTGGCCAGATCGATGCCGACCCCGGTGGCGGCACCGGCGGCGACCCCGGTGCCGAGTCGAATGCCCATGTCGGCCAGCGCCTCCGGGGCGAACAGATCGCTCTGCCAGCGTCCGGAGAGACTGGCCAGGGCCGGGCTGCGCACGGTCTGCTCGCTGAACCGATGGAGTTCGAGCAGGGCCTGGCGGCAGGCATGTTCCCGCCGACGGACGGCATCGGCCAGCGCTTCGAGCGCGGACGTCGGATCGGCGCTGCCAGCAACCGGGATGCGGGCGGCGCCGGCATCGATCAATAGCGCGGCAATCTCGGTCAGTGCCGCCTGGCGGCGATGCTCGGCCTCGCGTTGGCGGGCGGCGATCAGCCGCTCCAGTGGCTCGCAGAACGCATCGAGCAGGGTCGAGAGCTTGCGGTACAGAACCGACTCCGCGTCACGCTCCGGAGCAACAGCGTCGAACTCGACCACGGCATGCAGGCCGATACCGGCCAGCATGCGCCGCCAAGCGCCGGGGTCGGCCTCGTGACCGGCCACGAAATTGAGCACCGGCAGCAGGGGGATGCCGCACAGGGCGAGGATAGCCAGTTCATCGCGGTGCTTGGGCAAGACCGGGTCACGGGCATCAATCACATGGAGGGCAGCATCGCTGGCGCACATCTGGCGCAGCACCTTGGCCTCCTGCTCGAAGCGACCGTCGGCTTCGGGCAGATTCAGGAACTGCTCGATCCGGTCGGGACCATCACGCCGCTGACCGGCAGCCAGGCCATCCAGCCGGGCCAGCAATTCGATCGGGTCTTCCAGCCCCGGCGTGTCATACAACTCGACCCTGGCGATACCATCGACCATCAGACGCACACCTTCGACATGGCGGGTGGTGCCGGGCCGGGATGAAACTTCGCCGAAGCCGGGATCACGGCTCAGGGTGCGAACCAGCGAGGTCTTGCCGGTGTTGGTGTGACCGACCAGGGCCAGGCGCAGCGGCGCGCTCGGGTTCGGCACGATCGGGGTCATCGCTGCGCACCGTATAGCCACGTCAGGGCCGCACCGGGTCGTCGGTGCAGGTGGTCCGGCGCCAGGCCGAGGGTCTCAAACAGATCCAGCCAGGCCGCCTGACGAGCCGGATCGCCGGCTTCCGGCAGGGCGAGTCGGGTCTGGCCGGCGAAGCGTGAGAGTTCGGTGATCGTTTCGGCGGCACCCCGATCGGGCGACAGGTTCGGTCCACACACCAGCAACAGCCGGCTCGGTGGCTCGGCTGCCATCCGGGTCAGGATCGCCTGCCGCGAGTGGCGATCGTCGATTCGGACCGCATCGACGGTCTCACTGCGCTCCGACTGCCAGTCCGATGGAAGATCGCATTCCAGGCTGATCAGGATCGGCGGACCATTCGCATCGGCACGCCCAGTCGCCAGGCGCGGCGCCCGATAGCCGAGCCGCTCCGGATCGCGGATCCCGAGGCGTTCGCTGGCCGGCGCCAAGCGTGCGGCGAGCATAACATGGTAGGGATCATCGAGGTCCAGCCGCAGCCGATTCAGCCGGCGCCGAACCTGCCAGCCACATATCACCAGCAGGATTACCCTGGGCAATCCGCCGTACAGCAGCACGGCCGAGGCGAGCCAGGCCGACCAGGCACGGCGGGCCGACGGATCGGAAACGGCGGTCTCGCCACTGGCACGGATCAACTCGGGATCGGGAATGGCCACACCCAGCCGGGCCGGCAGCCAACCGACCGTTTCGACCAGGACTACGAAGGTATCGGCCGGCAGGATGGTGGTCTGCCAGACGAAGCCATAGCGCCAGACACTGAGGGCCAGGCTCAGGGTCAACAGGGCGATGGTCAGGGCGATCGCCCAGAAGGCGTGGCTGATCGCACCGAGCAGCCAGGGCAAGGCACCGGCCCGGACGACCAGTCGATACAGGGCGCGCATAGCGAGGGTCGGGTCGGAATCCGGTCGGAAGCGCTGTGCCAGCGCCAGACTCAGACGGCCGAGGCCGGCACCCAGGCCGGCACCGCGCCCGGAGCCGGTGGCGAACAGGCCCGCTCCGAACAGACCGGTCAGCCACAACAGCAGCAGCAGGCTCGGCAGAGCCAGCAGGGCGACCAATGCCCAGACCACATTGACGGTCTGACTGGCAAAACCGAGCACCGAAGCGATGCTGCCGAAGCCGGTCACGGCCGCCAGCACGATCCCGACCACGGCGAGCAGGCGCAGCCGAACCAGACTCTCGCTCGCCGGATCACCCGAATCGGCAGCGAGCCGGGCGGCGCGAACCAGGATGCGGTGCTCGGCATCGCCTTCGACGGTGCGCGCGGCGGCATTGGCCGCACTGTCGTCGAGGACACCGCTGGCTTCACGCAGCCGGATCGCTTCGGCACGCCAGCGCGCGAGGAAACCGAGGGTGGCAGCATCCTGGACAGGCATCGCCCGGATCATAGCCGGCCACGACCCTCGGTGACAGCGACCGGTGCCGGCCGCACCGTCACACCGCCTGCCTACCAGGGCACGGCGTCGAGATCGACATTGCCGCCCGACAGCACGACCCCGACCCGGCGGCCGGCGAACCGATGCGGCTGCGCCAGGATCGCTGCCAGCGCGATCGCGGCACTGGCCTCGACGACGATCTTCAATCGCTCCCAGATCAGGCGCATGGCAGCAACCGTGGCGGCGTCCTCGACCACCAGGATGGCTTCGAGGTGTTGTCGGAGAATATCGAAGGTGAGCGGTCCGAGTTCAGCGCGCAAGCCATCGCACAGGGTATCGGCGCGCCGTCCCACCACCCGCTGACCGGACACCAGCGAATCATGAGCATCGCAGGCACCGGCTGGCTCCGCCCCGAAGCAGGCGATGCCGGGAGCGATCGCATGCGCGGCCAGGCAAGTTCCGGACAACAGGCCGCCACCGCTGACCGGCGTGATCAGGGCATCCAGGCCCGGCACCGCGTGCAGCAGTTCGAGGGCTGCCGTGGCCTGACCGGCGATCACCCGGCTGTCATTGTAGGGATGGACGAGATGGCCACCGGTCTCGGCCAGCACCTGGGCACACACCCGGTCGCGATCGGCCTGGGCGACCTCGCATGGATGGATGCGCGCACCGAAATCGCGGATCGCGGCCAGCTTGATCTGCGGAGCATTGCCGGGCACCACCACATGTGCCGGAATGCCACGCAGGCGGCAGGCCAGGGCGACTGCCGCACCATGATTGCCCGAACTCTGGGTCACCACACCACGGGCGGCGGTCTCGGCATCCAACGAGAACACGGCGTTGGCGGCACCGCGAAACTTGAAGGCACCGACCCGCTGGAAGTTCTCGCACTTGAAATGCAGCTCACAGCCCGCGATCGCATCGAGCGAGTGCGAGCGCAGCACCGGTGTGACCTGCGCCAAGCCCGCGATCCGCGCGGCGGCGGCATGTATGTCGGCCGATTCGGGCGCGGCGCTGGCGAACGATGAGCGTACTGGTTCCATGGTCATCACAGCAGTGTAGCGTTCCATTCGGTCTGGAACTCGGGTCTTGCGCCCTACGTCTCACTACGCCGGTCACTACGCCGGCTGCGCTTGGCTTCCTGGCACATGGCGAACCCAGGCGTGTACTCGTGCCGGGCGCACCAAAAAAGATCTGGTGTCAAGTCTTTCGTGCAAATCACGCAAGGCTTGAAACCGTATATGGGACAGTAGGTTAGCTCTTTTTGGGGCCGCATTGCAGGACTGCGGCTTGGTGGGCTAGCAGCCACATAAGAGCGTCGGGAGAGAAAGCCGCATCGCACTGTGTCGTGCTGGATTGCCGAGGAACGGCGGGCTTGTCGCACGATCATAGCCCAAGAGGCGTTTGATCGACGCCATCATGTCGGCTTCCATGGCGCGCTCCGGGTCGCCGTGCCCTTCCTGAATCCCCGCCCCCTCGCCATGAACGCCTCCAGCATGTGCGGGATCAACTTCTGGGCATCGACTGTTCGCCATTCGTTTGCGCGTACAGCGCGGCGTAGCGGTCGAGGCCGACTTTCACAGGCAAAGGGTCATCTCGACACTCTGCACGCTCTTTTCGGATTCGGTGCTCAGTGGGCCCAAGACCCGCATCGGCTGCTGACCAGCGAACGCCCTGTTCACCAGCTCAGCAACGTCGCCGGTCAAGCCCGACAGCGTGCGAATTCGTTCGGCAGCACCCTTGCTGGCCTCGAAGACTGCGTGAAAGTAGTTCTCGTCCAGCAGCTCGGCGCGGCAGTAGTTCAAGACCTCAGCATGCACGACGTGGCTTTCGAGCGCAGCCTTGAGGCGGCCTGCGCGTGCGCGGGCAGCATCCAGCGTCGTCGCTTTATCGGCATATCCCACCTGGCCGACGTCGCGGACATAGAAGCCCGAGAAGGCCAGCACGACATTGAGTTCATCGCGCCGCCAGGCGAACGTCCCAGGATCTCGCGCGTAGTTCACCGGGTTCATCGCGCGGTTGATGAACATGATGAGGTGATTGCCGATCTGGTGCTTGTTCTGTACCTCGGCGAGCGCGTTGAACAATCGCTTCCACTTCGTCATGCCCGGCGATGGGTCGGCAACCTCCATCTCTTGAAGCAGCCGCGCGATCTGCGTGCCACTCAGGCCACGCTCGGTGTCGGCAAGAACACGGCAGGCGGCTTCAAGGTGCTGTGAGCTAAAAGGGACGATGCACGCAGCCATGACCGATGCTTCCGTGTCTATCGAAGGGCAACATCGAACGGCGCATGCACCGAGCGAAACGTGGTGAAGATTCGGTCGCGGGCTGCATCCATTTCATAGGCGACACGATCGCTGAGAATGTACGTGGGGCAGTCCTTACTGCCGCATCCACAGTGGCGAATCTCGCCTTCCCGAAGGCGCGAGACGAAGATGCGGCGCTATTCATCGACCTGGCGCACGACCTGCGCCAGCACCGTGCGAACGCGCTGGTCCCGGATGTGATGGATCGAGGGGATGCGCCTGATTTCCGTGCCTTCGCGGGTTCGCCAAACGCCGGGGTTGAGGGCGCCGATGGTGTCCTCGACGGCTTGTTGGAAAGCTGGAAGCGAACTCTCCTGCTGGAACGGCGTGCGAAAGGCCGGCCGGCCGAACACCGCAGCCATCAGGCCCAGCGCATCGGCGTCGGACAGGTCGGGGAGGTCGTCAACGAACTTGCGGATCTCCGCTTCGGCTTCGGGGAATTCGACGCCCCGAACGAAGCGATGCAAGAGGTATTCGCCACGCAGGCGCAGGTTCTCCTCAAACTCGACGCTGGACCAGATCGTCACATGCTCGACGCCGAGCGCCCAGCGGCGTCGGCGATCCGTGTTCGGCTAGCGTCGGAGACAGCACTGCGGCAGACGAACTTGAAGGTATCCGGCTTGCCTCCGGCAATCGCGACAGCCTTTTCCATATCGGCGCGCGCCTTCGCCAACGTCAGCGTGTCGCGGTTGGCACACTGGATGATTGTCTTGCGCGCAGGCAGCTCGTCGAACTCCTCGACCCCGGAGACGTCTCGCCCCTGGTCGCCGCCCGATTGGCCATGCCAGATCAGTTCCTGCCAGCCAGCACGCACGTGGTAGGCAAAGACGAGGCGCTCAAACTGAACGCCGCTGTAGTCTTCAAAGTGGATCGGATGAACGGTACTCGCCATAGGCATTGGGCATCACGCTGCGTGGACAGGGGGCGACGATGGCATCGGCTGCACGGCCAGCCGCAGTCCCATTGCCTTGAGAATGGCCGGCACGCCGCTGAACGCCTGCGCCATGTGGTGCAGCACGGTGAGCAGTTCGGCCCGGTTGCCGTCTGCCAGAGTGCCGTTGATGACTTCGAGCGCAAACGCCGGATCGCTGCGGTACAGCTCGGCCATCGCCTCGTCATGGGGTTTGCTTCTCATCGTCACCTCGAAGTCACCACGCGCGCATTTTGAACAGTCGCCCTTGCTCACTCTCGTCGTGCAGAGTCACGACAATCTCGTCGGCGCCAAATACAGCTTCATCGTCGTGAGGTCGCAAAGGCAGGTCTGAGTCAATCAGCGTGATGATGGGTTGAAGCCCCAAGTCGGCATATCGACGAATGACCGCCAGCAGATTCTCTTTCTTGCGATCATCCAAAGACTCGAATACGCCGTCGTGGTAAACGAAGCGCGGGAACTTGTCGTCCAAGTGGGCTCGCAGGATGGCCAAGTCAAAGGCGATGCACAGCAGTTTCCTGTACGTGTGCCCAAGGTCGGCGCTGGTTGCGTTGCCTGATTCGTCAAGAATTTCCGCCCTGAACTCCAGATGCCCCGCTTGGTTCGGCGATACACTCAGCAGCGCCTTGCGGTCGATCACCTCTTCGACAATCTCGCTGAAGAACACGCGGATTGCTGAGAACAAACTGTTCTGATCGGAGTTCTGCTTCTCGACATCCGCCTCGATCTGGGTCTGTAGATGCCCACGCTCTTTGGTCAACGCCCTGATCTCGGTTCGCAACTCCTGCAAACGATGCAGGAAGCCGCGTTGACGCTCCAGGGAAGTGATGTCAGCGCGCAGCGTCACCATCTCGTCCGAGACCTGCTTGTATTTGCCAAAGATGTCGGTTCCACTCAGAAATGAAAGCATTTCCGAGCGTTTTTTGCCCAAGGTATTCAGTTCTGCATTGATGCGCTTAAGCTCAGCTTCGACCTCTGCGCGTTCTTCCTGCAGATAGCCGCGGCGCTCAGCGGTAATTGCCCGATTAAAGGCAATCAACTGCTGGAAGTCTTTCTTGATCTGCCCCTTGAACAGGACGCCGGCTTCCTCGAACAGGCGCTGCGCTTCGTCAGGGTTGAAGAGGATCTGATCCTCTTCCAGCGACGTGATGATCTTCTTCTTGTTCTGGTTGAGCGAGTAGCGTTCGGCATTGAGCGACGCGATGCGTTCGTCGATGTCATCGACCAACTGTTTGGTGCTGTCCTTGTCCTGAGCGCGGAAGTCGAAGGCGTCGAGCAGTTTCTGCTTTTTCTCAGCCTCTTTCTGCTTGAGCAGCAGGATGCCCTCGATCTTGCTGATGTCCTCAATGGATCCGCCCAGCTCGTTCTTGATGGTCTGCGCGGTGGACTGCTTCTCCGCAAGCTGCTCTTCCTTCTCGTAGTGCTTCGCCACGAGTTGAGCGTCAAAGCCGAGAACGTGAGCCAGGAAAGGCTTCCAATCCGAATGCGCAGCCGCGAACTTGCGCAGATGAAACACATCGCGGAAATCATCCTGGGAGCGCAGCAGGTAGCCCAAGCCTTTGCGGAACGCCCAAGGCTTGAGTGCGCGCCAGTCAAGCAATCCATCCAACAGGTCACGCGCCCGCTCGAAGGGCATGTCCTGGTGATCCCATTCGACCAGCGGTAGCCCCGACAGGTCCTGATGCCCGGCCTCATGGCGCTTGAAGCTGATCTTGGTGGCTTCTTCCACACCGCGCCGGATCGTCACGAACGAAGCATCTTCCATCTCGATCTCTAGGAAGAAGATTAAGTCCTTGAACAATTCGAC
This sequence comes from Lysobacterales bacterium UBA5700, assembly GCA_002420085.1. GTDB lineage: Bacteria > Pseudomonadota > Gammaproteobacteria > Xanthomonadales > Xanthomonadaceae > UBA11164. The sequence continues at coordinate 3,087 of DIHI01000149.1, read as the reverse complement.
GTGTTTGAAAAGAAAGAACTTGGGATCGCGCTTGGCAAGGAAGCCAAAGTCAAGCAAACGCCCAAGCGTGGTCTTGCCGAGGTTGTGGGTGTCCTTGCTTCGGTTCTCCGGCAGGCGAATTTCAGCCATGACGACGTTCAGGCCCTGGACGAACTCCACAGGCTCGAATAAGTCAGGCTTGCTGGAATAAAGTCTAGACAGCTTCATTTGGCCCCATGTACTCCACGGCGTCGGTCTTGGGGCGATATTCGATCAGGCCCATGAGATACAGAAAATTCAGTGCCGGCAGGAACAGCACGTCCCCGCCGACGACACTTTTTTTCGCAAACTTGCGCAGCACGTCGTACTCATCCACGCGCCGGGCCTTCAGGCGAGCCAGCAGCAGCAACGAGACGTTGATGACCGTGCGATCAGGATGAGAGTGCTTGGTCGGCCGCAGCATCGCCCACCTCCCCGATATCGCAATTCCAGTACATGTAGAACAGCACGGCGCGAGTCAAGCGCTTGTGGGCGTGCTGCCGCAAGACAGGATCGCGGTTGAACAACAGGTCCACCAGATACTCCATGACCTCGTCGAAGGTCTGGTAGTCCTTGCGCTTGGCGATGATCTTGAGTTGGAACTCATCGACCACCGACTCGTACATGCGCAGCAGGTCGAGGTTTTCCGGTGCTGCCAGGAAAGCCCGAATTTGAGCCGTCTCCTTCAGGTACTTCCGCCGCTGCGCCTTGGCGTAGTCGGCACTCATGTTGTTGAGTGCGTTCTTCTGCTCGTAGGTCACGCGCGCAGTCGGTGGATCGTCTAGCAGTGCGACCACGCCGTCTTTCTGGCGCGCCAATGCCTGCACTACTTCGGCCAGATCATCGGGGCTGACGATCAACGGCGAATCGACCGGATCAAGGTCTGCTTCCCTCGCGACCTCGGGGAATCGCTTCAGCCAGATTTCCAGTTGCTCCAGTCCGCAGAGGTAGATCGACGAGGCGGGAATGCCGCACTGNNCGCGCTGTAGTCGCGTATCTCGGTTTCGGCATTGCCCGCCAGCCGACGGTTGGCGAACAGCATGTAGTGATCGAGTTGCTTGGCCTCGCGCAGTTTCTTAACGCGGAGGATTTCTTTGCCCAGCACAGTATTCGTGGCCGTCGTGCTGAAGAAATCGGACTCGTAAAAATTACGGTTATAGCCGTTGGTATGCTT
>DIHI01000149.1:573-1800 GCA_002420085.1 Lysobacterales bacterium UBA5700 | reverse complement strand
CGGTTATAGCCGTTGGTATGCTTGGCCTGGACGATGGTTGTCCCGACCCACGGGGCCGTCTTACTCGGGTGCAGTTCCGCCGTTCCCATGAACTTGGCATCGCGCCCGCCATCAGGCCCTTTTGCGAATCCCTGGACCGAAACCCCGAGCAAACGCTGGCATAGGAGAACGATCAGTGTCTCGAACTGGCCGTCACTGAGGTCTTCGTATGCGAATTTCATTGCGATTCTGGCTCGCTCGAATCGTTAAGCTGCGACCGTGATGCCGGCGGCATGCGCGCGCCGCGCCGGCCGAACGACGATCTCGACATGCTGGTCCAGCGAGACAAGCGCCTGCATCAAGCGTTCAAGTGAGATGTTTTGCAGCTTGTAGCGTCGCACCTGAGACACCTTAGGCTGTGTCATGCCGGTGATGTGAGCGGCTTCGGTCTGGCTGAGGCTACGCTTGTCGATCAGCTCGTTCAGCTTGACCGCCAAGACGGCTTTCGCCGACAGCTCTTCCGCGTCGGCGAATCCGAGGTCGGCCAGCACGTTGTCGGTGCCTTGAGGATGGTCTTTGCGCGTCATCACGATCTCCCGCTCGCACCATATCGGGCGAGAACTGCCTTTAACCGCTTCTCGATCAACTCCACGTCCGGCTGCGGTGTGGCGATGCCGGACTTGGACTTCTTCTGAAACGCATGTAGCACATGCACCGCATCGCCGACCCGTACCGTGTAGACGGCGCGGAAGGTGTCGCCCCGGTGGTCTTCCACCAGCTCGTACACCCCGGAGCCGAGCCCCTTCCAGGGCTTGGCCACGTCCGGCGTACCGCCCAACTGAACGACGAACAGTGCCACGCCCATGTCTTTCTGCACGGGGACGGGGAACACCTTGAAGTCCTTCTTCGAGGAGCCTTCCCAGAACAGGAGCTTGCGTTTCTCCGCCATCACTATATCTGTTCGGATATAGAAGGCAAGTGTGGAAATTGTCGCAACAGCGTTGCGACAATCGAGCCATGAGGTTGGGCGCTCGGATGCGGCAGCGTCTCCAGCGCGATGGCGGATAGCCCAGGAAGCCCGAACTGGATCATGCCGTCGCCTCCGCAGGGCGCAGCGCACCCGTGATGGCCTGCCGCCGGCTCGCCACCAGTTCGGCCGCATCCCGCACCGGCTTGTCCTCGGTGTGGACATAGTGCATGAACATCGCCACCGTCTTGTGGCCCGTCAGCTTCATGCCGACCTTGGTC
>DIHI01000149.1:0-524 GCA_002420085.1 Lysobacterales bacterium UBA5700 | reverse complement strand
GCTTCATGCCGACCTTGGTCGGCACGCCCGAATTGGCAATGTCGGTCGTGGCCCGGTGGCGGATACCGTGCGTGCCGACATGCGGCACACCGGCGGCCTTGAGTACGCGCTTCCAGCCGCCATAGTGTTCGCCATGCGTCAGATGCCGGGCCGGGTCGTTGGGCGACGGCAGGACGTACGGGCAGATCTCCCGGCGCGGCGCCGTCGAAAGCAGCCGATAGGCTTCCTCGCTCATGGGCTTGGAAATGCCGCCGGCCTTGCTGTCGGGCCAGACCACTCGGCGCTTCTCCAGATCAATCCAGCCCCACTCCAGCGGGCAGATTTCGGAGCGGCGGGCGGCAAACTCGAATTGCAGGCGGATCGCCAGCGGGATGACATAGGGCACCAGGCCCTCGGCCTCGATCTGTTCAAGGTGCTTGAACAGCTTGGTCATCTCGTCGTCGGTAATGAGGCGGGTGGTCTTGCCGCCGGTATACAGCGGGATGTGCCGGCACGGGTTGGAGCCGTCCGGGCGATAACCCCAT
>DIHI01000053.1:35629-36241 GCA_002420085.1 Lysobacterales bacterium UBA5700 | reverse complement strand
TTCATCGGGCCACTGTTGTCAACCACCGCTGGACGATCAAGGTCGCAATCAGTGAGGAGGCCAGTAGAGCGAGACCTGGCCCAAGCGTTTTCTCTGCAATACTGAAAGAAAATGAATAGAAAAACCCAGAGAAATCGCGAAGCACAAACAACATGGTCAAGAGGTACGAAAACAATATTCCTGAAACCACCGCAAGAAAATACTGATGCAACGAAAATCGATGCATGAGCAACAATAATAAAATCTGAATGAAAATTTGCAAATAAAGAAAGCGCGCAAGCACGGCCAACCCGCTGTCAGCGAACGCTTCAGCTATTTGAAAATTTCTGGCGAACAAAGAGAAAAATAGATATATGAAGAAAAAAGCAATAATATCGACCCCTGTCAATATAACGCCAAACAAAATGGATTTGGTCATGACATCGCGCCCTCAACGTGAATTCAAATTAATTCAGTTAAATTCATCGTCTTACATGCACCAGTGGCGGCAACCTACATTTTATGTAACGACTTGCACTTGAACGACAATGGTCATCGATTGTTTGAAAATTATCGCCCGCGCGATGAATTTGATCCGTGCCTGTTTTGCGACATGATGGCCTCGCCGAGAAC
>DIHI01000053.1:34240-35461 GCA_002420085.1 Lysobacterales bacterium UBA5700 | reverse complement strand
TCCACGCCCAGGACGACCCCGTCATTCATTCCGTTCAGCATCGATGCAGACTCGACGACGCTCTCGGTTATTTTGCTGTTCTGACAAATAGAACATCGAACTTTCTGATCGGCCCTCGATTGCCGTGATCGGCACACATGCGACGAGATACGGATGACCCCAGTAAACCGCTTGGGTGACACCGTTTTTCGTTTCCAGCAGCACGTGAATAGCTTTCGTCTTCCGGAAAACTTCACGATGATTTGCCGTCAAATTGACCGTAATATCATTTTTTTCCAAGTCACCAAAAATCAATGCGACCTTGGTCAACTTCACCTCGAACACGGCAGAAAAAGAATAATCCCCATCGTCACTGACAACCGGCCCAACTTCTCTTGTTACAACAGGCCGCGCAAGAATCAATGACAGACTTCCCGGCGAATCATCGCTTTTGATTTCGGCTGAAATTGCCGGATTGATCAGGAAAGTGATGAACACACTGATGATCACGCCCATTATACTGCGCATGTCAATTACCTGGGTAACGGCGCCATCTACCCGGCGCATCACGATTCACACTCCGATAATAAAAGGATCCATTCACTCGACCAACCTCCCAAATGTTTCTGCCAGTAGCACCTATTACAAAACTGGAAATGCCAGCAAATTTCACAGCGCTGTGATCTCCTCCGTTCGGCGGCTGCACTAGGCCGGAATAGTGAACGTGAACAATCGCTCCTGCACCTCTAGCAAGCTGCCCAACAGAACCGCCTTGTCCAGTAAATATCGCCACCCTACGGACAATGACTTGACCATCGCCATTTATTGCTAACGCCATAAATTTCTCGCCTTCTCTGACCCCTCTTGGAAGAGCGGCTCCAGCAGTAGCCGGACCCACACGTCTGAGAAATTCAGCATACCTTGGATCGGCTGTGACATCCTCTGTACCAGATGCCGGGCTCGAGTTGGCACGGGCTGCTGCGGCATCGACCGCTGCGTTATTTTCAAATCCATCAACAACGGTCGCGTTTTCCCACAACCCATTCTCAACTGCCTCAAGGTATTCATCCAACGTATAATTTAGATCTCGGTGTTGCAATTGATTGAACGCGAACGAAAACGCGCCCGTCAACGCGCCATTTGCGAACTTGCCGCCACTCAATGTCGAGGCCGTTCCTCCAACGATGGCAGATGCGACGCCCTGAGCATAGACGTTCTTGACGTTGGCGGCGATCGCCGGGG
>DIHI01000053.1:33784-34159 GCA_002420085.1 Lysobacterales bacterium UBA5700 | reverse complement strand
CGGCGCTGGCGAAACCGTGACCAAACTTGCCACCCTGGAGGGTCGACATCACTCCACCGGCAACACCGTGCGCCATCACCTTCGCGCCAAAGGCACCTGGTGACAGGCCACTGCCGAGGAAGCCACCGCTGGCCTGTTGCACGCCTTTGAAGGCTTCGCCTATGCCAAAGAACAACGACGCGCTGAAGGCCCCGAACAAGCCCCCCTTGAGGCCACCACCGGATACAATCCCTGACAGAAACCCCGCGACGGCCGTGGAGGCGAACGAACCCAGGCCAAGGGTGCTCGTGAAGAACGCGCTCTGTGGCAAAAAGATGGTTATGGCGATCGCCAGCAGAGGCCGTAGGAACTTCTTGAAGAAACTGAAGCCGCTCG
>DIHI01000053.1:22585-33647 GCA_002420085.1 Lysobacterales bacterium UBA5700 | reverse complement strand
TAGCTGTAGCGGTTGAAGTTCTGACCGTTGTTCGGCTCCTGGATGATCGGGTCGGCTTGCGGGTATTCGAACTCCAGCGTCAACTCTATCCGGGCTCGGGCGAACAGAATTCTCGATGCACCACCAGATCAACCGCCACGAGCTGACCATCGTAATGGACAGTCGAGTCACCCGCAGTGCCCGGAGCGCGATTGGATACATCGATCAACTCAACCGCACCTGACCAGGCACAGGGCTGCCGGCGCAATTCGATGTCCAACGAGCCCTTGACGGCATCGAAGCTCGCATCGAAGCGGCCTTCGCTGTCCGTCATGGTCGAACCTAGCGATTTGGACCGCCCATACAACACGCCATGCAACTGTCGAAAAACAACAACCGCCCCCTGAACTGGTGCGCCATCATCGAAATGGGCAACACCTTCGACCCGCAACGAACGAGCATCTGCGCACCCTCCTCCCGCCAGGGCCAGTATTGCGCACGCATTACCGACCCAACGTGCCGCGAATCTGTTGGCCATAATTGATAACCCCGAATCGGACGATATTCAGATGCGTAACCGAGGAATTTCCAGTGAGATTTATATTTGGGTCACTAGCGCAGGACGAACAAGTCACTGGCCCGCCTAAAAATGGATTTCTTCCTCCTGGAATTAATCCGGACATCATCGCGATCAGGCCCGGTTCGCCCATCCACTGCTCCAACCAATCCCGACCCGGAATCACCGCCCGGATATTTCACCGCCCGGATATTTCACCGCCCGGATGATTCACTGCTCGGGCTGCAATACACGCTGGAACAGTGTGTGGATGCGCCGGTATTGGTCGAACCAGCTTTCCGGATGGACGAAGCCATGGCGCTCCAAGGGATAGCTGGCGAACTCCCAGTTGTCCTTGCGCAGTTCGATCAAGCGCTGCGCCAATCGCACGCTGTCCTGGTAGAACACGTTGTCATCGATCATGCCGTGGCTGATCAGCAGATGGCCCTTGAAGGCATCGGCGAATTCGATCGGCGAGGAGCGGCGATAGGCCTCCGGATCGATGTCCGGGGTGTTGAGAATGTTGGAGGTATAGCCGTGGTTGTAGCTGGTCCAGTCAGTCACTGGGCGCAGGGCTGCACCGGCATGAAAGGCTTCGGGTGCGCGGAACAGCGCCATGAAGGTCATGAAACCACCGTAGCTGCCGCCGTAGATGCCGACTCGCTGACGATCACCCTGTTGCGTCTCGACCAGCCAGTCGATGCCGTCGAGGTAGTCCTCCAGTTCGGGATGACCCATCTGCCGGTAGATCGCTGTGCGCCAGTCACGGCCGTAGCCGGCGGATCCACGATAGTCCATGTCGAGCACGATGTAACCATCGGCAACCAGACGGTTGTGAAACATCTGCTCACGGAAGTAGTTCGGCCAGCGCGCCCAGACGTTCTGCAAATACCCCGCGCCATGCACGAACAGTGCGATCGGATAGCGCTTGCCGGGTTCCAGCGTGGTCGGCGTGTACAGCTTGGCCCAGATCGGTTCGGCGCCGTGCTTCGACGGCACCTGCACGTATTGCGGGGCGATCCAGTCGATGGCCCGGTAGTCGCGGGTGCGGGTATCGGTGAGGGTGTGTGCGCGGCCGTCAACGAGGTCGAGCATGGCCAGTTGCGGCGGTATGTAGCTGGACGATACGCGCAGGGCGATGCGCCGACCATCGGGCGACAGCACGAAACTCTCGACGCCATCGAAGGCGGTCAGTTCGCGCACCGGGCCGCCGGCCAGATCCCGGCTGCACAGTTCCCAATCGCCCGGCCAGGCGCGATTGCACAGGAAATAGAACCGACTGCCATCCGCCGACAGCACCGGGTCGGTCGCCTCCCAACGGCCTTCGGTCAGCGGCTTGGCGCGCTTGCCCGGTTCCAGGGTGTACAGGTGGGCGTAGCCGGTGTCCTCCGATTGCAGCCACAGGGTGCGATCGTCCGGCAACCAGCCAAAGGCGTTGTAGCGCCAATTGATCCAGCCGGGATCGGTCAGGCGATGGGCCGGCAGCAGTGCCTTCTTGGCGAAATCGACCGTGGCGATCCAGCGATCCTTGTTGTCGATCGCGCGCAGCATCACTGCCGCACGGGTGCCGTCGCGGGAGAATTGTGCCTGCATCCACTGGGTCGGACGCGAGCCCTTCAGTGCATCCTTGCCGGCCGCCTTGCGCAGATCCGCCAGCGGATCGACATCGATACCGGGCAGGCCATCGAGCGCCAGTTCGGTGCGGCTGCCGTCGCTGAGATCGATCAGGTGCAACGTATGCGGTGTCGGTGGATTGCGACCGACCCGAGTGCGCACGTCCTCGAACTCTTCGTAGCCGGTCTCGGTGACGTATTTCGGCATCTTGCCGGCACGTCCGCGATCGCCGTTCTTCGGCTGAGTGGCGACCAGCAGATGCCGGGCATTGCTGCTCAGCACGCTGGCGACGATCTCGACCGTGTCGCCGAGAAAGATCGGGTTTGCCGCGCGGCTTCGGTCGGCACGCCGTTGCGCCTCGGCGAAATCGCGCTGCATCTGCCGCTGATCGCGCTCGCGAGCCAGCGTGGCGATCAGCCGCAACTCGTGCTCACGTGCCGAATCGGCCTCGGGCGTCGCGGCTGGATCCTTCTCGGCGCGCAGTACCGCCAGCGGCGTGACCACCCGCTCATCGAAGCGCCAGCCATACCAGTCGTTGCCGACGCGCCACAGCAGCCCGCCATCGTCGCTGCCGAACATCGCATCGGCCACGGCACCCTGGCCACGGCTGACCTGGGTGAGCGTGCCGGTCGCCAGATCGCGGACGAACAGGTCGCCGTTGCGCACGAACGCTGCCCGTGCCCGGGCGCGATCGAACACCGGGTCGGGTGCGTCGAGGGTCGCCAATTCGGCGTCGGCCACCGGTCGCTGTGCCTGCTCGGCCAGATCGTAGGCGTGCAGATCACGCACCGGCGAGTCGACGCGCTTGAGCTGGAACAGGATGGCGCCACCATCCAGCCGCCAGTACGGGTTCTCGACCGAGGGACCGATCCAGTCCGGATCGGCCATGATCTGCTCAAGATCGACATCCACATGGGAACGACGCCCCTCCTCCGCCCATCCAGCCGAAGAGGGAACGATCACAGCCAGCGCGAACAGACCGAGCAACACCCAGCGCAACACGAAGCTCATGACAGCACACCCGATGATGAACACACCGCGAGAGTAGCCGGGAATGGCGATCCGGTCACCTGCCATTCGCCTGGTGCGCATCTGGGCAAAACGCGCGGTTCGGGTGAGATCAGCGGGCGCGGGCCGATGACCGAGCGCCAGGGCGAGCCGGGCTGCGGCGCGCTGACCCGACCCATGCGACTGACTGTGAAACGCGGCGCGGCCGGTGGTGAGCCGGCCGCGCGTTGCTGATGCCTTGGGGCATCGGGTTCAGGGGATGCCGATCGAGACGGGCTCAGCCCTCGTCGTCATCGTCATCGTCATCGTCGTCATCATCATCGCCGTCGCGACCCGCCGGGAAATCGGCGCTCAGATGGACCTCATCGTCGGCATCGACGATTTCGACCAACTGGCCACGCGGATCGAAGTCGAGCAGGGGATCGGTATCGCTGCTGTCGTCGCTGCCCGATTCGCTGTCATCGCCCTGCTCGTCGCTGTCATCGTCGGTACCGCTGCTGAAACGCAGGCGACCCATGGCGATGCCCTGGCCGCGCTGTTCGACGATGATCTCGCCCTCGTCGGTGCCGCCGACGCGGACCCGATAGGTGCCGGCCGGGATGCCGCGAACATCGACCTCGAAGCTGGCGAAGGCCGGGCGCAGCTTGAACTTGAGCAGGCCACCGGCCGGCGGCTGTCCACCTTCGAGTTGGGCCACCAGGGTGATTTCCGGGTCGCCCGGTTCGGCGTCATCGGACAGGCCACCGGTGCAGGTGCGCTTGCCGATGCGGGTGAGCCGCTGGAGGTCGTAACGACCGGATTCGCCGGTATCGACCATGGTGAATTCGGCCACGGCGGTGTTGCAGGTGCCGAAACTCAGGGTCATTTCGGCCCAGTCGATCATTTCCGAGGCTTCGATGTCGAGCGGCGGCCGGGCGCCACCGAAGGCACGGCGCATGGTCAGGTTGACGGTGTCACGCTCGCTGGTGCCGACGCCCAATGCCCAGACCGGGTTGCCGTCATCGTCGAAGGTGAACCAGTAGACGGCGACGGTGCGCTCGGGGCCGGGGCCGGGCTTGTCGAGCACCTGGATGTTCAGGCCCTGCTTGTCGAATTCGGGGTCGAACCAACTGCCGCTGTGGGCAGGGGTGATGCGCACGGCCTGCGCCGAAGCGGCGAGCAGCAGGGCGGCGCAGCCGAGAATCAGGCTGATGGTGCGTTTCATGAGGAGACCTCGTGCTGGCAGTGGGGGGATGCCGGCCGTAACCCGGCACGACAGCCAGGATTGTCGCGCCTGACGGCCGTACCGATCGTGACCGGATTCGCCCTTCGCCACCACGCAGATGCCGTCCAGCCCGGCCGATCGACCGTTGGTCGGTAGCCGCCCGATCAGGTGCGCGATCAGGCTGCCCGACGGACTGTGAGCATGCGGGCGATTGCCTCTCCGGCCTCGCGGCCATCGTGGACGGCGGTGACCACCAGGTCGGCGCCACGCACGTTGTCGCCCCCGGCGAACACCTTGGGATGGCTGGTCTGATAGGGCAGGCCGGTGCCGACCTGGAGCAGCCCGCCACTGTCGCGGCTGAGCCCGAAGTCATCGAACCAGGGCGCCGGACTGGCCCGAAAGCCGAAGGCGAGCAGGACGATGTCGGCACTGAGCGAGGTCTGGGCACCGTCGAGCACACGACAACCGCGCCGGCCTTCGGCATCGGGGGCGGTGGCTTCGGTGCGTGCCAGCCGGACGCCGGACAGTCGGTCGGGTTGGGCCGGATCCACTTCGATCGCGATCGGTTGCCGGTTGAACAGGAAGTTGACGCCTTCGTCGCGGGCGTTGTTGACCTCGCGTCGCGAGCCCGGCATGTCCTGCTCGTCGCGGCGATAGACGCAGGTGACACTGGCGGCGCCCAGGCGAATGGCGCTGCGCACGCAGTCCATGGCGGTGTCGCCGCCGCCCAGGACGACCACACGCCGGCCGTCCAGGTCAGGCACGACATCGTCCGGTCGGGTGGTGCCGAGCACCCGCCGGATATTGCCGACCAGGAACGGCAGGGCCTGGTGGACGCCAGCCACGGTCTGGTTCGGCAGACGACCATCGACGGCGGTGTAGGCGCCGGTGCCGAGGAAGACGGCATCGAAGTCGCGCAGCAGTTCGCCGGCCAGGCCGCGATCGACCTCGGTGCCGAGATGGAAGCGGACGCCCATTTCCTCCAGCACCCGGCGACGGGTGGCGATCACCTGCTTTTCCAGCTTGAAGGCCGGGATACCGAAACTGAGCAGGCCGCCGATCTCTTCGTAGCGATCGAAGACGTGTGCTTCGATGCCGCGCCGACGCAGCCGGTCGGCACAGGAAAGACCGGCCGGACCGGCGCCGACGATGGCGACCCGCCGACCGGTCTCGACCACGGACGACAGATCGGGCCGCCAGCCCTGCTTGAAGGCTTCATCGACGATGTACTTCTCGACCGCGCCGATGGTGACCGCGCCGAAGCCGTCGTTGAGCGTGCAGTCGCCCTCGCACAGGCGATCCTGCGGACAGACCCGGCCGCAGATCTCCGGCAGCGGGTTGGTGCGATGGGCCAGTTCGGCGGCTTCGATCAAACGGCCTTCCTGGACCAGCTTGAGCCAGTTCGGGATGTAATTGTGGACCGGACACTTCCATTCGCAATACGGGTTGCCGCATTCGATGCAGCGCCCCGCCTGTTCGGTCGCTTCGTCACGATTGAACTGGCCGTAGATCTCCGACCATCCGAGGACACGCACCTTGACCGGCACTTCACGCGGCAGCCGGCGTGGCAGGTCGAGAAACTGGAAGACGTTTTTCATGAGAGGCCGGGAATGGGGAATGGGGGATGGGAGTGCGGTGCCTGGGTAATCTGGGAAGTGCGTTCAGTTGACCATCCTCGACTCCCCATTCTCGATTCCCGGCGCTTCATCACGCCGCCTTCCTCAGCGAGTCGATCAGTGAATCGAGCGAGGCGGCTCTGGGCTTGACCAGCCAGAACTTGCCGAGCACGTCGCGGAAATCGCCGAGCAGGGCCTGACCCCAGCGGCTGCCGGTGTGGTCGACGTGGTTCGAGATCAGGCTGCGCAGGTGCTGGAGGTGGTGTTCGAGACCCTCGTGGGAAATCCGGTGGATATCGATCAGTTCGTGGTTGTAGCGATCGACGAAGTTGCGTTCCAGATCGAGCACGTAGGCGAATCCGCCGGTGAAGCCGGCGCCGAAGTTCAGGCCGGTCGGTCCGAGCACGGTGACGATGCCGCCGGTCATGTACTCGCAGCAATGGTCGCCGGCGCCCTCGATCACCGCCTGTGCCCCTGAGTTACGCACGGCGAAACGCTCGCCGGCCCGGCCAGCGGCGTACAACTCGCCGCCGGTCGCGCCGTACAGGCAGGCATTGCCCATGATCGGGGTCAGATGGGCCGGAAAGTGGGCATCGGCTGGCGGCCGCAGGACGATCCGGCCACCGGCCATGCCCTTGCCGACACCGTCATTGGCTTCGCCGGTGAGATCGAGGTGGAGGCCGCCGGCAGTGAAGGCGCCGAAGCTCTGGCCAGCCGAGCCGGCGAATTCCACCTGCACCGGGTGCTCCGACATGCCGAGATTACCCCAGCGCCGGGCAACCGCACCGGACAGGCCGACACCGATGCTGCGGTCGCAATTGCGGATCGGGAAGGAGAAACGTCCGCCGGTGCGATGCTCGATCGCTGGCCCGACCTGATCGGCGAGGCGCCGGGCCAGGCTGCCGGAGTCGCGCGGCGGGTTGCTCGGGGTCGAGCAGAACCTCGGAGCATCCTCGACCAGACCACCGTCATCGAGCAGGCGCGACAGATCGAGTCGCTGCTGACGATCGCTCTGACCGGGCAGTTCCGACAGCAACTCGGTGCGGCCGATGATGTCCTCGATCCGCCGGGCGCCGATCAGGGCCAGCCATTCGCGGGTTTCCTCGGCGAGCAGGCGGAAGAAGGCCATCGCCCGTTCGGGTGGGCCCTTGAAGTGCAATTCACGCAGTCGTTGGTCCTGGGTGGCGACCCCGGTGGCGCAGTTGTTGAGATGGCAGATGCGCAGATATTTGCAGCCCAGCGCGATCATCGGTGCGGTGCCGAAACCGAAGCTCTCGGCGCCGAGGATGGCGGCCTTGACCACGTCGAGGCCGGTCTTGAGGCCACCATCGACCTGCAAGCGGACCCGGTCGCGCAGTTCGTTCAGGCGCAGGGTCTGGTGGGCCTCGGCCAGGCCCAACTCCCAGGGCACGCCGGCATAGCGGATCGAACTGAGTGGGCTGGCGCCGGTGCCGCCATCGTGGCCGGAAATGGTGATCAGGTCGGCATAGCACTTGGCGACCCCGGCGGCGATCGTGCCGACCCCGGCATGCGAGACCAGTTTGACCGAGACCAGGGCGTCGGGGTTGATCTGCTTGAGATCGAAGATCAACTGGGCCAGGTCTTCGATCGAATAGATGTCGTGATGCGGCGGCGGGCTGATCAGGCCGATGCCGGGCCGGGCATAGCGCAGTCGGGCAATCAGGCCGTTGACCTTGTGGCCGGGCAACTGGCCGCCCTCGCCGGGCTTGGCGCCCTGGGCGATCTTGATCTGGATGACTTCGGCATTGACCAGGTATTCGGGGGTGACGCCGAACCGGCCCGAGGCGATCTGTTTGATCTTGGAGCGTTTCTCGGTGCCGTAGCGGACCGGGTCTTCGCCACCTTCACCGGAGTTGGAGCGGCCACCGAGCCGATTCATGGCGATCGCCAGGGCTTCGTGGGCTTCCGGCGAGAGCGCACCGAGACTCATGCCCGCCGAGTCGAAGCGTGGCAACAGGGACTCGACCGATTCGACCGATTCCAGTGCCAGCGGCGGATCGACCGGTTTCAGCGCCAGCAGGTCGCGCAGGGCCGAGGCTGGCCGTTGGTTGACCAGATCGGCATAGCGCTGCCAGTCGCTGCGGCGACCGCTGCGGACGGCGTCCTGGAGCGCCTTGACCACGCCCGGATTGAACATGTGGTACTCGCCGCCTTCCATGTACTTGAGCAGGCCACCCGGCTCCAGATCGGCCTGGACGTCATCGGCCAGTGCGGCCAGGACGGCAGCATCGGCCTGCAAGTCGCTGAAATCGGCGCCGCCGATCCGGCTGGGCATGCCGGGAAAGCACAGATCGACCACCTCCGGCGCCAGGCCGACGATCTCGAACAACTGGGCACCGCGATAGCTCGACAGGGTGCTGATGCCCATCTTCGAGAGGATCTTCAACAGCCCCTTGCGAATGCCGCGTCGGTAACGTCGGCCGTATTGGCCCGGCTCGTCGCCATCGTCGCCTGACCGGTCGGACAGCAGCAGGCCCTGGGCGCCCATGGCGAACAGGCTCTGGTAGGCCAGGTACGGGTAGACGGCAGTGGCACCGAGACCGATCAGGCAGGCGAAATGATGCGGATCGCGAGCGGTGCCGGTCTCGACGATCAGATTGCAGGCGCAGCGGATGCCGGCCGTGATCAGGCGATTGTGGATCGCACCGGTGGCCAGCAGGGCGTGGATGCTCAGCCGGCCGGGGCGCGGGAAGCGGTCGGACAGCAGCAGGATCTGGTTGCCATCGCGAACCTTTCGCTCGGCCTCGTCGCACAGCCGGCGCAGGGCCGCTGCCAGTCCTTCGGCGGGCTCGAAATCGAGATCGATGCGGGCGTGGGCATCGGCGAAACCGTCCATCGCCAGAATCTGGCGCAGCTTGCGCTGGGACAGCACCGGCGAATTGAGCTCTACCTGGCGGGCGTTGTCCAGGCCATCGACGAACATGTCGCCTTCCGGGCCGAGTTGGGTCACCAGGGACATCACCACATGCTCACGGATCGGGTCGATCGGCGGATTGGTGACCTGGGCGAACGCCTGCCGGAAGCAGTCGTACAGCGGTCGAACCCGATTCGACAACACCGGCATCGGGGTGTCGTCGCCCATCGAGCCGACCCCTTCGGCCTCGGTGTCGGCGAGCGGCCGCAGAACCTGCTCGCGCTCTTCCCGGCTCAGGCCGAATCGCTTCTGGAACCAGATGAGGGTTTCCGGCGCGAACGGTTCGGCCGCCAGGGCCGGGTCGATCAGGTCGGAGACGACATAGCGAACACCGGCCTTCAGCCACTGCTTGTACGGTGCGCGCGCGGCATTGATCTGGTCGATCGCCGACGAGTCGAGCAGATGACCCTTGGCCAGATCGACCGCCATCATTTCGCCCGGCCCGAGCCGACCCTTCTCGATCACCCCGCCCGGCAATTCCCAGACCCCGGCTTCCGAGGCGATCAGCAGATGCCGCTCGGCACCGAACGCCCAGCGTGCCGGCCGCAGGCCATTGCGATCGAGGATGCAACCGGCATGGCGGGCATCGAGGAAGACGATGCCGGCCGGTCCGTCCCAGGGCTCGGAGTGCATGGCGTAATACTCATAGAACGCCGCCAGATCCGGATCGGAGTACTCCAGTGCGTGCATCGCCGGTGGAATCAGGATGCGCAGCGCCTTGAGCGCATCCATGCCGCCGACCAGCATCAGCTCCAGCATCTCGTCGAGGGTCTGGGAATCGGAGCCGGACATGGTCAGCGGCGGATCGAATTCGGTGATGTCGATCCCGTCCGGCTTCCAGACCGTGCGACGCGCCCGGGCCCAGGCTCGGTTGCCGGCGATGGTGTTGATCTCGCCGTTGTGGGCCAGCACGCGGAACGGCTGGGCCAGCTTCCACTGCGGTGCGGTATTGGTCGAAAACCGTTGGTGGAACAGGGCAGCCGAAGCGGCAAGATCGTCGCGGCGCAGGTCGAGGTAGAAATCACCCAGGCGCTCGGCCAGCACCATCGCCTTGAATCCGAACACCTGGGCCGACAGCGATACCACGTAGAACGGCGATTCCGCGCCCAGGCGCTGACGGGTACGACGGCGGACCAGGTACAGGTTCAACTCGAACCGGCGCAGGGTGTGCTCGGCCGGCGCCCGCACGAAAACCTGCTCGATCCAGGGTTGGCATTCGCGGGCACGGCTGCCGCATACGCTGTCGTCGATCGGCATCCGGCGCCAACCGAGCACATGCAGACCGACCCGCGCGCATTCGCTTTCCAGCGCGGCGCGAGCCTCGGCCGCCGAATCGGACTCGGGCGGCAGGAAGATCAGGCCGGAAGCGGTGCGCGCCGAATCGGTGTCGTCGATCGTCACGCCGATTTCGGCCGCAGTCGCCCGCAGCCAGGCTTCCGGCCGACGCAGCAGCAAGCCGCAGCCGTCGCCACTGAGGCCGTCGGCAGCCACCGCGCCGCGATGGCTCAGCCGGCCCAGGGCAGTCAAGGCGCCGACCACCAGCCGCCGCTCGGCCCGGTCGTCGATCTGGGCGATCAGGCCGAAGCCACAACTGTCGTGCTCGAATGCGGGGTCGTACAGGCCCCGCGCCCGTTGCTGGCGCATGGAAATCTCCGAATGGCGGGGTCGGGACGGCCGCCCTCTGCGCACTGTCCCGGCAGTGTCCGACTAAAGCACATATGCTGCGCTGCCGCAATTGCCGGTCGCGCCGAAGCACAGTCCCGGCCGTCCAAACGATGATTCCGAGGCACCCAGCGGCCGGTTCATGCCCGTTGCGTACCGCTCCGCCGCCGGATCGGATGGTCGGCCGGCGACCATTGCCTGGCCGGTCAGTCCTCGCCGCGCTCGCGGGCCGGGCGCTTGGCCAGACGACGTTGCAGGGTGCGCCGATCGATGCCGAGCACCCGTGCGGCGGCCGAGATATTGCCGCCGCATTCGGCCAGCACCCGCTGCTGGTGTTCCCAGGTCTGCCGACGCATCGACAGCGGCGAGGGCGGGGGCGGTGCCGGCTCGGCCTCGTCCGGGCTGTACTCGAAGGCACGCAACAGCATGTTCAGGTCGAACGGCTTGGGCAGATAATTCCAGGCCCCGCGATGGATGGCATCGACCGC
>DIHI01000053.1:0-22429 GCA_002420085.1 Lysobacterales bacterium UBA5700 | reverse complement strand
GGTTGCATCCGCCGCGCCGCCTGCAGACCGGTGGCCCCGTCGTGGGCGGATTCGACCTCGATCTCGTGCTGTCGCAGTGTACGGACCAGCACCCGGCAGAACACGACATCGTCGTCGATGACCAGAACCTTCCGGAGAGTCGTCATGGCAGGCTCTGCCCCTGGTTCGCAGTACCGATCGGGATAACGACCACGGTAACGCAGCCGCCACCCGGACGCGGGTGTTGGCTGACCCGACCGCCGACCCGCTCGAAGCTGGCGTTGGAAATCAGCAGCCCGATGCCCAGCCCCTTGCGGCGCGAACCCCCTTCGACGGCGGCGGCGGCGCGTGACGGACCAGGGCCATGATCGAGGATGCGGACATCCGCCTGGCCTGGGCCGATGGTGACCTCGACCGTCACCTGCTCCTGGACGCCGTTCGACTCGCAGGCATCGGCAGCATTGTCGAGCAGGTTGATCAGCGCCTGCGGCAGGGTCGGATCGACCAGCAGTTCAGTCCGTTCGCTGGAATCATCGAAATGCGCCTCGACCAATACCCCCGGCCGCAGCAACTGCCAGCGCGCCAGACAGTCGCGCACGAAGGCCGCCACCGGGCGCGGATGCGGCTTGCCCATCGCACCGTGGCGGGCGAGGTCGGCCAGGGTGCGGACGTGCTCCCGACAACGGGCAATCTGGATCGACAGCGTTTCCAGATCATCGATCTCGATGGTCTTCGGGTCGGATGCCATCGAATCGATCAACAGGCCCATGGTCGTCAATGGCGTGTTCAACTCGTGCGCCGTTCCGGCGGCCAGGGTGCCGAGCGCCAGCAGCGACTCATCGCGCAGGGCGCGTTCGCGCGCCTCGGCCAGACGCAGGCGCTGATTGCGGACGATCACCATGAACCGACCAAGCACCGCCACCATGATCGCCGCACTGAGCAGAAAATTGACCCACATGCCGGTCACGTGCAGATCGAAATCGCCGGCATGGGCGTGCGGCAGGGGGACGTGCCGGAACATCAGGAAGGTGTACAGCGCACCCGACAGCAGCGACACCCCGAGCATCGGCCCGACCTGGAGTGCGATCGCGGCCAACGCAACCGGAACCAGGTACAGCGAAACGAACGGGTTGGCGGGTCCGCCGGTGAAGTAGAGCATCACCGTCAAGGCCAGCAGATCGACGCACAGATGCGCGATCAGGGTGGTCGATGTGGCTTCGGTGCGATCCCGGAACTGCCAATGTGCCAGCAGATTGAATGCCAGCAGGCCGACCATGGTCAGGTACAGCGGCGGCAACGGCAGGTGCAGGTCCAATGTCCGGGTCACCACCAGCACCGCCAGCAATTGCCCGAGCACGGCCAGGTAGCGGAGGTAGATCAGCAGTCGGATCATGTGGACACGGTTCCGGACGGGTGCAGGAGGCGATTTCGCTGGCCGACAGTGGGCCGGCATCGGGTTGGCGCAGCCGATCCCGTGCCGGCACGAGACAACGTGCTATCACAGCACATCCGCGACTGCCGTTGACAGTGGCGCGGCTATTTGCCGCAGGCCACGGTGCCGAGGGCGATCGGGTGGCTGCAACCGTTCAGACCGTGTCCAGCCGTGTCCGGGCATTGGCATCGTGCAGCGTGGCGGGACGAACACATCATTCGTCACCTCAACGCACACCCTCGACAGCGCAGCACCTCGTCGGCCGGTTGCCTTGCTGCGTGCCGGGCTTTGGCGGTGACCCTGAACGCGGGCGTCTGAACGGGATGTCCGGCACGGGCGTTTCAGCGCGCCAACTGCCTGAGCCGTTCGGCGGTTTCCGGATCGGCGGGGAAGAAGGATTCGATCGCCAGTTCGGACAGGGTGATGTCGGTCGGGGTGCCGAACACGGTGAGGGTGGCGAACAGGGCCAGTTCGCCGGCCGGGCTGCGTAGGCGCAGCGGCAGGACGATGTCCGGATGCGGGGTGGCCAGGGGGTCCGGTCCGATCTGCGCCGGATCGAGTGCAGGCGGGCTCTCGCCGGACGGCGGTGGGTAGGTCGAGAGTTCGTCGTGCAGCGCCGCCAGTTCGGGGTCATCGGTCTGTGCCAGCAGCCGGCGCAAGCGGGCCAGCAGGTGCCTGCGCCAGGAGTCGAGGTCGATGATCGCCGACGCCAGACCATCGGGATGCAGGGTCAGACGCAGGACGTTGGGCCTGGGGTGCAACAGTTCCGGTGCCACGCCCTGCATCAATCGCTGGGCGGCTGGATTGGCGAGCAGCAGATTCCAGTGGCGATCGACCGCCAGTGCCGGGTATGGGTCGTGGGCATCGAGCAGACGGCGAACCGCGTCCAGCGCGTTCGCCAATGCCGGTTCGGACAGGCGATGTTCGGGGTATTCGGGGGAATAGCCGCCAGCCAGGAGCATCCGGTTGCGTTCGCGCAATGGCAGTTCGAGCAATTCGCCGAGATGCAGCAGCAGGCTGCGACTGGGTCGAGCGCGTCCGGTTTCGACGAAGCTCAGATGGCGCGTCGACACCTCGGCCTCAATGGCCAGTTCGAGTTGGCTCATCCGCCGCCGTTGCCGCCAGTCACGCAGCAAGCTGCCCACTGATGCCTGTCGTTCCATGGCGCCATCGTATCGCCGTTGCTGCGGCGGCGACATTACCTCGGAGGTAATCGACATGCTGCAAGTCGTGCGCGAGTCTGGCGGCAGTCCACTGCGGAGTTCCACCCATGAACGCTCTCACGGTTTCCCCACTGCTGCGCTTCGCCCTGCGTCTGGATGCCCTCGGCAGTGCCTCGGCCGGTGTGCTGGCCAGTCTGCTCGCCTCACCCTTGGCGGCCACGCTCGGGGTCGATCCGCAGCGAGTGCTGGCGGTCGGCGTGTTCATGCTGGGCTATGGTGCTCTGGTCGGCTGGCTCGGTCTGCACAGCCGTTTGCCGCTGGCTTGGGTGTGGTCGGTGGTGATCGGCAACAGCCTGTGGGTGCTGGCGAGTGTCGCGCTGGTCTTCAGCGATTGGATCGCACCCACGGCGGTCGGTCTGGCCCTCGTCTTGACCCAGGCAGCGGCGGTGGCGGTGTTCGCCGAGCTTCAGTACCTGGGCCTGCGCCGGAGCCTGGTGCAGACTCCGGCGTGAGGGTCGGGGTCGATCTCAGCCGACTGCGGTCTGGCGCCGTCGGCTGGCCTCGAAATAGGCCGGATGGGTCGGGCGCGGCAGGTAGCGACCATGTCCGCGCACCGCACGCAGTTCGCCATTGGTCCAGGCCAGCAGACCGCGACTGAGGGTGTGGACGGCGACGCCACTGACGGTGCGGCCCTCGAACACGTTGAAGTCGATGTTCTGGTGGTGGGTCTTGGCCGAGATCGTGCGTGTGGCATTCGGATCCCAGACCACCAGGTCGGCGTCCGATCCAACCCGCACGGCGCCCTTGCGCGGGTACAGGTTGAAGATCTGCGCGGCATTGCTGGCGGTGACTCGGACGAATTCGTTCGGGGTCAGGCGACCGCTGCCGACCCCGTAGTGCCAGAGCACCGACATGCGGTCCTCGATGCCGGCGCAGCCGTTCGGGATCTTGGTGAAGTCATCGCGGCCGGCCGCCTTCTGCGGGGCACAGAAGCAGCAGTGATCGGTGGCGGTGGTGTGCAGATGGCCGGCCTGCAAACCCTGCCACAGCGCGTCCTGGTGTTCCTTGGCCCGGAACGGTGGGCTCATGACGTGGCCGGCGGCGAACGTGAAGTCGGGATTGCGGTAGACCGAGTCGTCGATCAGCAGGTGGCCGGCCAGCACTTCCCCGAATACGCGCTGCCCTTCGTTGCGGGCGCGGGCGATCGCCTCCAGCGACTGACGGGCCGAATTGTGGACGATGTACAGCGGTGTGCCGAGCACTTCGGCGATACGGATCGCCCGATTGGCCGCCTCGCCCTCGACCGAGGGCGGGCGCGACAGCGGATGGCCTTCCGGGCCGGTGATGCCGCGCGCCAGCAATTGTTTCTGCAAGCGGAACACCAGCTCGCCGTTCTCGGCGTGGACGGTCGGCAAGGCACCCAGTTCGAGGCAGCGGGTGAAGCTGTTCACCAGCACCTCGTCGTCGCACATGATGGCATTCTTGTAGGCCATGAAATGCTTGAAACTGGCGACGCCGTGGTCGTTGGCCAGGATGCCCATGTCGCGATGGACGCTGTCGTCCCACCAGGTAACCGCGACATGGAATGCGTAGTCGGCGGCGGCCTTCTCGGCCCAGCCGCGCCAGGTCTGGAAGGCATCCATCAGCGGTTGCTGCGGATTGGGGATGACGAAATCGATGATGCTGGTGGTGCCGCCGGCCAGACCGGCAGCGGTGCCGGTGTAGAAATCGTCGCTGGCCACGGTACCCATGAACGGCAATTGCATGTGGGTGTGCGGATCGATGCCGCCGGGCATGACCAGCAGACCGCCGGCATCCAGGGTCTGGGCGCCGGACGGCGCGGGCAGATCCGGGCCGATCGCTGCGATCGTGCCGTCCCGGCACAGGACATCGGCCCGGTAACTGTGTTCGGCATCCACGACGGTGCCGCCTCGGATCAGAATGTCCATCGTGTCTCTCCCTCGCCGGTCTCGATTTCGTGCATTAAACGCAATACCGGGCCGGGACGCAAAGGCGGCTGCGTCCGGCGCCGGACCCACTCTTCGTGCCGCGAATCAGAACCGGGCATCAGAACCGGGCACCGAGGACCAGTCCCCAGACGCGCGGCGCCATGAAGGTGCCCTTGAAGCTGGGTGCCGGCGGCCCGATCCGCAGCGTGCCGGTCGATACCGAGGACAGCACACTGCGGTCTTCGAGGTTCTCGACATAGGCTTCGGCAAACCAGGATTCGTTGGCCGCGCTGTAGCGCAGCCGCAGGTCGGTCCGGGTGAAATCGTCGCGGCGGTCCTCCGGTTTGTTCTGAACCCGCAGGTGGGCGGCCGACTGATAGTGCAACTGCACGCGCGGAACCAGGGTGGCGCCGTTGCTGAACACGAAGGTGTAGGGCTCGAAGCCGAGGGTGGCGGTGAACTCCGGGGCGTTGACCAGGCGGTTGCCGCTGAGATCCTCGATCTGACCCGTCAGGTCGTCGAGGACATTGGGGAAGCGCTCGAACTCGGCATGCAGATAGCCGAGCGCGAAGTTGAGCAGGGCGCCCGGATACGGTATGGCGTCGCCTTCGGCCTCCAGACCCCAGATTTCGGAACTGGCGGCGTTGCGGGTGATGTTCTCGATCACGCCGCCCGGTCCAGTCTCGATCTGGGCCAGTTGCAGATCCTCATAGTCGTAGTAGAACGCCGACAGGTTGAGCCGCAGCCGTCGGTCAAACAGGCTCGACTTGCTGCCGACCTCGAAGGCGAGCACGGTTTCCGGGTCGTAGATCGCCTGGCTGGTGCCGCGATTGAAGCCACCCGACTTGTAGCCGGTTCCGGCACTGGCGTAGAGCAGGTGGTCGTCGTCGAGCGCGTAGTCGAGGGCGACCCGCCAGGTGGCCTTGTCCCACTCCGCCGATTGGTTCTGTGAGATCACGGTCAACGGTGGCGGACCGGCGGCATCGCGGCGCCGGATGATCTGGGCGCTGTCGGGCTTGCGTTTCTCGTCCTTGGTCCAGCGCAGACCGGCGGTCAGATTGAGCCGGTCGGCGATCGCCCAGGTGCCTTGGCCGAAGAAGGCATAGGATTCATTGCTCTGGTTGCGATCGAGAAAATCGAAATCGAGCCGCGAGAAGGCCGGGATGACGGTCGGAATCTGGATGTTGAACAGGCTGTCGATGGTCTCGTCGAGGTAGAAGCCGCCGATCATCCACTCGAAGCGCTGGCCATCCGGCGAGGCCAGACGCAGTTCGTGGGTCTTGGCGATCGAACGGAAATCCTCAGCCAGGGTGGAGTCCGAAACGGCGGTGCCGTCGAGATCCTCGAACAGTTCACGTTCGGAATCGCGCCAGGAGAACAGGTAGGTCAAGCGGGCCGGACCGAAATCGTAATCGGCCTGATAGCGCAGGGCATCGTCTGAGATGTCGCGCACGCCTTGGCTGTCGAGTGGAAAACGCTCGCGATCGGTGATCGCCACCTGCGGATTGGGATTGCCCGGAAAGGGCAGGAAGCCCTGGACACCGCCAACCCCCTTGCGGTCGTAGCTCTCGACCGCCAGCAGCAGGTCGAGCGCATCGTTCGGCGAAAAACCGAGCTGGGCACGCACCGAAACACTGTCGGCGTCATCGCCATCGCCGCCCACCTGTGGACCGTTGTCGCGGAAACCGTCGCGGTCCTCGGTCAGGAAGGCCACCCGCAGGGCCAGCCGATCATCGTGGATCGGGACATTGACCGCACCGGTGGTGCGCACCAGGGCATCGCTGCCAACCGTGCCGGTCAGGTAGCCCTCGAACTGCCCGCTCGGCCGACGCGAGACCAGATTGACCGCGCCGGAGGTGCTGTTGCGGCCGTACAGGGTGCCCTGTGGGCCGCGCAGCACTTCAACCCGGTCGAGATCGTAGAAGTAGGCGCCCGCGCCAGACAGGCGGGTCACGTAGGCGCCATCGATGTGGAAGGCGGTGGTCGGATCGGCCTCGTTGCGGATGTCGGTGCCCGATACGCCGCGGATGGTGATGAACACCGAGTCGCGCTGGGTTTCGCTGGACACATTGACGTTCGGCGCCAGGGTGGCCAGTGCCGAAGTGTCGATGGCACCACGGCGGGCCAGTTCGTCACCGGTCACCGCGCTGACCGAGAGTGGCACCGTGGCAAGGTCTTCCTCGCGCTTCTGGGCACTGACCGTGATGGTGTCCAGTTGCGCGGCCCGGATGCCATCGTCGCTCGACGTCGGCGCACCGGGGTCGGCCGCCTGGGCGAATGGACTGACCAGGCCGGTCACCGCCAGGCAGGCGGTCACTTGGTGCAGAAAGAATCTCTTGCGAAACTCGAACATGGTGCCTCCCCCGGATGGCGTCTGCGATCGGCCGTCCGATGCGGATCGGCCGTGGCCAGCAGTGTTAGCATGCGCAAATTGAATTCTCAATAGCGGGGGGTTTCGTGAAACCCAAGCAGCAACTGCCGCCGGCCACTGGGGAGGGGCCGGACGTGCAGGCGTACACCGATCTGGACCTGGACAAACACATCCCATACCGGATCGCTCATCTCTCGAATTCGATCCGCCGCTCGACCACCGACCGCTATGTTCGCGACAAGGATTTTTCCGGCCGCGAATGGCGCGTGCTGGCGATGCTCGGCCTGCACGGACCGCTGACACCGACCCAACTGGCCGACCTGACGGCCATGGACCGGGCGACCATCACCCGTGCGGTCGATCGCCTGACCGAACTCGGCTTCTGCCTGCGCCAGCCCAACCAGGCCGACAGCCGCAGCATGTGGATCAAACTGTCCCTGGACGGCGAACAACAGTGCTCGGAGATCATTCCCCGGCTGGTCTGGTCGGGCGAGCGCTGTCGCTCGCTGTTCACCAAAGGCGAGCAGGTGCTGTTGCTGGAACTGCTCGACCGACTCCAGAAGGCGCTCGATGATGGCCTTTTGATGGGTTGAAATTCGCGGTTCATCTCCGTGTTTCGCAGTTGCACCTGCAATATAATCCTCGGCCCGCGCCTCGCGCCCATTGCCACTGGACAGTTCATCATGGCCCTGGTTGCACCACTTCAGAAAGGCAGCTCGCCCGAAGTTGACGCGCTCGCTGCCTTCTTCGACGAAACCCTCGGCTTCACACCGAACAGCGTGCTCACCATGCAGCGTCGGCCGGAAATCGCCAAGGCCTTCATCGGCCTCAACAAGGCGGTAATGGCCAACCATGGCCGCGTCACCAGCGAGCAGAAGCGCCTGATCGGTTATCTGGCCAGCCTGTCGGCCGGCTGCCGCTACTGCCAGGCCCACACCGCCCTGGCGGCCAAGCGCTATGGCGCCAGCGATCAGCGCCTCGCCGCAATCTGGGAATACCGCACCAGTCCATTGTTCAGCGACGCCGAGCGCGCCGCATTCGATTTCGCGGTCGCGGCTGCGTCGGTACCCAATGCCGTCGATGACGAGATCGCCGAGAACCTGCGACGCTACTGGAGCGATGACGAGATCGTCGAGATGCTCGGCGTGGTCGCCCTGTTCGGCTACCTCAACCGTTGGAATGACAGCATGGGCACCACCCTCGAAGCCGGTGCCCGCGACCTGGCCAACGATCACCTGGCCGGATCCGGCTGGCAGCCGGGCAAGCACGGCTGAGCCGAACCGGGCGTCTTCCTGCGTCCTGCCACCGGCCCCGACGCGCCTGCGCCGGGGCCGGTCTTCGACGGCACAGTCAGCCAGCCGCCTTCGGGTCGGGGCCGTACTGATTGTCGCCGCGCGTGCCGTCCTGGACCATGAACACCAGCAGCACAAGAGCGCCGATCAACGGGACAAAGCCGATCAAGACCCACCAGCCCGTGCGATCGCCATCATGCAGACGACGCACGGCCACGGCCAGGGACGGCAGCAGGATCGCCAGTGAGAACAGCAGATAGAAGCCGAGGTAGATGCCGCCGTCCGTCGCCAGACCGATCGATGTGTCGAGAACCATCAGGGCGATCGAGATCAGCACCGAGAACAACATGAAGAACCAGTATTCCTTCCGCCGTGCCCGGCCGGAAAAAACGGCGTATTTGCGTAGTGCTTGCATGAACCATTCCATATGCGCTCCAGTTTCGATGATGGGCGAGGTTGCCCGATGGTGCCCCGATGGGGCGGGTGACACCCGGTCATGACGCGGGCGTCGGTAGACCGGCTGTCGTGGTGGTTCGGGTGATCGGACGGCAGCACGCCATCGACCGCACCCCAGCGGCCAGCGGCCCCGCGCCACCACCGCTCAGTGCTGCGCGGCATCGGTGCCGTCCTCGGTGTCACTGCGTTGGGCATTGGCGCGGCGAGCCGCTTCGATCCGTTCAGCCGTGCTTGGATGGGTCGAGAAGTAGCCCAGCAGGCCGGTGTCGAGCGCGTCGCCGTGCTGTTCCAGCATGCGTGCGAAGATGTCGCTGAGCGCGCTGGCCGGATGGCCATTGCGGGTCAGCAGTGCCGTCGCGAACGCATCGGCCTCACGCTCGAAGTCGCGCGAATAGCCATTCTCGATCAGCACCAGACCGACACTGCTGGCCATCGACGCAGCCGAACCGGCATCACCGGTGGCGATGCCGATCGCGGCCAGCAGGGCCATGCTTTGCAGGGCCAGACGCATGCCGTGCCGATGTTCGTGATGGCCGGCCTCGTGGGCGAGCACGGCCAGCAGTTCGGCATCCGACGCCGCCAGTTCGACCATTTCATCGGTCAGGATGGTGGTGCCGTCGGGCAGCATCAGGGCATTGGCGCCGAGTTCCGGGGCCGCGAGGAACAGCAGGCGATAGTCATCGCCACGCGGCAGGTCGGCGACCAGTGCCTGGAATTGCGCGGTGATCGCCGACCGCCGGGATTCAGCCAGTTGCGATGGCTTGAACAGGCGATCCTGCAGCAGGGCCAGGGTGTGGCGGGCGGCGAGTGCCTCGATTTCGGCGGGAACCCGCTCGGCCACCGCCCGCGCAGCGCCGGGGATCAGCCACTGCTGGAACGCAAACAGGCTGGCCAGCAGCAGCACGACGGCCACCAGCACCGTCGGCCAGCTTCGCTCGAACCAGTGGACGATGCGCTGGACGGGATCGGAATCCGGGAACCACTGCGCCAGTTCCGGGCAGTCGGCCAGACTCAGGCTGGCGCCGTCGGCCAGCCGGATGATCCGCTCGGTCCGGCCGAGCGGCGCCAGCAGGCGGGCCGATGTGCTCGGATAGTGCCGACGCTCGCCGTTCTCGAACACGATTTCCAGCAGCCCGCCGACCAGCCCGATGCGCACCGCATCGACCCGGCTGGTCCGGCCGTCGCACCAGCGAGCCTGCATCGACGGGCTCACAGGCCGAGATCGAGTTCGAGCACCTCGCCGAGTTCCGAGCCGGTCGCACCGACTTCGCTGCCGGCTTCGGCGACATAGTCATCGAGCGAGCCGTCGGCGATCAGGCTCAGGCACTCGGCACGATACTGCGCCATCCGGATCAAGGCCCACGGAATCGCCAGGCCGATGGTCAAGGCAATCGCGACCGTGTTGCTGAAATACAGCCACGCCAGGCGGGTCGGATCCAGACGCGACTCGAAACGATGGCCATCAAGGCGAAGATTGTTCCAGAACAGGTTGCCGATCCGGGCCATGATGTAGGCGAAGAACAGAAAATAGACGAGGTAGAACACGATCATCGCCAGCAGTGGGCCGATCATGGGCAGTAATCCAAGCAGGACTGCCAGCACCACCCCGCCGGTCAGCAGGATCAGGGCGATCAGATAGACTGCGTAATACTCGCCGACATCGCGCCTGAAGGTGAATCCGCGACCGCCGAACCGATGACCGCTAGCGATGTAGTCCTGTTGCCGACTCTTGCTCCAGGGGTAGCTCAAGCCGAACGTGAACACGGCCAGGATCGGCAGCAGCAGGAAGTTGACCACGGCGCCGGTCGTGTCTCCGACGAACTGGAAGCGCAGCCCGCGCCAAGCCGAATTGCGCGCTCGGAAGCGCAGGCTCAGGATCACGATCCATGGCATCAGCAGGAACAGCCCGGCCAGGATCGCCAGTGACCACAGCGGCGCGAACTGGCCGAGTCCGACGTAGGCAGCCGTGACCGCGAATGCGATCAGGCGGCCACGCAGGATCTGGAGCGGTTCGGCCAGGTACTCGAAGGCATGGCCGGTCAACCGCGTGTTGGCGTAGAAGTAGCGTCGGGTCCGGACCGTGGCCCATGCCGAGTAGATCCCGACGGTCAGCACGGTCAGCATCAGATTGACGATCCAGATTCGGAAGAACTCACCCGCTTCGCCGGTGAACTGGACGGTGTGGCTGACCTCGACCGGCATCGCTGCCGATTGGTTGGGAATCGTCTCGCTCGCTTCGCTCGTCTGCATTGGCCACCCCCCTGATGTCGTTATCGTTATCGTTCGGACCGGTCGCACGGCCGGTAGCGCGACGGAGCGCATGGTAGCCCGATCATGGTGACCTCCGTCAAGATGTTCGAGGTCGAGCGCTCCGCCCGAGTGGATTCACGCCAGGGGGATGCCGTGTGAATCCGCCATCAGGGTTGACTGGCGATGGTCACTGCCAGCCCATTGATCAAGGCATGCAGCAGGATTGCCGGCCAGATCGTGCGGTAGCGGCGGACCAGCCAACCGGCCAGCAGGGCCATGGTGAAATAGAAGGCGAAGCGTGGCAGATCGAAATGGATGGCGGCAAACAGGATGGCCTGGCTGACATTGGCCCAGGCGAAGCCGATATGCCGGGTCAGGCCACCGAGCAGCAGCACCCGGAAGACCAGTTCCTCGAAGATCGGTGTCAGCACCGCCAGACTCAACAGGGTCGGCCACAATCCGTAGTCGGACAGGCCGGCCTCGATCATCGAGCGGATCACTCGGGTCTGTTCGGTCGAGGTGTCGGCACCGTTGGTGTAGAAATCGAGCACGACGTTGTTGATCAGGGTCACGGCATAGACCGCCCCCCAGGCCGCGAGAGCGGCCAGCAGTCCTTCCAGTCGGTGCGTGCGCTGGCCGAGCCACTCGTGCCGGCTCAGTCGGCGGACTGCCAGCAGACAGAGCAGGCTCGCCGCGAGCGCGCTGATCGACCGACTGGCC
Organism: Lysobacterales bacterium UBA5700; assembly: GCA_002420085.1. Taxonomy (GTDB): domain Bacteria; phylum Pseudomonadota; class Gammaproteobacteria; order Xanthomonadales; family Xanthomonadaceae; genus UBA11164. The sequence continues at coordinate 10,817 of DIHI01000053.1, read as the reverse complement.
AGCGAGACCTCCGGATCATCACTGAAAAGTACATCGATCCCATTCGGATCGACAAACAGGAAGAACACATCCTGCGCCACCAGCATCATCGCCAATCCGAACCAGGCGTGGCGTAGACCGATACTGGCGAACAGGGGCTCCAGGCGGTGCCCACGCAAGCGCAGCATCAGGCCTCGGTGATGTGCCGGAGCGAGCAGCAGGCCGGGGATCAGGGCGAGCGCGAGGATCAGCAGCACGGCAACGAAAGTGATCGGCAGCAGGCTCGGCGCCCAGGCGTGCCAGGGCGATAGCCGGACCAGGGCGAGATAACGCTTGCTCAAGGTGAACAGCTCTTCGGTGTCGATCGCAGCAATGCGCTCAGCGGCCTGGCTGAAGTCGTCGCGCGCCAGTGCCAGATCGATGCCGAGTTCGTGTGCTTCCAGCGAGGACGGAAAGCCTTCGATCGTGGCGATCAGCGCTTCCGCCGTATCGATGTCGCCGGTCGCCAGCGCCACCCGTGCGGCCAGGATCGGCTCGATCTCGTGATCGTCCTGCCGCTGGCGATCGAATTCGTCACGCGCGATGCTCGGGTCGGGCAGTCGCAGTGCCTGGCGAATGCGCTGGTTGGCCTGCCAGGTGAATTCGGCGGCCGGCAGGCCATCGAACAGACGTGCCGCATCGGCGTGCCTGTCCTCGGCGAGCAGATGATCGACCGCATTGGTCAGCACCCGCGTGTCGCCCAACTGGACCGCATGGACCGCCATCGCACCGGCCCGGTGGTTGTCGCCGGCATTCCAGTAGACCCAGCGCAGGCCATAGGCCAGTTCACGTCGTTGCGCATCCGGCCAGGTCTCGGCTGTCTGCCAGAGGGCCTCGGCATCCTCACTGGTGTGCTCGCTGTAGAACTTGCTCGCCGAGCGGATCCGAACCTGGGGCGCATCCGGCCAGCTCAGTTTCAACCCTTCATCGCAGTCGTCGGCCTGGTCGTAAATGGACTCCTCCAGCCCGCCGAAGCTCTCATCGGACATCAGGTCGAGGAATTGACAGTGTGCGATGGCCAGATCGACGTCGTCCGGATTGGCGGCACGGGTTTCGGCGAATCGCCGATTGATCTCGTCGTAGATGACCTGTTTGCGGGCCTCGAACTCGCTGTAGGCTGCCTCACCATCCCGCAAGTGGATCAGATCGTCAGATGCCGCAGCACCGCCGGCAGTGACAACGAAGATGGCGATGCAGATCAGCAGGCAGCGGCAGAGGGTCGAGGTCATGAGCGATTCGAGTGATGGGCGGGCGAACGCGGGCGGCCGAAGGGAATGGACCGGAACTACCGGGGATGATCGGCATGGCCGAGCCGTGGCGCGCACGGGTCTGTTATCGTTGCCCGGTTTCGCCGAGAGCCCTCCATGAGCGAACTCAACGACCTGTGCGCACTGATCCGCGCCAACACACCACTGATCGCGATAGAAACGCCTGACGAAGTGCGGGTGACCGACCTGTTCCGGCATGCCCTGATGCATGTCTGGCGGCCATTGTATCGGTGGAGCATCACAGAGGGAATGCGTCGGATCGACATCGACGGCGAACAGCCGATCGCCGATCTGCCGCCCGACTCCAGTGCCGTACTGCGTGCGATCAAGGACGCTGATCAGCGCGGAATCTACCTGTTGTTCGACTTCCATCCCTACATCGGCTACGCCAGCCATCAACGCCTGATGCGCGACATCGCCCAGCGTCGTGACAGCCAGCCGCACGTGCTGGTGCTGGTCGGCCCGAAGGTCGAAGTACCCGCCGAACTCGAACACATCGTGGCCCGGTTTTCCCTGCGCCTGCCCGACGAAGCCGCCCTGCGCAAGATGGTCCGCGAGGAAATGGCCGGCTATGCCCGCGAGCACGGCGGCCGTCGGGTGGAGTTCGACGCGCTCGCCAAGGACGCGCTGATCCGCAACCTGCGCGGACTCAGTCTGGCCGAGGCCCGACGAATCGCCCGACATCTGATCTACGACGACGGCCTGATCTCGTCCGAGGATCTGCCCCGGCTGGCCACGCTCAAGTTCGAGTTGCTCAACCGCAGCGGACATCTGCACTTCGAGTACGACACCGCCCGCTTCGCCGATGTCGCGGGCGCCGCTCGCCTGAAACGCTGGATCGAACAGCGTCGTGCGGTGTTCGTCGATGATCGCGCACCGCCCGGACTCGACCCGCCCAAGGGCGTGCTCTTGCTCGGCGTGCAGGGTTGCGGCAAATCACTGGCCGCCAAGGCGGTTGCCGGCGGCTTCGGCGTACCCCTGGCGCGGCTCGATTTCGGAACCCTGTACGACAAGTACCACGGCGAGACCGAAAAAAATCTGCGGGACGCATTGGCCTCGGTCGAACAACTCGCGCCCTGCGTGCTGTGGATGGACGAGATCGAGAAAGGGCTGGCCGACGCCGGCAGTTCCGACGGCGGCGTCTCGCGCCGGGTGCTCGGCTATCTGCTGACCTGGATGGCCGAACGGAAGTCGAGGGTGTTTCTGGTGGCCACCGCCAATCAGGTCGATCACCTGCCGGCAGAGCTGCTGCGCAAGGGTCGCTTCGACGAAATCTTCTTCGTCGATCTGCCCTCGCCTGAGGTGCGCGCCGAGGTTTTCCGCATCCACCTGGGCAAGCGCGGACTCGACCCGAGCCGATTTCCGATCGACCGGCTGGCCGCCGCCTCGCACGGATTCTCTGGCGCCGAGATCGAACAGGCGATCGTGTCCGCCACCTACGCCGCCCACGCCGCACGCACCCCGCTCGACGGCACCCACCTGCTCGAAGAACTGTCCAGCACCCGCCCATTGTCGGTGCTGATGGCCGAAAAGGTCGAAGCCCTGCGCGCCTGGGCCAGCACCCGCACGGTCCCGGCGGATTGAGAGCGGCGGGCTGAAATCAGCGCAACGCCGCTCGCATGGCTATCGGCTGGCTCGGATCAGGCTTGCACCGATTCGCGGAACGGTTGCCGTGGGTCGGCGTGGGCGGGCCGTGGCGATCAGCCCGAGACCGGGTGCCGTGCCAACAGCCAGGCCCAGGCGGGTACGGTCAACAGGGCGGCGGCGATGCCGTAGCCGATCATCGCCGATGCCAGGGCCGGTGCCAAGCGATGGGCGATCACCAGGGCGGCGGCGGTGACCATCGGAGGCATCGCTGATTCGAGCACGGCGGCGCGCAGCATCAGCTCGGGCAGGCCGAGGGCGATCGCCAGCAGCCAGGCCAGGCCGGGCATGATCGCCAGCTTCAAGACCAGGCCGATCGCCAGTGGCTGGCGTTCGCTGGTCGGAAGCCGCAAACGCAGGGTGACGCCGATGGCGAGCATGGCCAGCAGGGGCAAGGCATCGGCCAATTTCTGCAGGCCGTTGGCGATGAACTCGGGCGGTTCGGCAGGCATTACGCTGAAGGCGAGCAGCAAGGCGATGAAGGGTGGGAAACGCAGTACACGCCTGGCGATCTCGCCGGGCGATGGGCGATGTTCGCCGCTGTAGCGGGCCAACACGTACAGTCCGTAGCTGCTGATGATCAGGAAGCTGCCGAACTGGTCGTAGACCACGGCATAGGGCAATGCGCCATCGCCGAGCAGGGCGCGAATCAGCGGGTAGCCGATGAACGAGGTATTGCCGAGCAGCACCAGCACCAGCAGGGCGGCGGTCTGGTCCCGGCGCCAGGCCATCCGTCCGCCCAACCAGACGATCAGCGGTACGATCGGAACCAACAGCAACCAGGGCACCGCGACCACGCCGAGCAGGGTGGGTTCGAGCGTGAGCTGCGGTGCGTAGCGCAGCACGGCGGCCGGCAGGCAGATGTACAGGACCACCCGATTGAGCGCGTCCGCGCCGGTCGCATCCAGGGTGCCGGTTCGGCCGAGCAGCATGCCGAGTGCGAGCATTGCAACGATCAAGGCGAAGGCGTCGAAGGCCATGGGGTGAATGCACTCTGGCTGGCTACGGGTCGTGGCAGCGGTGACTGCCGGTCTGGATCAGGGTTGCGGTGGCGCCGCATCCTCGGCGGTGCAGCCGGGACTGAAGCCGGGCTTGACCAGGTCGAGAAACTTGCAGGCGGCCACGCTCAGGTATTTGCCCTTGCGGCTGACCACGCCATAGCTTCGGGCGGGGAACAGGCCGGGCAGATCACGGACCACCAGACGCTCGCGGTCGGCCTCGGTCACGCAGAAGCGGGTGACGATCGAGATGCCCAGCCCCATGGCGACATATTGCTTGACCATCTCCCAGCCGCCGACTTCCAGTGTCACCTGGTAGGGCACCCGGTGCTGACGAAAGACCAGTTCGACCAGTCGGTTGGTCGTTGGTCGGCGTGGTGGCAGGATCAGGCCATGCGAGGAGAAGTCTTCGAGCCGGATCTCGGTCTTGTGCGCCAGCGGGTGATCGGGGGCGGTGATCAGCACCTGATCGAAGCGGTACAACGGGGTGTAGTCGAGGTCGCGCGGGGTTTCCAACAGGGTGGCGATGGCAAAATCGACCGCATCCGACCGAACCAGGGCCATGCCATCGACGCCGGTGACATTGCGAATTTCGATGCGCAGGTCCGGAAACGCCGCCCTGAACGCGCGAACCAGCGGCGGCAGCAGGTAGAGGATGGTCGATGAGCCGGCGGCGATGTGCAACTCGCCGGCCGACAGGCCACTGACCCGCGATCGGAAGCGGTCTTCCAGGCTGTCGAACTGTTCGACCAGGGGGCGTGCCAGTTCGTAGAGGATCTCGCCTTCGCGGGTGAGGTTGAGTCGGCGGCCGATGCGCTCGAACAGACGGGCGCCGAAGCTGCCTTCCAGCGCCTTCAATTGCAGGCTCACGGCCGGTTGGCTCACGAACAGCGCTTCGGCGGCACGGGAAACCGAGCCCAGGCGGGCGATCTGGCAGAACGCCCGCAGCGACTTCAGGCGCTCGCCCTTGTAGTACGGGGATGGAATCGCGTCGGACATGGTCCGCTGTGTACCTTCATCAAGAGACTTCAGGCTGCCATCGGGGTGGCTGACCATCTACCGGCCAATCATAAACCAGACTTATATCAGCGGAACTTATGTCTGCTATTCAAAACTTTGGTTTGTCAAATACTGACCGGAGGACTACCGTGGTCAGGCAGGCACCCCCTGCGAACCAGCCTCACCCGGCCAAGCGCTTCGATCCTGGTCCAGACCATCCGAAGCGAGCCAACGGCAGACGTACCGACCGCTCCACCGACCCTGCTGCCGGCAGGACGCGACCCGGTCGGTCGATCGCCACGCGCAGAGCCGGGACGGCACCGACGACTCCCCACCCAGAGGACACCCTAATGACCCACGCGCTCCCAACCGCAGAACAACTCCAGCAGCAATGGGCCACCGATCCGCGCTGGCAGGGCATCACCCGCCCGTACAGCGCTGCCGATGTCGTTCGATTGCGCGGCACCGTGCCGGTCGAGCACTCGATCGCCCGCCTGGGTGCCGAGAAGCTCTGGAACAGCCTGCACCAACACGATTTCGTCAACGCGCTGGGCGCCCTGACCGGCAACCAGGCGATGCAGCAGGTCAAGGCTGGCCTCAAGGCGATCTATCTGTCCGGCTGGCAGGTTGCCGCCGATGCCAATCTGGCCGGTGAGATGTATCCCGATCAATCGCTGTACCCGGCCAATTCGGTGCCGCAGGTGGTCAAGCGGATCAACAACACCCTGCTGCGCGCCGATCAGTTGCATCACGCCGAGGGCGACGACAGCATCGATTTCATGCAGCCGATCGTGGCCGATGCCGAAGCCGGGTTTGGCGGGGTGCTGAATGCCTTCGAGCTGATGAAGGCGATGATCGAGGCCGGCGCAGCCGGCGTGCATTTCGAGGATCAACTCGCCAGCGTCAAGAAATGCGGCCACATGGGCGGCAAAGTGCTGGTGCCGACCCGCGAGGCGATCGAAAAACTGGTTGCGGCCCGGCTGGCGGCCGATATCTGCAATGTCCCGACCCTGATCGTCGCCCGCACCGATGCCGAGGCGGCCGACCTGCTCACCTCCGACATCGATCCCAACGATCGACCGTTCTGCACCGGCGAACGCACCGTCGAGGGCTTCTTCAAGACCCGCAACGGGCTGGAACAGTCGATCAGCCGGGGCCTGGCCTATGCGCCCTATGCCGACCTGATCTGGTGTGAGACCGGCAAGCCCGATGTCGGCTTCGCTCGCGAATTCGCCCAGGCGATTCATGCCGCGTTCCCAGGCAAGCTGCTGGCTTACAACTGTTCACCGAGCTTCAACTGGAAGAAGCACCTCGACGATGCCACCATCGCCGGTTTCCAGAAGACCATCGCCGGCTTCGGCTATCGGTTCCAGTTCATCACCCTGGCCGGTTTCCACGCGCTCAACTATGGCATGTTCAACCTCGCCCACGGCTACGCCCGCCGCCAGATGAGCGCCTTCGTCGAGTTGCAGGAGGCCGAATTCGCTGCCGCCGAGCGCGGCTTCACCGCCGTCAAGCACCAGCGTGAAGTCGGCACCGGCTACTTCGACACGGTCACCCAGACCATCCAGGGCGGCCAGTCCTCGACCGTGGCCTTGCGCGGTTCGACCGAGGAAGAGCAGTTCCACGACCGCCGGCCGGCCGTGCGGGCGGTCAACGCCTGAGTCGATCGTGATTGCGGATCGGCGCTCGGGCTTCCGGGCACCGATCCGCGATCAGGCAGTGCCGACCGTCGATTTGCGCGGCAGACCGTCGTTCGGGTCGACCGCTGCCCAGGCGACATGGGCATCCCAGAACACGTGTGCCTGCGGTGTCCGGTCCAGGGGCGTATCGAAATTGCCGACGCTCACGTGCAATTCACCCGGCCAGCGCGAGGAGCGGAAGGCCAGGCTGCTGCCACACCGGGCGCAGAAGCCACGCTCGGCCTCGGCAGATGAGGCGAACCAGCGCAGTGCGCGATCTGGATCATCGATCCGGCAACGCTCGGCGGGAAAGCCGACCCAGGTGACGAAGGCCGCGCCATGCGCGCGACGGCACATCGAACAATGGCAGTGCGCCAGCCACAGGCTGGGCAGTTCGGCGTGGATGCGGACCGCACCGCACAGACAACTGGCATGGGCGTGATTGGCAGGGTTCATGACGGTACAGCCGATGAGCGATCAAGGCCGCATGCTGGCGGCGCATGGTCAGCATAGCCGACATTGATCTGTAACAGCATTGGCCAGGGTCGTCGTGACCGTCTGCCATCCTCACGTCGAGCTTCGCCATTGCGGGCGGGTACGGGCCATGCGGCCGGCGCGTGAATGTCAGCGCACGATTCAGCCGGGCAGGCAGTGCGTCGGGATGGAGATGGTCGCGGCGATCGCGAGGTGGTCGGAGCGGGCGGCCGGCAGGGCGCGTTGGTGCAGGACCGACAGAGTGTCGCTGATCAGGATATGGTCGAGCGCCCGGCTGGGTCGCCAGCTTGGGAAGGTCGCCACGGTCTGGATCGGCGGGCGCAGCCGGGTGTGCCGGTAGAGCGCCTGCATTTCCGCTGCATCCGGTGGGCAGTTGAAGTCACCCATCAGCACGGCATGGCTGGCGTCGGCCAGCAGTTCGGTGAGAAAGGCGATCTGGTCGCGGCGCGACTGGATGCCGAGCGAGAGGTGGGCGATGGCGACGGTCAGGGCATCGTGCTCGCTGCCGAACCGGGCGACCAGGACGCCGCGACCGGGCAACCTGCCGGGCAGGGCGTAGTCGCGCACATCGCTGGGCTCGAAACGGGACAGCAGGCCGTTGGCGCTGGAAGCGATCCGGCCGACCCGACGATTCGGTTGATGGCTCCAGAACGGGAAGCCGCTGCGTTCGGCCAGGTAGTGGGTCTGGTTGGTGAAACCAGAACGCAGGCTGCCGGGATCGGATTCCTGCAAGCCGACGATGTCGAAGGCGCGGGCCAGTTCGGCGATGCTGTCGAGGCTGTCGCGCTTGCCGATCGGCAGGAGGTGATTGAGGCCACGGGTCAGGTACTCGCGGTAGCGCGATGTGCTCGATCCGGCCTGGATGTTGCAACTGAGCAGACTGAGTTCGGTGCGTGCCATCGGTTGCTGGCGCGAGACCGGTTCCGGCGGCTTGGCCGGGGCCGGGGCTGAACCCCGGCCACCGGTCGCGCTTGCGGGTCAGTTACCGGCGCCGGCGTGTGCGGCGCGCTCGCGGTCGATCAGCCAGTCGGCTGTGGCCAGCATGCCTTCCAGGCCACGAACCGAGGCCATCAGCTTGTACTTGCCGTTGATGACCAGGGTCGGGGTGGCTTCGACCCGCCAGCGCGGTACCACCTGCTTGGCCTTGGCGATCTTGATGTTGACGCCGGTGCTCTCCATGGTCGACTTGAAGGTCTCGGCCTCGATGCCGAACTGCTCGAAGAAGCCCGGAATCTGGTCGAGCGCGGTGATCGACTTGCTGACGTGGATGGCGTCGAACAGGGCCTGATGCGACTTGTCCAGAACACCCAGGCTTTCGGCGGCATAGTAGGTACGGCCAAAGGTTTCCCAGGCGCCGCCGTTGGACAGCGGGACATAGATGAAATCGACGTCCTCCGGGAGCTTCTTCTTCCACGCCTGCACGATCGGCTCGAACCGGGCGCAGTGGATGCAGCTATAGCCGAACACTTCGACCACTTCGATGCGACCCGGCTTGCCGTTCAGCGGCTGGGCGGATTCGATGACGACGTAGTCGAGATCCTGAACCGGCTCCGGCAACGCCTGCGCGCTGGCAAGCACCGGCAGCAGCAAGGCGGTGGCGGCGAGAAAACGACGGATCGCGGACATGGGACTCTCCAGGTTGTCGGAACGTCAGAAGGTAGCGGGACGATGCTGAACCCTTGCCTCAACGCGGCAGGGCGGCGCTGTCGGATGGATACAGACCCTCGATGTAGCTGGCTAGGGCGTCGATTTCCTGGTCGGTCAGATCCTGGGCGACTTCCGACATGACCTTGTTGCCGCGCTCGCCATGGCCGTAGACCGCACCATCGCGGTAGCGCCGCAGCATGTCGGCGGTGTAGCGCGCGTGCTGGCCGGCCAGGGCCGGGTAGGACGGACCGGGGTTGCCGCTGCCGGTCGGGCCATGGCAGGCGCCACAGGCCGGAATGCCGCGCTTGGCGATGCCACCGCGATAGATGGCCTGACCGATCTCATAGAACCGCTTGCCGTTGTACGGCCCCGTGTCGACCACGGTCTCGTCGGCCAGACCGGGCTTCACCGTACCACCAGCGTAGAAGGCGCCGATGTCCCGCATGTCCTGGGCCGACAGGGTGGCAGCAAAGCCGAGCATGATCGCGTTCTCGCGCTCACCGCTCTTGAACAGGGCCAGGTGACGGGCGATGTAGCGCTCGTGCTGACCGGCCAGCTTGGGATACTGCGGATCAGCGGAATTGCCATCCATGCCGTGGCAGGCAGAACAGACGACCGCCTTGCTCTGGCCAGCGGCCGGATCGCCGGCTGCGGCCTGGGCGTGGGCGTCGGTCAGCTCGGCCACCTGCGCCGGTTGCGACTCTTCGGCAGCCACCACGGTGGTGCCATCCTGCCGTGCCGACGCCGGGACGCCGATCAGGGCGCCGAACAGAAGGGCGGTCGCGGCAAGCAAGGCCGGGCCAATGGAACGGGACAGACTCATGGTGCGAGCTCCGGAACGGGATTCGGTGCGGAAGGGAAAAACGGTCCGCTGTCCGACCGACCGGCCGGACGCAAGACGGGGATTATCCCAGCGGCGACCGGCCAGGGTCAACGAATCGCAACGGCGGATTCCGGCAGCCCGGCACGAAATGGGCCGCAATCGCTGGCAATTCGCTGCGAAATCGATCCGGATTCGATCGGTGATCAGCCTGTGATCGGCCCGTGATCGCCGGTCGGGGAGGTAAGCTGGGCATCCTCACGGTTTCAGATTGCCGGCACGATGACCAATCCGCTCCAGTCCGCACACTACCTGCTGGCCGCTCACCTGCCCCGGCAACTGCCATCCGACGACGGCCGCGAAGTCGCCTTCGCCGGCCGCTCCAACGCCGGCAAATCGAGCGCACTCAATGCCCTGTGCGGTCAGAACAGTCTGGCGCGGACCTCCAAGACGCCCGGCCGGACCCAGCAACTGGTGTACTTCGAGGTCGCCGAACGGCGTTATCTGGTCGATCTGCCCGGCTATGGCTATGCCAAGGTGCCGGGTGAGCTGCGCGCCCACTGGCAGGAATTCATCAACGGCTACTTCCGCAACCGCCAGGCCCTGGTCGGGCTGGTGGTGGTGATGGACATCCGCCATCCCCTGCGCGAGTTCGATCTGAAGATGCTCGACTACACCGCCGATCGCGCCCTGCCGACCCATTGCCTGCTGACCAAGGCCGACAAGTTCGGGCGCGGCCAGCAACTGCGTGCCTGTGCCGAAGTCGGAGCGGCGTTGCGCCAGCGCTATCGACATCCGGTCGGGGTGCAGGTGTTCTCGGCACCCGGGCGGATCGGTCTGGACTCGGCCCGAGCGGTCATCGCGGGATGGCTGTTCGACCCGCCTGCGATGCCGACCCCATCCGACCCTGCCTGACCCAGAGTCAGAGCCTGCCCCTGGCCCGCAGTCCCGGCACGACACGCTGCCGGGATCGGTCGGCGGGACCGCCCCGGCCGGGATGTACGATCGGCCCTTGGCGATTGTCGCATGACCCTATTCCTTCACGGGGTGACCTCTACACTAGCGGGTTGGAGCGGCCCCATCCCCGCATCGCCCATCAGCCACTGTGAAGGACTCCCGTGTCAGGACCGAGCACCTCCGATCCGCAGCCGTTGACCGACCGGCGGCAATTGATTGACTACATCGAGTCCGGGAACAAGCCGCCCTCGGCCTGGCGGATCGGTACCGAGCACGAAAAGTTCGGGTT
>DIHI01000139.1:4399-4639 GCA_002420085.1 Lysobacterales bacterium UBA5700 | reverse complement strand
GGTCATCAGGATCGGCCGCAGTCGGGTTTCCGAGGCGTCCAGGATGGCTTCGAGTACGGGCAGGCCGGCATCGCGCCGCTGGTTGGCGAACTCGACGATCAGGATGCCGTTCTTGGCCGCCAGTCCGACCAGCATGACGATGCCGATCTGGCTGAACAGGTTGAGCGTGGATCCGGTGATGACCAGCCCCAGCAAGGCGCCGAGCACCGCCAGCGGAACGGTCAGCATGATGGTGAACGG
>DIHI01000139.1:0-4298 GCA_002420085.1 Lysobacterales bacterium UBA5700 | reverse complement strand
TGCAGGAAGCTCTCGAACTGCGCCGCCAGCACCAGGTACACCACCAGCAGGGCCATCACGAAGGTGAAGATCACCGCGCTGCCGGACTGCACATACTCGCGCGACTCGCCCTTGAAATCGATCTGCGCGGTCTGCGGCAGTTCTTCGCGAGCGGTCTGCTCGACCCAGTTCAGAGCTTCGCCCAGGGTGTAGCCGGGACTGAGGTTGGCCGATACGGTGATCGCCCGCAGTCGGTTGAAGCGGTTCAACCGACCAGGCTCGGCCAGTTCGGTCAGGGTGACGACATTGGCCAGGGGCACCAGTTGGCCACCTCGGGCACGGACATACAGATTGGCCAGATCGGTCGGCGAGGCGCGGTTGCTGTCCTGCGCTTGCAGGATCACGTCGTACTCCTCGCCGTCGTCAATGAAGGTGGTCACCCGGCGGGCACCCATCATGGTTTCCAGTGTGCGTCCGACATCGTTGACCGAAACGCCGAGGTCGGCGGCTCGGTTGGAATCGAGTTGCACGCGGATCTGCGGCCGGGTTTCCTTGTAGTCGGAATCGACCCCGAACAAACCGGGATTGCTCTCCATGCGCGCCATCAATCGATCGCGCCAGTCCTGCAAGTCCTCATAGTTCGGGCCGCCCAGCACCACCTGCACCGGCGAGCCGCCACTGCGCACCAGACCGGATCGGGCCACCGGGAATGCCCGAATGCCGGGAATGTCGGCCAGATCGCGGCGCGCCATCTGCACCGCGTCCTCGGTTGATTGACTGCGCTCGGTCCACGGCTTGAGCAGGGCGATCACCACGCCGGTGTGCATGTCCTCGCCGGCACCGAAGCCGCCCGGAACCCGCGAGATCACCAGTTGCAACGGTCCCTCCTCGCCGACATGCTGGACCAGCCGGCGCTCGACTTCCTGCATCTGCTCGACCGTGTAGTCGAAGCCGGCCCCCTCGGGCGCCGAGACCGACGCGAAGTAGGAGCCGCGATCCTCGGGCGGTGCCAACTCGCGTGGAATGGCCGAAAACAGCACCGCGATCAACACCAGGCTCAGCGCGACCAGGCCAGCGAACAGCCCGCGCCGGTGAATCAGCGCCGCCAGCCAGCGCCGATAGACCTGCGAGAGCCCGTTCAGCCGGCTGTTGATCCAGTTGGCCAGGCCGCCACCCCCGACGTGCGGGCGAACCAGTTTGGAACACATCATCGGGGTCAGACTGAGGGCCACCACCGCCGAAATGAAGATCGCACCGGCCAGTGCCACCGCCAGTTCGCGGAACAGCCGGCCATTGTTGCCTTCCAGGAAGGCGACCGGCAGGAACACCGCGATCAGCACCGCCGTAGTGGCGATCACTGCGAACGCCACCTGGCGGGTACCGCGAATCGCTGCCAGCATCGGCGGCTCGCCGAGATCGACCCGGCGCTGGACATTCTCCAGCACCACGATCGCATCATCGACCACCAGGCCGATCGCCAGCACCAGGGCCAGCAAGGTCAGCAGGTTGATCGAGAAACCGAAGGCGTTCAGACCGACGAAGGCGGCGATCAGACAGACCGGCACGGTCACCGCCGGCACCAGGGCGGCACGAACACTGCCGAGGAACAGCCAGATCACCAGCAGCACCAGCACCACTGCCTCGATCAGGGTCTGATAGACCCGTTCGACCGCAACCTCGATGAACACTGTCGAATCGAACGCCAGGGAAATCTCCATGCCCTGCGGCAGACTGCGGTTGATGTCGGCCATCTCGTCCTTGACCCGCTGGGCGACATCCAGACTGTTGGCGGTCGAGGTCTTGATGATGCCGAGCCCGACCCGAGGCTGGCCATTGCCGCGGAAATAGGCTCGACGATCCTCCGAGCCGAGTTCGACTTCGGCGACATCGCCCAGCCGTACCACGTAGCCGTCCTCCCCCTTGAGCAGGGGCAGCCGCCGGAATTCGTCCTCACTGTCGAATCCGCGCTCCATGCGCAGCGTGAAGTCACGGGTGGTCGATTCCAGAGTGCCGGCCGGCAACTCGATGTTCTCGCGTCGCAACGCGGCCTCGACCTCGCTGACCGTCAACCCACGTGCCGCAAGCGCCTGACGATCGAGCCAGATGCGCATGGCATAGCGCTGCCGCCCCCCGACCCGAATCTGCGCGACCCCCTCGATCGACGACAGCCGATCGACCACGTAGCGCTCGGCATAATCGGTCAGCGCCATGGTGTCGAGCACCTCGGAACTGAGGTTCAGCCACATGATCGCATCGGCATCGGCCGATACCTTCTGCACCTCCGGCAGTTCGGCCTCTTCCGGCAACCGATCGACCACCCGGCTGACCGCATCGCGGACGTCGTTGGCGGCTGCCTCGATATCACGACTGAGGGTGAACTCGATGGTGATCTGCGATTCGCCGTTGCGGCTGGAGGAATCCAGGGTGTCGATGCCCTCGATGCCGCTGACCGCATCTTCGAGAAGCTGGGTAATACGGGTCTCGATGATCGCCGCCGACGCCCCTGGATAGGCGGTCGAGATCGACACCACCGGCGGATCGATGTCCGGCAGTTCGCGCAGCGGCAGGGTCGTGAACGACAGCACGCCGAGCACCACCAGCAGCAGACTGAGCACGGTCGCAAATACCGGCCGCCGAACCGAGAGATCACTGAGGGTCATGGGGTAGCCTCCGAATCGACCGCCTCGGCGGTCCGATCGACGATTTCAGTGCCATCGCGCAGCTTGACCGTACCTTCGACCACGACCCGATCCCCGGCCGCCAGACCGGAAACGATCTCGACCAGACCCGGTCGCCGCCCCCCGGTGCGTACCGTGGTCTGGCGCACCACACCATCGGCCTCGACCTTGAACACGAACGCCTGCCGGCCGATCTGGGTGATCGCCAGTTCCGGGAGGGTAATCGCCATGCGCGGCGGCTGCGCCAGCAGCACGGTCAGCAGCATGCCGGGACGCAGTTTGAAGTCGGCATTGTCGAGTTCGGCCCGGACCGTCACCGAACGGGTGACCGGATCGACCCGCGAATCCAGACTGCGAACCACGCCCTCGAACACCTCGCCCGGCCAGGCGGCACTGGCGGCGCGCACCGATTGTCCCGGCTCCAGGGTGGAAATGAACGCCTCGGGCACCGCGAAATCGAGTTTGATGATCGAGATGTCGTCGAGCGTCGCGATCGGCGCGCCCGGACTGAGCACCGTACCAGGGCTGACCTGACGCAGCCCGAGCACGCCCCCGAACGGCGCGGTGATGACCCGGTCCGCCAGCCGCGCCCGGATCGCATCCAGGCGCGCCTGCGCCGAATCACGCACCGCCCGCTGGCTGTCGAGTTGGCTGGCCGGGATCAACTTCTGATCGGCCAACTGACGCTGCCGACGGTACTGCTGCTCGGCTTCGCGCAGATTGACCCGCGCCTCTTCCAGTTCAGCCAGTTCGACCCGACCGGACAGATCGACCAGCACCTGACCGGCCTCGACCACATCGCCGCTGTCGAAATTGACCCGCACCACCGTCTCGTTGACCTTGGCCGTGATCGTCACCGACTCGTTGGCACGCGCGGTGCCGAGCGCCTCGATGCTGTCGATCCAGGGCGTCGGCTCGACCACGGTCGTGGTGACCATCACCCGATCGGCACCGGGAGCGGTCTCCGGGCCCTTGCCACAGGCGACCAGGGCTGTACAGGCAAGCAGGATGGTCGGCAACCGACGAATCGAAACGGAAAGGCTCAAGTCAGACTCCTGGCCGGACACACGGAAAGAAAACATCTGGCGACCAACCACTCGACGAACACGACTTACTGCGCCGCCCGCGATCCCGATGCGGCGGGTGCGGCGGGGCAGCCGAGGCCGGCAGCCAACCTCGACCGCACCGGTCCGTGCGGTCGTCTCGGGGCAGAACACGTCACGCAGCGCGCAGACCGGCGACGGCAAACCCGCCACCGATGATCAGCCGCCACTGCCGATCCGATGATGGCTGCCATCGCACAAGGGCGCATCGGCAGTGCGCTTGCAGCCGCACAGCCAGACCACACCGGACCGCTCCGGCACATATTTCACCGGCACGATCGTGCATGCCTTGTGAGAGCCATCGCAGAACGGCTGTCGCTCACTGCGACCACAGGCGCACCACCAATAGGTCTTGCCGGCCTCGACCTCGATCGGATACGGCCCGGCCTGGGCGATCAGCGGAGTTTCGGAAGCACGCTCGGACATGGTCGGCTCGCCTGCTGTCTTCGAACACATGAAGTGTACCCCCTCCCACACGCCGCCGACCCCTGCGGAAGGTCATGCTGTGTGGGGCTGGGATTTGGGAGCCGGGATTTGG
>DIHI01000145.1:10098-16329 GCA_002420085.1 Lysobacterales bacterium UBA5700 | reverse complement strand
GCCCATGCTCCTACGATTCCCGATTCCCGATTCCCGATTCTCCATTCCCAGCTACACAGGCCCTCGCGATGGCCGTGGAGGGGCATCATCATGGCCGATCACGGCTCAGCCAGCCACCGCTCCTACCAATCCCGAATCCCCAATCTCGAATCCCGGCCCTTCTACGAATCCCGGCCCCACAACGACTCCCAGCCTCACGCACTTCAGTCGCCTGCGGGTCGGATGTAGATGCTGTCGAGCGCGGTGGTTTCGCTGTTCGTGTCGGCCGAGTCTGGCGCGTTGCGGGTAGCCGCGTGGTCGGTGGCGGTTCCGGCGTCGTGGTCCGCCTCTTCCGGGGTAGCGGGTGATTCCTGCCCGTTCGGTGCATTCAGCTCAAAATTGATCGGAACCAGCACCCAGCCTGCCACGGGGCTGCCGTTGTGGCTGCCTGGGTTGAATTGCCAAGTCTTGACGGCGGTGATGGCGGCGGTGTCGATGCTTTCGCTTCCGGAACTGGATTCCAGTTCGATCTGGCTGGCACTGCCGTCGGTGGCGACCAGCACTTTCAGCACCACCTGACCGTGTTCGCGTCGAGCCAGGGCGTCGCTGGGGTACTCCGGGGGCGCCATGCGGCGGTAGCTGACGTCCTCCGATGCGGGGGGCGTGGTGTTGCCGACATCGACAGCGGCGGCCGAGACGGCGATCAGACTTGCCAGTGCAGCGACCAGGGTGGTTCCGGTGCGACGACGGGCGATGGACGGGACGGGGCTCTTCAGCATGGCGATACGCTCCTTCAACGGGAACAATGGGGTCCGCTCGAAGCCGGACCAGTGGCAGCCGAGCGGCAGGGCCGCGTCGCTGAGTTGGGTTTGCAGCATGGCCTCGCCATAGCGGCGGCGGGCACTCGGACGGCAGGCGATGACCTGAGCATCGCAGGACAGTTCCTGGTCGTGACGGAAGCGGGCAACCGCTCCGTGCAGCAGTGGGTTGAACCAGTGCAGGCAGCGCAGCACGGCAACCAGGGCATTGATACGGGTGTCGTGCCGAGCGATGTGGATGCGTTCGTGGTGCAGCACCAGGGCGCGCTGTTCGGCATCGAAGCGGGTTTCAAAGTCATGCGGAAGCACGATGTGCTGGCGGACGATGCCGATCACCGCCGGCAGCCCAGCGCTGCTGCCGGCGCGCAGCAGACCCGGCGCGTCGGTGTGGACCGGGCCGAGCCCGGCCAGGAAGCGGCGCTGCTGCTGAATCAGGCGGGCGGCCATCGCCGATGCCCCTATCAGCCACACGACCAGGATGATGCCCGCCGGGCTGGCCAGGGCGGGAGTGTCGGCAGGGCGGGCGATCGCTTCGGGCAGGGCGCGGACCGTGACCGTCACCGCCTGCATGGCGTCCGGGCGTGTCCCGGCCGGCACCAGTACGGCCAGCAGTGCCAGCGGCACCAGCAGCCACAGGGCATAGCCGAGATCGGCACCGAAGGTCGATCGAACCGGGCGACGCAGTGTCAGCACCAGCAGAATCGCGGCGCAACCGGCCAGACCGGTTTCGATCAACAGGGCGACCGCAGCCGTGGCCAGATCAGTGTTCATCGTCCAGATCCTCGATCAGCTTGCGCAGTTCGGCGATGTCGCTCGCGCTGAGCTTGCGCTGTTGGGAAAACTGCGCCACCAGCGGCGCGACCTGACCACCGAACAGCCGATCCAGCAGGCCCTCGCTCTCGCTGCGCACCCAGTCCTCGCGCCGCAGGATCGGGAGGTAGCGATACCGTCGGCCATCGCGCTCGGCCTTGATGGCGCCCTTGTTCAAGAGGCGGTTGAGCAGGGTCTTGATGGTCGCTTCGGCCCAGCCGTTGGGTTCGGCCAGTTCGGCGATCACCTCTTCGGCGGTGCGCGGGCTGGACTGCCACAGCACGTCCATGACCCGACTTTCGGCGTCGCTGATTCGCATATCGATTACACCTGTAAATTTCAGCCGCAGTTTACAGGCGTAAATGATGCTGTCAAGGCCAGCCCCCGGCCCAACCGGCGATCAAGGCTACCCGCCGGGGTGACGATGATCGATTTCGAGAAGCACTCGACCTTTTGCTTAACGCAAATTTGACTAAGCTCAACGTTGGCGCGCGGGCGCGCGCCGAAACTGGACGTATTGGTTCTCAACCCTGCAAGGAAAGTCACATGAAACACATGCTTCGCCCCGCTCCCATCGCCGCCGCGCTTGCGCTCGGTCTCGCCCTGACCCCAGCCACCGAAGTCCAGGCGCAGGACTGGTTCGTCCGTGCCGGTGTCACGA
This sequence comes from Lysobacterales bacterium UBA5700, assembly GCA_002420085.1. Classification (GTDB taxonomy): domain Bacteria; phylum Pseudomonadota; class Gammaproteobacteria; order Xanthomonadales; family Xanthomonadaceae; genus UBA11164. The sequence continues at coordinate 14,061 of DIHI01000145.1, read as the reverse complement.
TCGTCGATCCCAAGGACGATACCGGCCGGTTGGCCGGCGGAGCGCTCGATTCGAGCGTCGGCACCAACACCCAACTCGGCCTGACCTTCGGCTATCACTTCACACCGAACATCGCCCTGGAGCTGCTGGCCTCCAGCCCGTTCACCCACTCCGTGCGACTGAACGGGGTCAAGGCAGCCGATGTCGATCAACTGCCACCGACCCTGACCCTCCAGTACTACTTCCGCCCGGAGTCGCGGTTCAATCCGTTCCTGGGCATCGGTCTGAACTACACCTGGTTCTACGAAGAGGATCCGGAAGGCCCGCTCGCCGGCGCCGATGTCGCGGTGGACAACAGTTGGGGCGCGTCATTCCAGGGCGGCGTGGTCTACAAGGTGACCGACAACATTGAGGTGATCGGCGACATCCGCTGGACCGACATCGGCAGCGATGTCTGGGTCAACGGCAGCAATGTCGGCAAGGTCAATGTCGATCCGCTGATCTACAGCGTGATGATCGGCTACCGGTTCTGAGTCACCGGCGCTGACCGAACGGCCACGGAACCCGGACCCGGCCGCTTGATGAACTCTCCGACCGCCTCGGCCGCACGGATGCGACCAGGCGGTATTCTCTTGCCATGACCGACCGCCCCGCGATCCTGCACGATTTCGACCAAGCGCTCGACTTTCTGCTGCAACGCACCGGCCGACGGCTGGTGGTGGCAGCACCGCTTGGGCTCGGCAAGCCACACGGTCTGCTCAACGCGCTGTATCACCATGTCGCCGACCACGACGATCACGCACTGCACCTGCTCACGGCACTTTCGCTGACCCCTCCGGCACCAGGCCAGGGCATCCAGGCGCGCTTCCTCAAGCCCTTTCTCGACCGCCATTTCGGCGCCGATTATCCGGTGCTGGCCCATGTCCCGGCCCAGAAGCGCGGCCAGGTGCCGAGCAATATCCGCATCGAAGAGTTCTACATGCAGTCCGGCGCCCTGCTCGGCGCCAGTGATGCCCAGCGGCACTACAACAATCTGAATTACACCCACGCGGCACGAACCGTGGCCCTGCACGGTCCCAATGCCCTGGTACAACTCGTAGCGCGCGAACCTGGCGGCCAGCGGCTGAGCATGAGCTGCAACCCCGACCTGACCTTCGATGCCCTCGACGAACTGGCCCGCCTGGGCAAACCTAGGCCGACCCTGATCGCCGTGGTTCACCCGGATCTACCCTTCATGGCTGGCGACGCCGCCGTGCAGTCGGACTTTTTTGATGCCGTGCTCGACCACCCGGAACCGGTACCGCGCCTGTTCGCCCTGCCTCGGGCACCGGTGTCGGATGCCGAATTCGCCATCGGCCTGCATGCCAGCGCCCTGGTTCGTGACGGCGGCACGCTCCAGATCGGCATCGGCGCATTGAGTGACGCGCTCAGTCACGCCCTGGCCCTGCGCCAGACCCGCAATGCCGCCTATCGCGAACTGATGGAGAACCTCGCGCCCGGCCTGCACGAATCGCCATTGCATTGCGCCTGGGGCGGGCTCGGCGAGTTCGGCGTCGGCCTGTACGGCGCCAGCGAGATGATCACCGACGGCTTCAAGCGGCTGGTCGAGGTCGAGGTCATCAAACGCAAGGTGGTCGATGATCTCGACCTGATGCTGCGGGTCTGGCGTGGCGAGGACGATGACGCCGACCGCAGCCGCATCGAACGCGAAGGCCAGTACCTGCACGCGGCATTCTTCCTCGGCTCACACGACTTCTACGCCTGGCTGCGCGCGTTGCCGGACCATGAACGCGCCCGGATCGGCATGACCCGTGTGTCGCACATCAATCAGCTCTACGGCGGCCGCGAGGCGCTCGAGCGCTTCCAGCGCCGTGACGCCCGATTCTTCAACACCTGCATGATGGCGACCGCACTCGGCGCCGCAGTTTCCGACGCACTCGATGATGGTCGGGTGGTCTCCGGCGTCGGTGGCCAGTACAACTTCGTGGCGATGGCGCACGCGCTGGAAGAAGGTCGCTCGATCCTGATGCTGCGCAGTACCTACGAAAACGCCGGCGCGCTGTCATCCAGCGTGCGCTGGAACTACGGACACACCACCATCCCGCGCCATCTGCGCGACATCTTCGTAACCGAATACGGCGTCGCCGACCTGCGCGGACGCAGCGACGAGGAATGCGTGATCGCCATGCTGGCGGTGACGGATGCCCGCTTCATCGACGCCCTCGCCGCTCAGGCCAAGGCGGCCGGCAAACTGGCCCGTGATTTCACCGTACCCACCGAATGGCGGCGCAACACTCCGGAGCGGATCGCCGAGTCCCTGCGACCGTTCCGCCGCCTGGGTCTGCTACCGGACTACCCGCTCGGCAGTGATTTCACCGAAATCGAACAACGACTGGTCCGCGCCCTGACCTGGCTGAAGGCCCGCACCGGCAGCCGCCGCCGCATGCTCGGACTGATCACCCAGGCACTGCGCGACGGCGGCCGCGACGACCCGGAAGCACTCACCCGCATGGGCCTGAACCGGCCCGCCGGCCTGTCCGAGCGGGTGCAGGCCCGACTGCTGCGTCTGGCGCTCAAGCACAGCGCGAGCGAGGGATGAGTTGCCGAGAAGCCAATGCCAGAGGCGTTTGAAGGCCGAAATCCACCCCATGATCCGTTCCTCCGATAGTGGCGGGTGGTTCCGCACATCGAGGATGGTTCGGCCGTAATCCCCAATGGCGCCGCACCCGCCTGGCTTCGACCGCCAGCGTTGACCACGGCGAAGCCAAGACCAACACCGATTCGGCAATGCGTTTCACTCTCTCTTCGGCGCACCGATGGACGACCTGCATCCTTCCGACCTGAAAAGCGTGCTGCACAGCAAGCGCGCGAACATCTATTACCTCGAACACTGCCGAGTGCTGGTCAACGGCGGCCGGGTCGAATACGTCACGGATGAAGGCAAGCGCTCGCTGTACTGGAATATCCCGATCGCCAACACCACGACGGTCCTGCTTGGCACAGGCACCTCGATTACCCAGGCCGCCATGCGTGAATTGGCCAAGGCCGGCGTGCTGGTCGGCTTCTGCGGCGGTGGTGGCACACCACTGTTCACCGCCAACGAGGTGGATATCGAAGTCGCCTGGTTTTCGCCACAGAGCGAGTATCGACCGACCGAGTACCTGCAAGCCTGGGTTCGCTTCTGGTTCGACGACGGCAAGCGCCTGGCAGCAGCGCAAGCATTTCAGCGAGCGAGACTGGAGCGAATCCGCCACTTCTGGCCGACCCGTACTCTGCTCGAAGCCGGCTTCGAGCCCGACATGGCCACGCTTGAATCGGCGCTCGCATCCTCGCTGGCCACGATCGAGAGGGCTCCCGATACAGCCGCACTGCTGATCGAGGAGGCCCGCCTGAGCAAGCAACTCTATGCACTGGCCGCCCGCGCCAGCCGCTATGGCGACTTCACCCGCGCCAAACGCGGCACGGGCGGCGATCCGGCCAATCGTTTCCTCGACCACGGCAATTACCTTGCCTACGGTCTGGCCGCCACTGCCACCTGGGTGCTTGGGCTTCCGCATGGGCTGGCGGTCCTGCACGGCAAGACCCGACGTGGTGGACTCGTCTTCGATGTCGCCGACCTGGTCAAGGACTCCACGATCCTTCCGCAGGCGTTCATATCCGCAGTTCGCGGTGATTCCGAGCAGGACTTCCGACAAGCCTGCATCCAGGCATTGACCCGAAGCGAATCGCTGGACTGCATGATCGACACCCTCAAGGCCGTCGCCGAAAGCCTTGGTGCCAGCCACACATGAACGTCCTGCTGATCTCCCAGTGTGACAAGAAAGCACTCACCGAGTCCCGACGCATCCTCGACCAATTCGCCGAACGCCGTGGCGAGCGTACCTGGCAGACTCCGATCACCCAGGCTGGACTCGACACCCTGCGCCGTCTGCTGCGCAAGACGGCGCGCAAGAACACCGCCGTCGCCTGTCACTGGATCCGCGG
>DIHI01000145.1:0-9988 GCA_002420085.1 Lysobacterales bacterium UBA5700 | reverse complement strand
CGCGACGTACTGCGCCGGAAGGACGAAAACGACTGGCACAGCCTGCAAGCCATCCATCTGCTGTCTGCCCTCGCCGCCCTGCTGCACGACCTCGGCAAATCCTGCCGCGCGTTTCAACAGCGGCTGACCTCCACCGCCGTCATGGAACGCAACCAGTATCGGCATGAGTGGATATCACTGCGACTGTTTCAGGCATTCGTCGGCGACGACCAGGATGACCGGACCTGGCTTGAACGCCTGATCAATCCCAGCGATGCCGATGACGCGAGCTGGCTGGATCGCCAGCGCCTTCGTCGTGACGGCTGCGACCCTGAGGCATCACGCGACAAACCGTTCGCACGACTGCCACCCATGGCGCGCGCGGTCGGCTGGCTGGTGCTGACCCATCACCGGCTACCGGTGATGCCTCCCGACACGAGCCACAACGACAGCAGGCCCCGGCTCGGCTCGAAGCTCGACCGATTCCAGTCCGGCCAGCTCTACGACCTGCTGCAACGCATCGACTGCCGCTGGAACGAGTTGCCGAGCGAAACTCGGCACGACATCATCGAGCCCTACTGGACATTCCCGCATGGACTGCCGGTCACGGTGCCGGCCTGGCGCAAGCGTGCCGCCCGAATCGCCAAACGCCTGCTCGACCTGATGGCCCTGCCCGACCATCACGACTGGACGGCCGACCCTTACGTGATGCATCTGGCCCGACTCGGACTGATGCTGGCCGACCACCACTACTCTCGCCTGTCGGAAGTGCAGCAACGCGAACATTTCGATCCGAACTATCCGCTCCACGCCAACACCCGCGATGGTGGTGTTCTCAATCAGAAACTCGATGAGCACCTGCTCGGCGTCGCCAAGCATTCAGCCATCGTCGCCCATGCACTGCCCGGCTTCGCCGACAGCCTTCCGCGCCTGGTCCGACACAAGGGTCTACGCCAGCGCAGCGCCGACCCACGTTACCGCTGGCAGGATCGTGCCACCGACACCGCGACCGGCATGCGCGAACGCGCCGCGCGGCAAGGTGCATTCATCGTCAACATGGCTTCGACCGGTCGGGGAAAGACGCTGGCGAACGCGCGGATCATGAACGCCCTGGCCGACCCGGCCAAGGGCATGCGTTGCGCCTTCGCCCTCGGTCTGCGAACCCTCACCCTGCAAACCGGCCAGGCATTCCGTGACCTGCTCAACCTGTCCGATGACCAACTGGCGGTCCGGGTTGGAGGCGCCGCCAATCGGGAGTTGTTCGAACTGCGGGCAGAGGAAGCCGAACGGACCGGCTCGGCCTCGACCCTGGGACTTATCCCCGAGGACGGCGGCGTATTGTTCGAGGGGAATGACCAACACCCGCTGCTGCAACGACTCACCCATGAGCCGAGGGTGCGCGCCCTGCTGGCCGCACCCTTGCTGGTCTGCACGGTGGATCATCTGACACCGGCCACGGAAAGCCAGCGCGGCGGCCACCAGATCGTCCCGATGCTGCGCCTGATGAGTGGCGACCTGGTGCTCGATGAACCGGACGACTTCGATCTCACCGACCTGCCCGCCCTCACCCGCCTGGTGCATTGGGCCGGTCTGCTGGGCGCTCGCGTGCTGCTGTCCTCCGCCACCTTGCCGCCGGCACTGGTCGAGGGCCTGTTTCTGGCCTATCTGGACGGACGTGTCTGGTTTCAACGAAACCGAGGCGACCGACCCGGCGAGCAGCAAGCCGTCTGTTGTGCCTGGTTCGACGAATTCGACCAGCAGCAGATCGACAGCGGCGACGCCGACGGCTTCCGATCGGCACATCTGGAATTCGCCCAACGCCGCCACCAGCGCCTCGACAAGGAAACCGCACGGCGACGCGGCGAATTGCTGCCGCTGTCGTTGGTCGGCATCGAGCGCAGCGCCATCCGCACCGAATTCGCCGGCAAGCTGCGCGAGGCCGCACTGCGGCTGCATAAAACCCAACACGGAATCGACCCGCACAGTGGCAAGCGCATCAGTTTCGGCCTGGTGCGCATGGCCAACATCGACCCGTTGTTCGATGTCGCACTGGCACTCTATCGCCAAGGGGCTCCGGACGGCGTGCGCATCCATCTGTGCGTCTACCACGCGCGGTTTCCACTGCTGATCCGTTCCGACATCGAAAGGCGTCTGGACCTGACTCTCGACCGCAAACGGCCCGATGCCGTGTTTGCCCGACCGGAAATTCGCCACGCACTGGACTCGTCAACCGAACCAGACCAGCTTTTCGTGGTTCTGGCATCCCCGGTCGCCGAAGTCGGCCGTGACCACGATTACGACTGGGCCGTGGTTGAACCTTCCTCCATGCGCTCACTGATCCAACTGGCCGGACGGGTTCGACGGCACCGTGACCAAACAGTCACTAATCCGAACATCATGCTCTTCAACAGCAACCTGCGACATTTCGAACACCCCCATGAACCTGCCTTCTGTAAACCCGGCTTCGAGGGCTACAACAGCGACCAACGATTCCGGCTCCTATCCCACGCCCTGTCGGACCTGCTCGAACCTCACGAATACCAGATCATCGACGCGCGTCCGCGCCTGCTGCCCCGGCCCCAGTCCGAGTGGCAACCCACCCGACGCCTGACCGACCTGGAGCACGCCCGTCTCGCCGACACCATGCTGCCCAGCCCGTCCAACACGCAGCCGCTAGGTGACCGAGACATCCGCCTCGGACACCGAACACGGCCGCCAACCAATGCCGCCAATGCCGCCAGCCAATGGCGCGTCCCGCAGGTCTGGCTGAGCGCCGTCCTGCCGCAGCAGCAACCATTCCGCGCCGAAACCTTCCGGCAGATCGAACTGGTCCTGCTGCCCAATGAAGACGAGGACGACTATGTCCTGCACCGGATCGAACCGACCATGCCGCGTCGGCAATCGCTCTACATCCCTATCGAGAACAGCATGCTGTGCCGTATCCCGGACGCTGCATTGAGCGGCCCGGGCATCCAGCCCTGGGGCGAAACCGACTACCTGCGCGCCCTGACCACCCTCGCCGAATCGCGGGACGAGCCGCTCGACCGATGCGCCAAACGCTACGGCACCGTGACCGTACCGGCCAGCGAGCATGGCTGGCGCTTCCACCCGGCCCTGGGCTTCGGCGAGGCGAAATGAGCCACAGGTCGGTCTACCGACACCTGACCTGAGTGGTCGACTACAGCTTCCGTCCCAGAAATCCTGCTCGCCACATCTTGATCCAACCGCGATCACGTCCAGTGCGGCCCGGATCGTCATCGCCAGCCTGTCTCACCTCCTGAGAATCGCATGCGCTATGCTCGGCAAAAGGTGACAGGTGCTACCGTAATCGGTTCTCGAATGTGACATCGAGGCGCTCTCGGTGCCGACAACCCTCCACGCTACGCAAAGGAGCCTGCTATGACCGAACCCCCCTCTCCCGCGCCCAGCGCGTTTCGGGCAGCCATCGAGGCGTTTCTGAAACAGCGCCTGGACGGCAAGCTCGAAAAACTGAGCCCCGATGACCCCAAGCGCGAATCGCTCATCGAGCAGTACCGGATGCCGGCCTGGATCGCCGACGCGGCTCGACGGGTGAGCCAGATCCAATTGGTCACCCACGCCATCAAACCGATGCATCCGGATGCCCGAGGCAGCAACCTCTACCGGCCGGCGGACGCATTGCCGACACGCGCCGAAGTGGGCAGCCATGCCCTCGGCGCCAGCACCCACGATGATGTGGTCGGCAACGCCGCCGCGCTCGATGTCTACAAATTTCTGAAGATCGAGGTCGCGGGCAAGCCACTGTTGCAGTGGCTGCGCGAGGGCAACGACCAACTGATCGCCGCACTCGATCCGAACCCTGCCCAGGCCAACGACTGGCGCACTGCCTTCGTCGCCATCGACCGCCCGCGTGATGACACGCTCGCCTCGCATACGCTGGCCAAGCAGGTCTACTGGCTGGTCGGCGATGATCCGGTGAACGACGACCACTACCACCTGCTCGCGCCACTGCACGCCAGCACACTGGCGCACGCCGTGTTCACGATCATCAACGAGGACCGCTTCGGCGAGACCGCCAAACTCGTCCGCAAGGCCCGCCGCGACAAGCAGGCGCATGACGGTGTCAGCCGCGACTACCCCGATCTGGTCGAACAGAAATTCGGCGGCAGCAAGCCGCAAAACATCAGCCAGCTCAACAGCGAGCGCGGCGGCAAGAACTACCTGCTCGCCTCCCTGCCGCCGCACTGGAAAGACCGCAACGTCCGCCCGCCCTGGCGGCTTGATTCGATTTTTACCCCGTTCGGCAAGCGCGACGAGGTGCGGCCACTGATGCGCAGCCTGCGCAAATTCCTGGAATCCAACCCTGATCCCACCATGGATACCCGCGATCGACGCGACGACTACACCGATGCACTGATCGGCGAACTGTTGCGCTTCGCATCCAGCCTGCACGACGGACTGGCACCGGGTTGGAGCCTCGACCCGCGCTGTCGTCTGGTGGAAGAAGAGCGCCTGTGGCTCGACCCCGGCCGTGCCGAGAGCGATGAGGACTTCCGCGCGAGCTACCTGCGCATGGACTGGCCGGACGCGATCTCCAAGCGCTTCGGCAACTGGCTCAATGGCCAACTCGATCAGCGCTTACCCGTTGGCGACGACGAACACCGTCATTGGGCTCGCGAACTGATCGAGCATCTGCAATGGACCACCCAGGTCGATGAGGTGCGTCGCGCGGCCGAACGCCACCATGCAGGAGCACACCCATGAACCGCCTCCCACCAAGCGTCGGACTGCTGACCCTGCCGCACCTGCGCGTGCAGAACGCCAACGCCGCATCCAGCCCACTCACCCACGGCTTCCCATCAATGACCGCCTTCATCGGCCTGATGTGGGTACTCGAACGCCGACTCGCCGAACGCCGCCACACACTGGGCGCAGCCATCGGCTTCGACAGCGTCGCCGTGGTCTGCCATGACCACCAGGAACAGACCGTCGGGGATCGCTACGCCCGCGCCTTTCGGCTCACCCGCAACCCGGTTGACAAGGACGGGGACACCGCCGCCATCGTCGAAGAAGGCCGAATCCACCTCGACATCACCCTGATCTTCGGCGTCTCCGGTGATTTCATCGACCTCGACGAATCCCAACGACAAACTCTGGCCGATGCCGTCGCCGACACCGTCGCCACCCTGCGTGTGGCCGGCGGCAGCGTACTGGCGCCGCGCGCCCCGCGCTGGCGTACCCGACCGCAACTGGAAATCCAACCGCAAGACGCCGAAGCCGCCGCCCGCATGTTCCGCCGAGTGCGGGGACGTTGGCTCCCCGGCTTCACCCTGGTCTGCCGCGACGACCTGCTGAAGCAACGCCACGACGAATTGCGGCGCAGCGACCCCGACGCAACCGGACTGGATGCCCTGCTCGACCTCTCGCGCATCAACTGGCGCGCCGATCTCACACGATCCGCCAGCCCTGAACCCGCCAACCCCAACCGCGCGGAAAACAACGCCCCCATGCCCGAATCCAGCGCCGGCAAGATCGAGTGGCGACACGACCGCACCCAGGGTTGGATCGTACCGATCCCAGTGGGTTACGGCGCCCTGACCGAAGTCCAGCCAGCCGGCAGTGTTCGCAATGCCCGCGACCCGCGCACACCGTTCCGCTTCGTCGAAAGCCTTTACTCGATCGGCCAATGGATCGGACCGCACCACCTCACCGATGTGAGCCAGATGCTCTGGTATCCGGACAGCGACCCGGAACAGGGCCTGTACCGCTGTCGCAACGAGTTTGTCCGCACCTACACACCGTTCCTCTGACCCACCACGAAAGGGAGTCCACCATGAGCAACGAACTGAAAACCGCTTCCGTACTCGCATTCGAGCGCAAGCTCGACCCCTCCGACGCGCTGTTCGCAGCCGGCAACTGGGACGCACGCGACGACAGCAACCACTGGCGCCCGATTGCCGTGCGCACCAAGTCCGTGCGCGGCACCATCTCCAACCGACTGAAAGCCAAGGAGCAAGACCCCACCAAACTCGACGCCGCCATCCAGAACCCGAACCTGCAAACGGTCGATTTCGCCGCCTTGCCCGCCGACGCCGACACCCTCAAGGCCACCTTCACCCTCCGGGTACTGGCCGGCGCCGGCAAGCCCTCCGCCTGCAACGATGCCGCTTACGAACACAAATTGCTCGACACCGTGGCCGGCTACGCAACCGCAAACGGGTTTACCGAACTGGCGCGCCGTTACGCCTACAACCTAGCCAACGCCCGTTTCCTCTGGCGAAACCGTATCGGCGCCGAACAGGTAGACGTGCGTATCGTGCATCGCGTGGATGGCCGCCCCGAAGCCACCTGGACCTTTGATGCCCTCGCCCTGTCGCTGCGTGGCTTCGACACCCCATCCGATTCCAACGCCGCCAGCGCACTCGAACAACTGGCCAGCCTGATCGACGACGGCCTGAGCGGGAAACGGCACGTCTTGCTTGAAATCACCGCCTACGCACGGATGGGTGCCGGGCAGGAAGTGTTTCCCTCGCAGGAGCTGATCCTCGATCGCGGTCGCGGTGACAAGAGCAAGACGCTCTATTCGGTCGATGACATCGCTGGTATGCACTCGCAGAAGCTCGGTAATGCCATCCGCACTGTGGACACCTGGTACAGCGAAGGCAATCGCCTTGGACCCATCGCGGTGGAACCCTACGGCTCGGTCACCACCCAAGGCAAAGCCTACCGACAGCCACGCGACAAGGACGACTTCTACTCCCTGCTCGACAACTGGATCATCAAGGACAAAGTCCCGCCGGTCGAACAGCAGCATTTCGTGATGGCGACCCTTATTCGCGGCGGCGTGTTCGGCGAAGCGGGCTGAGCCATGAACCACTACTTCGACCTCCGGCTTCGGCCCGACCCCGAACTTTCACGGTCCGCCGTCATGAACGCCTTGTTCGCGCGGCTGCACAGAGCACTGGTCGCCTTGCGCAGCACAGCCATCGGCATCAGCTTTCCCGAACATGATGCCGATGCCCCGCACCTCGGCGGCTGCCTCCGTCTGCATGGCGTCGAGAACGCACTCAACGCACTGATGGCAACCGATTGGCTGCGCGGCGCGCTTGACCATGTCGAACTAGCACCCATCCGAACCGCCCCGGCCGACGCCCAGCATCGCCATGTTCGTCGCATCCAGGCCAAGAGCAGCCCCGAACGCCTGCGACGGCGCGCCATGCGACGCCACGGAATCGACGCAGAAACCGCACGCCAACGGATACCGGACCAAGTCGCAGAAAGCCTGCGCCTACCCTTCGTCACGCTTGGTAGCCGAAGCACCGGCCAGACCAGTTTCAACCTCTACATCCAGCACGGCCCGCTCCAGCCCGAACCAAGCCCAGGCGAGTTCAACAGCTACGGCCTGACCAGAACCGCCACCATCCCCTGGTTCTGAAGACCCTTTTTTCCACAAAGCAAAGAAACAGAATAAAAATCAACCACTTGCAAAGGCCCGCCACCGCATTGGCCAGCCCGCGCAAGTGGTGTTTTTTTGTGTGTTGTCATAGACTTACGCCACAAATGCTCTAGGTTCACTGCCGCACAGGCAGCTCAGAAATGAAAGTACTGCGCTTTGAGCCAGCGCCAGTCGTTCACTGCCGCACAGGCAGCTCAGAAAAACGGGGGAGTTATAATGCAGCTATCGAAGACGTTCACTGCCGCACAGGCAGCTCAGAAATGCTACTTTCGGATGTGCGGTCAAAGGATTCCGTTCACTGCCGCACAGGCAGCTCAGAAATCCTGCACTACGTGCTGCCGCGTAGAGTAGGCGTTCACTGCCGCACAGGCAGCTCAGAAATCCTAGGTCGTAGTCTAGTAAGTAGTGAAACAGTTCACTGCCGCACAGGCAGCTCAGAAATGCCGATGCATGCGCGATCGGCGAGTCTCTGCGTTCACTGCCGCACAGGCAGCTCAGAAAGACGGATGCGCAACTCGACGCCGAGTCCGCGAGTTCACTGCCGCACAGGCAGCTCAGAAATGTACGACCAGCGATATTTTGCGCGTTGCAAGGTTCACTGCCGCACAGGCAGCTCAGAAAGATACAAGCGCAGCCAGCAGCGGGCAAACACGGTTCACTGCCGCACAGGCAGCTCAGAAAATGGCGGTTGTCCACGCTGGCGGACATCGGGAGTTCACTGCCGCACAGGCAGCTCAGAAAAAGGCCCTCCGCATACTCCGACGCCACCTCATGGTTCACTGCCGCACAGGCAGCTCAGAAAACTCCACCTTTGCGCCGCGCGCAACGATCCCCGTTCACTGCCGCACAGGCAGCTCAGAAATGCGAGATGTGCGCGGCGGACGCGCGAATTTGGTTCACTGCCGCACAGGCAGCTCAGAAAACGTCCGAGTGTCGCTGCCGACCACGCAGCTTGTTCACTGCCGCACAGGCAGCTCAGAAATATGGCATCAGCCAAAAACGGCCAGAAAAACCGGTTCACTGCCGCACAGGCAGCTCAGAAATGGCCGCCGGGGGCGCGGCATGAAAATCTATAGTTCACTGCCGCACAGGCAGCTCAGAAAAACGGGCTCAATCAGCCCCTCGCGGATGCGGAGTTCACTGCCGCACAGGCAGCTCAGAAAGCCGCCGCCACCGATCGTGAGCCCGCCCGAGAGTTCACTGCCGCACAGGCAGCTCAGAAAGGGTCGGCGACTGTCGCAACCGATGTCATCAAGGTTCACTGCCGCACAGGCAGCTCAGAAAATGCCCGGTCGAGCAGATCATCGATGCGTACCGTTCACTGCCGCACAGGCAGCTCAGAAAACGCGGCGCGCGCTTGCCGCCGGTGTTGATCCGTTCACTGCCGCACAGGCAGCTCAGAAAGGTCGTGGACTCGGCGTCGCGTGATCGCGCTCGGTTCACTGCCGCACAGGCAGCTCAGAAATGCGCGCCAGGCGACCTGCCCTCATGCGCTCGGTTCACTGCCGCACAGGCAGCTCAGAAAGTCCCGCACATCGTCGGATGCGTCGCGGACGTGTTCACTGCCGCACAGGCAGCTCAGAAAAACCTGCTCTTGTCAGACGACAAGTACAAGCGGTTCACTGCCGCACAGGCAGCTCAGAAAATGGCGACCACGTTGACAGTGACTGTGCTGGCGTTCACTGCCGCACAGGCAGCTCAGAAACATGGGTCTGTGTCATCACGTCGCCACCCTTGGTTCACTGCCGCACAGGCAGCTCAGAAAGGTCGTGGACTCGGCGTCGCGTGATCGCGCTCGTTCACTGCCGCACAGGCAGCTCAGAAATCACAAGGCATGCTGCATCGATCACCTCCGTTGTTCACTGCCGCACAGGCAGCTCAGAAACAAGGCGAAGCTTGACCGGGCCACATTCATGGGTTCACTGCCGCACAGGCAGCTCAGAAAAGAGAGAGGAACGAATCATGCCAACGCTGCACGGTTCACTGCCGCACAGGCAGCTCAGAAAGCACAGGGCGCAGCGGGCGCAGCGGGGCGCGCGTTCACTGCCGCACAGGCAGCTCAGAAAGCCAACGGGACAACCACCAGGGTTGCTGCAATGTTCACTGCCGCACAGGCAGCTCAGAAAGTGTCTGTTGCTGGGTCAGGTGTATTCGTGATGTTCACTGCCGCACAGGCAGCTCAGAAAGACCACAACGGAGCGCCCTATGACAGACACTCGTTCACTGCCGCACAGGCAGCTCAGAAAGGACGGCCCGGCATGGGCAAGTCAGTGCTCGGGTTCACTGCCGCACAGGCAGCTCAGAAACGGCCCGCGTCAGCGCCTCTACGGTGCCGATCGTTCACTGCCGCACAGGCAGCTCAGAAAATTGCCATTCCCAGCCCGGCAAAAACCGGCTCGTTCACTGCCGCACAGGCAGCTCAGAAATCCGCCTCCGCTGCCGGTTCTGCTGCCGCCTCGTTCACTGCCGCACAGGCAGCTCAGAAATTGCGAGGTCAACGTACGTGTCGCAGTCACGGGTTCACTGCCGCACAGGCAGCTCAGAAAATGTAGGCGGCGCCGGCGAGGATCGCCG
>DIHI01000113.1:33089-41415 GCA_002420085.1 Lysobacterales bacterium UBA5700 | reverse complement strand
TCCTGAGTCTACGCCGTTTTCACAGACGGTTCACTTTTGTGATTGCTGGCCTGACCACTCCATCAGCCCACCGTCCGCACCCGCCGCAGCCAGTCCCGAGATCGCCCGGCGAGATCGCTGGTCGAGCCCCGTGACGGCCAGCTCCCACCGGAGTCGGAGTTTTCGCGGCGCGTGGACCTGGTGGTATCTTGACCAAGCGAGCGTGGTGACCGACCTGGCCGCTCAGCAGACTCGCCCGATTTCGGACACCGGCGAATGGTATTGGCTCACACCGATCATGCTGCCAAGCCTGAACGCTGGATGCAACCCAGGAGATTACGCCTTGCTTTCGGCGATTGAACAGCACAGATTGCACATATCGAAGCGCACTGAACCTGCCAAGAAAGCGCGGCTTGGGCAGTTTTTCACGCCCGAACGCATAGCCGTATTCATGGCCGATCTCTTTCCCGACGGTGACGGCGAGTGCCGCCTGCTGGACGCCGGCTCGGGAATAGGTTCGTTATCGACAGCCTTTCTCAACAGATGGAAAAACGGCCGATTCCACTTTAGACGAGTTGCCGTCGATGCCTTCGAGATCGATTCGTCACTGATCGAACACCTGAAGCAGACTCTTGACACGCATGTTGCCAGCAATGAGCTTATCTACAACATACACCATGAGGATTTCATTGACGCCGCAGTCAATTCTTTGAGTGGCAGTCTTTTTTCCCAATCCCTTGGCCGTTATACACACGCCATCCTGAACCCACCCTACAAAAAGATCAACAGTCGATCGACTCATCGATTGGCACTGCGCCGAATTGGAATCGAAACGGTCAATTTGTATAGCGCGTTCCTGGCACTGGCTGTTGCCCTGACTGCACCTGGCGGACAGATCGTGGCAATCATTCCACGCAGTTTCTGTAATGGACCATATTACCGACCATTTCGCGACTTCATCCTTCAACGGGCAGCCATCTGCCAGATCCACCTGTTCGAGTCACGCAACACGGCTTTCAAGGATGATGCCGTTCTGCAAGAGAACATCATTATCCGCCTGGAGCGAGACGGTCAGCAGGGGCCGGTTACAATTTCGACATCGACCGATGATAGTTTCAGTGATCTCGTAACACACACGCATTCATTTTCACAAATTGTCCTGGCTGATGACCCTGAGCGCTTCATTCACATCCCTTTGTCTGCAGACGATAATACCATCAAATTACCACCGACCATTCGATGGACCCTGGACGACCTCGGCATCAAGGTTTCGACTGGACCTGTAGTTGACTTTCGACTCAAAGAGCACCTGCGCGCGATGCCGACTGAAGGCACCGTACCACTGTTGTACCCTGGACACTTCAGCAATGTCAATGCCAAGTGGCCAATTGAGGGCATGAAAAAACCAAACGCCATCGCCCGCAATTCAAATACTGAAAAATGGCTGTATCCGAACGGCTTTTATTGCGTGGTTCGTCGCTTTTCAAGCAAGGAGGAAAAACGCCGAATCATGGCCAGTGTAGTCAATCCCTGTACCTTCGGCAATGCCCCAGCCCTGGGCTTTGAGAACCACCTGAACCTGTTTCATGAGAATAGGCACGGCTTGTCACAAGCATTGGCCCATGGGCTGGCAGCATTCCTCAATACGACCGCCATTGACGAGCATTTCAGGCGTTTCAACGGTCATACCCAGGTCAACGCAACCGACTTGAGACAGATGAAATATCCATGCCGCGAAAACTTGATCGAGCTTGGCATGTGGGCAATGCAACAAGAAACGCTTAAACAAGAACAAATCGACGCCAGGACAGGAGCCCTGGTCGAATGAATGAAAAACATAACCACATCGAAAGCGCGCAGGAGGTCATTGCCGCTCTCGGATTACCCAAGGCACAACAGAACGAGCGTTCTGCGCTCGCTCTACTTGCGCTTCTCAACCTCACACCAGAGCGACCGTGGTCACGGTCCGAAGATCCGCTCATGGGCATTACGCCGATCATGGAATGGATACGCCACCATTACAACAGGGAATATGCACCCAACACACGTGAATCGTTTCGCCGACAGACCATACATCAGTTCTGTAACGCCGGCATCATTCTATGCAACCCAGATCAGCCCAATCGAGCTGTTAATAGCCCAAAGACTGTCTATCGAATTGAATCTTCTGTGCTCACTATTCTGCGCAGCTTCGGAACCCAGACATGGAACGATCAATTGACTTCGTATCTGTCTACGCGCGAAACACTCATGGTACGCTATACGAAGGAAAGAAACCAGTATCGCATCCCGGTCGAGATCGCGCCAGGCAGGACTATTGCCCTCAGTCCTGGCGAGCACAATGAATTGATTCTGGCCATCATCCGCGACTTTGCGCCACGCTTCGCGCCGGGCAGCATTGTCGTCTATGTCGGTGACCCACGTGAAAAATGGAGTTACTTCGATTCGTCATTGTTGGCGAAGCTCGGTGTCACTGTGGACCCGCACGGCAAGATGCCCGACGTCGTGTTATATTTCGTATCGAAAATTGGTTACTCCTGCTTGAATCGGTCACAAGTCATGGCCCGGTTGATGGCAAGCGTCATGCAGAGCTTGCAATGCTGTTTTCCGGCTCTACCGCTGGGATTGTTTATGTTACTGCATTCCCGAATAGGGCTGTCATGGGCCGCTATCTTGGCGAGATTGCCTGGGAAACCGAGGTATGGGTGGCGGATGCTCCCTCCCATTTGATTCATTTCGATGGCGTGCGTTTTCTTGGGCCCTACGACCCGGCCTGACTGACATGCCCGATCGGCGGACGACCACCCGAGGCAAGGTGAGGGCCGAGCATCACTCGACAATCGAGGGCGCAGCATTCGCGAGCGACGTCACTGACCATGGCCAGGCCCGTACCGGCGATACCCGCTGTGCCGATGTCTGGTGTACCGCATCATCGGTGGGATCACAGGGGGTGCTCGGACGTCGGCTGCTGGCACTGGCTGCTCGCAAGCCGGCTGCTCGGACAGCCACGAGCGCAAACCCGCTCCCGTGCGAGGCGGGTTAAGATACCGCCCGCCCTCGCTCCCCGAGATGCGGTCGGCGCCACTGCCGGCTGGCTGAGCGGGTGCGCGATCGATCCGTGTGCCGAAATTGCACATGATCCAGGCCGAGGGCATTCGAATTCGTCTGGAGATACCCTCGACCATGTCTGCCCTGATCTGCGGCTCGCTCGCCTACGACACCATCATGGTGTTCCAGGACCGGTTCAAGCACCACATCCTCCCGGAGAAGGTGCATATCCTCAATGTTTCGTTCCTGGTGCCGCGCATGCGCCGCGAGTTCGGCGGCTGCGCTGGCAACATCTCCTACGGACTGAAGCTGCTGGGCGGCAATCCGATCCCGATGGCGACGGTCGGCCAGGATTTCGGTCCGTACCGCGAGCATTTCCGCCAGTGCGGGATCGACCTGTCGCGGGTCAAGGAGATCCCGGACCTGTTCACTGCTCAGGCGTTCATCACCACCGATCTCGACGACAACCAGATCACCGCCTTCCACCCTGGGGCGATGATGCGCTCGTTCGAGAACCATGTCCGCGACGTTCCGGACATCGGGTTTGGCATCGTCGGGCCGGACGGCTACGAGGCGATGCTTCAGAACTGCGTCGAGTTCGCCGAACTGGGCATTCCCTTCATCTTCGATCCCGGCCAGGCGATGCCGCTCTACAACGGCCATGAACTGACCACCATGATCGAACAGGCGACCTACGTGACGGTCAATGACTACGAATCGAATCTGCTCCAGGACAAGACCGGCCTCGGTGAACGGCAGATCGCCGAGCGCGTGCGGGCCTATATCGTCACCCGTGGCTCGGCCGGCTCCGACATCCTGACTCCGGATGGCAAGACCACCCGCGTGCCGGCGGCCAATCCGATCCGCGTGGTCGATCCGACCGGCTGTGGCGATGCCTATCGCGCTGGACTGATCTTCGGGCTGATGCGCGGCATGGACCTGGCCACCGCCGGTCGGATCGCCTCGTTGATGGGGGCAATCAAGATCGAGCACCTCGGTCCGCAGAACCAGCGTTTCGACTACGCCGAGTTCAGCGAGCAGTTCCGGCAGCAGTTCGGTTACGCCCTGGACTGAGCCCAGTCAGCGGCCGGCGCTTGGGGCGTGGCCGCTGTTGCGCGCGCGGATGCTCAGACCCGGTCGGTGGTGACGAAGCTGTCGTCGGGAAGCCCTTCCATCGCGGCGATCGCTTCGACCAGCAATTGCGATTCGGTGTCCTGGAGGACTTCTTCGAGGCGGCTCAGATCGGTGGGCGAACGCGGCGTCAGGCCAACCGCCTGTCTGAGCAGTTCGGCAGCGACCGATTCGATCGGTCGGCCGCTGTGGCTGGCGAGCACGTGCAATCGCTCGAACAGTTCGGGGGTCACATCTCGCAACAGCAGATCGGACATGGTGGGGGGCTCCGCGCCGAGAAGTTTCGACGATTGATGAAACCGGAGTCGTGACGTCGGCGACCGTCGGGTGACGATCGACTCCGCAGCGGGCGCGTCCTGCCTCGCGCGACTCCGGCGACCCTGGCCTGCCGACCATGGCCGATGACCGCGAACATCTGCGCGGCCGGCGGAACGAGCCCCCCTGAAGCCCGGTCCATCCTGCGCGCTAGGGTATTCATTCGCAGACGAAAACGGAAGCCCGCGTGCGATGCCAGGGCTGCGCTAGCCGGTACCTACGCGACCCGCGCTGCCGAGCGAGCGATCGATCAGGCCGGTCCGCATCATGAGGACATAGAGAAGGATTCCGGGCACGGCCACCAGCGTGGTCAGCAGGTAGAACGGGACATAGCCGAGCGCCTCGATCAGGCCACCGGCCGTGGTACCGGACAGCAGCCGACCAACCACGCTGGCCGCCGCCGAGAGCAGGGCGAACTGGGTAGCGGTATAGGCGAGGTTGCACAGCGCCGAGAGATAGGCCACCACCACCACGCCGCCGATGCCACTGGCGACGTTCTCGAAGGCGACCGTGAACGCCAGCAGGGCATTGGACTGCCCCACGGCGGCCAGCCAGGCGAAGCTGAGGTTGGACACGGCCATCAGCACCAGGGCCAGCAGGACCGAGCGCTTCAGTCCGAGGGCGGTGTAGACCATGCCACCGAGGAAGATGCCGACCAGGTAGGCAATGAAGCCGATGCCGACATCCCAGGTGGCGATCTCCTCGTTGCTGAAACCGAGATCGTTGAGCAGCAGGCGCAGGGTGAGATTGGCCAGGGTGTCGCCGATCTTGTGCAGCAGCACGAACAACAACACCAGTGGTGCGCCGCGCCGCAGCAGAAACTCAGCCAGTGGGCGCACCACGGCATCGACCACCTGGCCCAGCCCACGGCCGGTCGCCAGGGCGATGTGTCGGGCTGGCTCGCCGAGCACCAGGGCGGTCAGCATGGCCGGCAGGGCCAGCAGGGCACACAGCAGGTAGGCCAGCGACCAGCCGCTGTGGCTGGCGACCAACAATGCCAGCGAACCGGCGCTCACCGAGCCGATCCGCCAGCCGTACTGCGACATGCCGGAACCGACGCCCAACTGCTCGGGGCGCAGGGTCTCGATCCGGTAGGCATCGATCACGATGTCGTAGCTGGCGCCGGCCACACCGACCATCAGCGCGGCCAACACCAACCAGCGCAGGTCGCTGGTCGGATCGAGGCTGCCCAGCCAGATCACCGCCGCCATCACCCAGACGCCGCACAGCAGCATCCACGACACCCGCTGGCCCAACCGGTGCAGCAACGGCAGGCGCACGCCGTCGATCAGCGGCGCCCACAGGAACTTCAGGTTGTACATCAGGAAGGCGAGCGAGAACGCGGTGATGGTGCGCTTGTCGATACCGTCCTGGGCCAGCCGGGTGGTCAGGGTGGCACCGATCATGGCGTAGGGAAAGCCCGACGACAGGCCCAGGCACAGGGCAGCCAGCGGCTCACGCTGGAGATAAGGCCGAACACTGGCCAGCATGCGCTGGCCGAGCACCCGTGTACTGCTCACGCTCACAGGTAGTCGACCGTGTAGGGTGCGTGGTCGGAAAACTTCGGCTCGCGCGCGATCGCACAATCGCTCAGTCGGCTGGCCAGACCGGGGCTGACCAACTGGTAGTCGATCCGCCAACCCACATCCTTGGCCCGCGCAGCGCCCCGCTGCGACCACCAGGTGTAGTCCTCGCCGTCCGGGCGCAGGTGGCGGTAGCTATCGATCCAGCCCCGCTCGATCAGGCCATTCATCCAGGCGCGCTCTTCCGGCAGACAGCCGGAGTTCTTCTGGTTCGAGCGCCAATTGCGGATGTCCTGCTCGCTGCGCACGATGTTCCAATCGCCGCAGACGATGTAGTCACGGCCACTGGCCAGCCAGTCATCGAGGATCGGACCGAACCACTCCATGCAGCGGAACTTGAAGTCCTGCCGCAGTTCACCGGAAGAACCCGACGGAAAGTACAGCGAGACGACACTGAGCGCGCCGAAGCGAGCCTCGATGTAGCGACCCTCCTCGTCGAAGTCGGGCCAACCGAGCGCACTGAGCACGGCATCCGGTTCGGCCTTGGAGTAGATGGCGACACCGCTGTAGCCGTTGCGCGTGCTGGCATCACGGAAGTGGGCGTGGTAGCCGGCCGGTCGATAGGCGGCCTCGGCCAATTGGTGCTCCTGGGCCTTGGTCTCCTGCACGCACAGGACATCGGCATCGCGCTCGGCGAACCAGTCGAAGAAGCCCTTGCTGGCGGCGGAGCGCAGGCCATTGGCATTGAAGGTGATGATCTGCATGCGGGGGCGAATTCCGGGGATCGGCGCTGATTGTGCCGGAGAACGCCGGTCGGCGCCCGTGGCGAGGCGGGTCCGTACCGACATGGCGGCCGACCGCCACGCGCTACACTGGCGCCACAGCCCATCCTGGGCTGGCGCTGTGGCCGCACGTCTCGCTGCCCAGTCGTCGACGTCCCCTGTCTGGCAGCGATCCCGCCCCATCATGCGTCTCCATCAGCAGCACTTCCTGGAACTCGCCCTGGCACGTCAAGCCTTGCGCTTCGGCGAGTTCACCCTCAAGTCCGGGCGGATCAGTCCGTACTTCTTCAATGCCGGCCGGTTCGATTCCGGGGCAGCGCTGGCGACCCTCGGTCGTTGCTACGCCGATACCCTGGCCTGCGCCAATGTCGAATTCGACATGCTGTTCGGTCCGGCCTACAAGGGCATCCCGCTGGCGACCGCGCTGGCACTGGCACTGGCCGCGCGCGGCCGCGATGTACCGGTCGCCTTCGACCGCAAGGAAGCCAAGGATCATGGCGAAGGCGGGGTGCTGATCGGGGCACCGGTGGCCGGCCGAGTGGTGATCGTGGACGATGTGATCACCGCTGGCACGGCGGCTCGGGAAGCCTTCGCCCGGATCGCGGCCGCCGGGGGTGAGGTCTGTGCGGTCCTGGTCGCCCTCGATCGGCAGGAGCGCGGCCAGGACGATGAACGCTCCGCCGCCGGCGAACTGAGCCAGCGCTTCGGGGTGCCGGTCCTGGCGATCGCCGGGCTGTCGGAACTGTTGCACTTCACCGCCGATCGCCCGGAACTGGCGGCCCACGCCCAGGCCCTGATGCGCTATCGTGAACGCTACGGCGCAATCGAGCGAGACCCGCGATGAGAATCGTCCTTGCAACCCTCACTTCCGTGATCGCCCTGACCCTGGCACTGCCGGCCCACGGTCAGAAGCTCTATCGCTGGGTCGATGAGAACGGCAATGTCCACTACAGCGACTCTCTGCCACCGGAGGCCGTCGATCAGGCGCGGCGCGAGCTCAGCAAGACCAGCGGCACGACCACTGCCCAGATCGATCGCGCCCTGACCGCCGAAGAACGTGCTGCCGCGCAGGCCGAGGCCGAGCGCGAGGCGGTCATTGCCGCCGAGGCTGAACTGCGCCGACAGTACGATCAACGCCTGCTCCAGTCCTATCCGAACGAAAGCGATCTCACTCGGGCATTCAACGATCGCCTGAAGATGCTGGATGAGGCCATCACCTCGGCCGATGTCGGCATCGAATCCCAGCAGTATGTACTGGCCAGTCTGCTCAACGACGCCGCTGATCGTGAGCTCGCCGGCGAGCGGGTTCCGTTGACCGTCGAAGAAGCCGCCCGCGATGCCCAGGCCAAGCAGCAGCAGCTCTACGCCCTGCAGCAGCAGCGGGAAGCCGAACGTGCTGCGATCGAGCAGGATTACGAGGAAGCACTCGAACGCTATCGCCTGCTGGTCGCCGAACGTGAGGGTGGCCAGCCCGAGGAGCAGCCGTCACCGGCTACGGGCAGTGCAGCCGATGGCAGCACGAGCGATCACGACGCAACCGATACCGAC
>DIHI01000113.1:26907-32912 GCA_002420085.1 Lysobacterales bacterium UBA5700 | reverse complement strand
TGGGTTCAGAACGGCAACGTCATGCTCGGCGCGACCGCCAGCAGCCGCTCCCGGAACAGGTTCTGGATGCGTGCCAGGGCGACGCCGTCGTTGGCCTCGAACCGCAGCACCAGCACCGGGGTGGTGTTTGACGCCCGGACCAGTCCCCAGCCATCCGGCCAGTCGGCACGGACGCCATCGATGGTCGAGATGCGCGCGCCCTCGAAACCACCCTGAGCCAGGATGCGTTGGATCAGGGACGGTCCCTGACCCTCGACGACATCGACCTTGAGTTCCGGGGTCGCCACGCCCTCGGGCAGGGCTGCAAACACCTCATCGGCCGTCTCCGGGCTGGTCGCCAGAATTTCCAACAGCCGTGCCGCCGCATAGACGCCATCGTCGAAGCCATACCAGCGTTCGCGGAAGAAGAAGTGGCCACTCATCTCACCGGCCAGTTCGGCTTCGGTCTCACGCATCTTGGCCTTCATCAGCGAATGACCGGTCTTCCACATCACCGGGCTGCCGCCATGGCGCAGGATATGGGCGGCGAGCTGGCCGGTGCATTTGACATCGTAGATCACGCAGGCGCCAGGGTTGCGCGCCAGGACATCCTGGGCGAACAGCATCAGCACCCGATCCGGATAGATGATCTTGCCGGACGGGGTGACCACGCCGAGACGATCGCCATCGCCATCAAGGGCGATGCCGACATCGGCGCCCAGTCGCTGGGTCATGCCGATCAGATCAGTGAGGTTCTCGGGCTCGCTGGGGTCCGGATGATGGTTCGGGAAATCGCCATCGACCTCGCAGTACAGCGATACCACTTCGCAACCGATCGCCTCCAGCACGGCAGGCGCGGTCGCCCCGGCGACACCATTGCCGCAATCGACCACCACCTTGAGTCGGCGCTCGACCTGGACATCGTCGGCAATCCGCTGGACATAGGCATCGGCGACCGTCTCCAGCCTGAGATCACCGGGCCGGTCGGCGCTGTGCAGTCGGTCCTCGGCGATCCGGGCATACAGATCCTGGATCGCCTCGCCGTGCAGGGTCTCGCCGCCAACCACGATCTTGAAACCGTTGTAGTCGGGCGGATTGTGGCTGCCGGTGACCGAAACCCCGCAGCCGGTGCGCAGGTGGAACCCGGCGAAATAGACCATCGGGGTGGCCGCCTGACCGATGTCGATCACGTCGCGACCGGTCGCCCGCAAGCCCTCGATCAGGGCAGCAGCCAGCGCGGGGCCGGAATGCCGGCCGTCGCGACCGACCACGATCTGGCGCAGGCCCTGATCGTGCATCAGGCTGCCGATCGCCTGGCCGAGAAACCGGGCGACCCGCTCGTCCAGGTTCTTGCCGACGATGCCGCGCACATCGTAGGCCCTGAAGATGCTGCGTTCGATATCGACATTGCTCGCCTTCGGCCGGGCCGCCGACGTCGTGGCGGACGGCGAACTGCTGCGCAAGGTTTCGGCGAAGGTCGCTTCGACCGACTCCGCTTCGGCACGCGGCGGCTGGCGCGCCAGGACGACCGCGAGCCCCGCCACCAGCAGCAGGATCGCACCGATCAACATCGCCGGGGCGCCGGACACTGGCAAGGTCGCCGGAGCCGGAGCCGCCGCCACCAGACGCCAGGGCAGATCGGTCATCGTCACCGACTTGAGCTCGGCGATCTGCGCCAATGCCGCATCACCGTGCTGGGCGATCAGGGTGCGGCCCTGCTTGATGCCGAGGAAGCCACCGGCCGGAACCAGTTCGATCAGATGGGCTGCCAGCGTATCGATCGGCACCTCGGCGATCGCCACCCCGAGCACCCGACCATCGGCATCGACCCGACGCGCCAGGGCCAGCATCGGCGCCGACTGCCCCTTGACCACACGCACCACCACGTCGGTGCCGAGCAGAGCCTGGTGCATCAGGGCCAGCCGGCCGAATGATGGCCGACGGCCCTCGGTGTTCAATTCGGTACTGAGATCCGGAGCATGACACTCGACGGCCGACAGCTCCGGCCACAGCCGTTTGACCACGGCGGCTGCGCCGGTGTAGTCGGCCGCTTGCAGGGCGGCAACCACATCGCTCGCGCTGGCAGTGGCGTCGAACTGCACGCGCAGGGCATCGACATCGCTGCGCAGGACGTCGGCGAGCCGATCGCGCTGCTCGACGATCGCATGATCGAGGCGGTCGGCGCTGCTCTCGCGCCAACCCAGCCAGAGCAGGACACCCCCCAGCACCAGGGCCATCGCCGCTGCCGGCAGCAGCCAGCGGTGCAAGGTGACCGGCACCGACAGCCGGGACACCACTCCGGCGAGCGCGGAGCTGGCAGAACCGGCATCCGGCGCAGGTAAGGCCGGCTCGGTCGGAGGCTGCTGGTCTGGCGATCGGGTCATGCGCTGCTCACTGCTGTCGTTCATGGCTTGCCCTCGGAACAGATTCCGCCGAAGCCGGCACTCCGGACCCTACCCACCGCACCGGAGACCGTCGAGCGGCGTCGCATTCATGCGACGCCGGTATGGCCGAAGCCGCCGACACCACGTCGGCTGTCCTCGGCGAAGCCGGTCACCGTCTCGAACCGGGCACGCGCCACCGGCATCAACACCAACTGGGCGATCCGATCGCCGGCTGTGATGGTAAGCGGCTGCGACGACCGGTTCCAGCAACTGATCAGCAGCGGACCTTGGTAATCGGAATCGATCAGGCCGACCAGATTGCCCAGCACCAGCCCCTTGTCATGCCCGAGACCCGAGCGCGGCAGGATCATGGCGCACAGGCCCGGATCGGCGATATGGATGGCAATGCCACTGGGCACCAGGACACTGGCACCCGGCAGCACCTCCAACGAGCCATCGACCATCGCCCGCAGATCGATGCCGGCGGCACCGGCCGTGGCGTAGTCGGGCAGGGGAAACTCCCGACCCAGGCGCGGATCGAGCACACGCAGGGCGATCGACCGGCTCAACGGCCCTGCCCTCGCCGCTCGGCGACCAGGGCCAGTAGCCCGCGTGCGACCTCGGCCTTGCTGGCGGCCGGCAGTTCGGCCCGACCATCGCACCAGAACACCGACAGGGCATTGGTCTCGCAATCGAAACCCTGGCCGGTCACCCCGACCCGATTGGCGGCGATCATGTCGAGCTTCTTGCGGGTCAGCTTGTCGCAGGCATAGTGCTCCAGATCGCAGGTCTCGGCCGCGAAGCCAACCACGAATGGCCGATCTAGCCGGGCCGCGACCTCGGCCAGAATATCGACCGTGCGGGTCAACACCAGTTGCAGATTTTCCGAACCGGTCTTCTTGATCTTCTCGCCGCTCACCTGGGCCGGGGTGTAATCGGCAACCGCAGCAGCGGCGATGAAGACATCCTGGCCGGCCACCTGGGTAGCGACCGCATCGCGCATCTGGGCCGCGCTGCGGACATCGATCCGGGACACCCCCACCGGTGTCGGCAGATGCACCGGCCCGGCCACCAGGGTGACCTGGGCACCGGCCCGCGCCGCCTGCTCGGCGATCGCGAAGCCCATGCGCCCCGAACTGCGATTGCCGAGAAACCGCACCGGATCGAGATCCTCGAAGGTCGGGCCTGCGTTGACCAGCAGGCGCAGGCCGCGCAGCGAGGTCAGGCGCGGATCGCCGGCCACACGATCGACCAGGGCGGTGACGATCTCGCCCGGCTCCAGCATCCGTCCGGGACCGACCTCGCCGCACGCCTGATCGCCGACCCCCGGACCCAGCACCTCGGCGCCACGCCCGCGCAGCAGGGCGATATTGGCCTGGGTCGCCGGATTGGCCCACATCACCCGATTCATGGCCGGCGCCAGCAGGATCGGCGCCTCGGTGGCCAAGCACAGGGTCGCCAGCAGGTCATCGGCCAGGCCATGGGCGATGCGGGCGATCAGGTCGGCGCTGGCCGGCGCCAGCAGCACCCGACTGGCCCAGCGGGCCAATTCGATGTGGCCCATCGCCGCCTCGGCGGCCGGATCCCACAAGGTGGTCCGGACCGGATGCCCGGACAGCGCCTGGAAGGTGGTCGCCGTAATGAATCGTTCGGCACCGGCAGTCATCACCACCCGCACCGAAGCACCGGCCGCGACCAGCCGCCGAACCAGATCGGCACTCTTGTACGCAGCGATTCCGCCGCCCACACCTAGCAGTATCCGCTCCCCATCCAGCGCTGGCACGTCAGAAAAATCCTACCCGTGAAGAAGCCGTTAGCTTACCCGATGGCGGGCGCATTCAGGATGCCGGCCCACCCCCGTGCGATCGATACTGTGGTCATGGACATCCGACAATGGCCCTCCGGGGAACGCCCCCGGGAACGCTTGCTCGAACGGGGCGCGAGCACTCTTTCCGATGCCGAACTGCTGGCGATCTTCCTCGGCTCCGGTCGCAACGGGCTGGATGCGGTCGCCCTCGGCCGGCAGTTGATCGCTCGACACGGCTCACTGCGCAGCCTGCTGGACCTCAGTCCGAGCAGACTGGCAGCCGAACCCGGACTCGGACCGGCCAGCGCCTGTCGCCTCAAGGCCGCGCTGGAACTGGCCACCCGCCACCTGGGCGAATCCCTGCAACGCGGCGAACCACTGACCAATGCCGAGCGCGCCGGTGATTATTTCAGCCACCGTCTGCGTGGGTTCGCCCACGAGGTGTTCGCCTGCCTGTTCCTGGATACCCGACACCGGCCGATCGCCTTCGAGGAATTGTTCCGAGGCACCGTCGATGGTGCCGAGGTGCATCCACGGGAAGTGGTCAAGCGCTGCCTGAACTACAACGCCGCCGCCATCATCCTCGGTCACAACCACCCGAGCGGCATCGCCGAGCCGAGCGCGGCCGATCGATCGGTCACCGAACGCCTGCGCCGAGCATTGGAACTGATCGGCGTGCGCCTGCTCGATCACTTCATCATCGGTGACGGGCCACCGGTATCGATGGCCGAGCGCGGCTGGGTGTAGCCGTCGGATGCGGATCGGCACCCGGTCGATCGCAGCGGGTTTCGGCTGCCGAGATCGGCCGCGCGGCAACCGGCCTGCTGGCTGGCCGCGATCGATGATCAGCGGCGAGCATGCTCAGCGCAGCAATGACGAGGCCGGCGGATCGCCGGCCTCGTCATGTCCGTGTTCGTGCCGGACGGGCCATCGCATTCATCCTCGATGGCGGCCATCCGTGGCCATTCCCATCATCCTGAACGCCCGGAAGCGCTGATTACGGGTTGACGCCCACGGTCCAACCCAGCGTCCAGTTGTCGTTGGCGCTGTCACCCGCGAAGGCACCGGCATAGTCGGTCGGGACGAACCAGTCGTTGGTCGGGTTGAAGGGACGATTCAGCAACGGCGAACCCGCAGTCGGCAGGAAGCCGGCGGTCAGACCGAGGCTGCCGGCGGTGGCATTGCCCGACTGAGCGTTGAACCAGGCATCCGCCGTAAACGCAGGCGCGGTGCCGGCGGTACGGAAGTTGTTGCTGCAACTGATGACACTGCCCTGCATCGTGGTGATGCCGCTCAGGTTGGCCGGTGTGCCGGCGGCGGCGAACGTGGCATCGTCCTGCAATGCGATGCAGGAGCGGGTGAAACCGGTCACCGCCAGATTCCAGAAATTGCCGCCGCTGCCTTCCTTGAGCTGCACGCCATCGGTGGTCCGGCTGGCCTGCGGATTGCCGATCAGGGTCAGGTTGGCCACTTGGCCCCGAGCGCGCGGCAGCGCGTCGAAGGCGGTCGGCGAGTTGGCCAACTCCATGCCGTGGTCCTCACCCGAGCAACCGCGCTGGGCGACCAGGCCGAACTGAAGCTTTCCGCTATAACCGAAATCCCAGTCGAAGCTGTCGTCGCCACCGCAGACATCGACGAAATACTTGACGTTCACCGTACCACCGAAGAACTCGATCGCGTCGTCGGCACCGAAGAACGATTGCAGGTTCTCCAGCACCGTGCCCGAGCCGACCCCAGCCAGGGTGAACGAGTTCAGTTCGCGGTTGGAGGCGAACACGAATCCGGCATAACGGACCTGCATGTAGCGGACCACGCCGCTGTCGTCATTGGCGATG
>DIHI01000113.1:23373-26746 GCA_002420085.1 Lysobacterales bacterium UBA5700 | reverse complement strand
GCGATCGCCAGACCGCCGATGTCGCGTGGCGACGGCTCGCCGTCGGCACCCGGCAACTCGAACGGGCTGGTGAACACGATCGGGGCATCCTTGCGGCCCTGGGCGTAGATCTTCGAGCCACGCGAAATGGCGATGTGGTCGAAGGTGTCGCCGGTGCCGACGATCAGGGTGCCCGGCTCGATGTTGAGGATCGACTGCTGGGTGTTGTCGCCGCCGATGCCGAGCTTGCCCTCGATCACCCAGGTGGTGTCATTGGTGAGGGTGATTTCCTGGCCGAGGATATTGCCGCTCAGCGCACAGGCACGGTCCACGCCGGCGACCGGGGTGGCGAAACTCGGGCAGCCCGCGAAGGCATTCTGGTACACGCACTGATTGGCCAGGGTGTCCGGGCTGGCGGCGCCGGTGGCCGTCGGAATGTAGTCATAGGTGACGTCGTCGAAGCCACTGTCGGCATCCATGTCGAGCACGACCGTCATGGCGTTGCAGCTATCGATGGTGACCCGAGCGGTACCGATCCGATCGACGCCGGGCGTCGCCGGGGTCGGCCAGGTACCTGCGGCCACGCGGAAGATGGCTGCGTCGAACTCGAACGCGAACTCACCGAGCGGATCGCTCTGGATGCTCACCCAGAACGGATTGCCCTGGTTGTCGTAGGTGAAGGCAGCACCGAAGAACACACCACGCGGGCGCTCGTTGACGGCGGTCAGCGGCACATAGTCAACGGCCAGACCGCGACCGTTCTGGCTGGGATTGAACCAGTTGCCATCGAAGGCATCGGACAGGCGCACGGCCGCGTCGGCCGTACCGACGGCCAAGCCACCAGCCACACAGGCGGCCAGTGTGCAGAAACGAAGGGTGGAAGTCATTGCATGGCTCCTGGGGAAAGATCATGTTGTCAGTGGCGCATGGGTGCGCCGACGGGGACCGCGATGGCCGTCCACCACTTTAGGAAGCCTGTGTTACAGGAGTGTGGCGCCCGGCCCGCCGGCGAGACGTTCGGTCGGCGCGTCGGGTTGGCAACCGAGCCTGCCGGCCAGCATCCAGGTGGCCCGGCATTACACCGGACATTGCACCCGGCACGGTCACGACATCGGGATCAGAACGGGCTCCACTCGACCGTCAGACCGATCTCGCGGCCCTTGCGGAACTCGCGCACGGTCTCCGGCCCCTGGGTGAACTCCGACTTCGGGTCGAGCAGATTGCGCAATCGCAATGACACCCGCCAGTCGTCGCCGAACTGGCGGCGGTAGCCGAGATCGAGTTGACCGAACGGCTGTTCGAGGATATCCGGAGCGCCATCGACCCCAACCTGAGAAATCCGGGCACCCGAGGTGTTGTACAGCAGGGTGAACTGGTTGATGCCCTCGGGGTCTTGGTAGCCGAGTTGCAGATTCACCACGTACCGCGACTGGCCTTCCAGCGGTCGGATCAGGTTGGTGTTGATGCCGGATTGCTCCGGGTCGAGCCGGACCTCCGAGTCGATCCAGGCATAGTTGGCGCCGATGCTGAAATTGCTCCAGTCCGGCGCGGCAAGGCCAATCCGGCCCAGCCACGAATCCTGATCGATCCAGCGATCGAGGAAACTCAGGCTCTTGAACAGATCGAACTCGACACCCTGGTTGATGGCGCCCTCGGCATTGGCCACGGTGATGATCGGATCGCCACTGCCGGGGGTGAGCTGCTTCTCGATCGGGTCGTCGAATTCCTTGCGGAACAGGGCCAGCGACAGGCTCTCGGTCGGCGAAAAGTAATACTCCCAGCGCGCGTCGTAATTGGTGATGCGGGTCTGCCGCAGGTTGGGATTACCGAAGGCCAGTTGATCGAGCAGCGGGTCAACGAACTGGGCCGGGGTCAGCTCGCGAAAATCCGGGCGCGACAGGGTCTCGCTGTACCCCAGGCGAAGCTGCTGGTTACCGGTGATCCACCAGGTGGCGGCCGCCGACGGCAGACGATCGACTTCATCGATGGTTGCAACCAGCGGCGGATCATTGGGATTGATCACCGAGAAGGTGACCACGTTCTGCAGGTTGTCCTCCTCGCGCAGGCCGCCGACCAACCGCACCCGATCGAACAGATTGAGGTCGAGGGTGACGGCGCGGTAATCGAGCGCCTGCTCGGCGAAATAGGTGTCGGTACGCGCCGTCTGTTCGGTGAGCACGAAACCACGCGGACCGATGTTCTCGTCGGCAAAGATCAATCCGGGCGTCGGCAGGCGCAACACCGCCGGGTCGAGGAAGCGCGAGGCGACGAAGCTGAAGCGGCGGATGAAGGAATCGCGCTCGCGATCCACGGCGCCCTTGACCAGACCCAGACTCGCCGAAAGACCGTTGTCGAAGGCGACCGGAATGCGCAGATGGGCTTCCCAGTTGCGGCTGTCGTCGCTCAGATCCTCGAACCGGAACAGGTTGCCATCGGCGGCAGCCGAAAATACCCGTTCGCCGGCTTCGTTGAAATCGAAGCGCAGGTCGCTGCCGCCCGGCGCATAGCGGCCGGCGGCGGCCTGGGTGTAATGCCAATCCAGTTCCAGCGGCTGCAGGGGCGAGGCGAACGGCAGGGGAATCCGGTGCTCGCCCGAGGATTGACTGACCTTGAGGTCGTTCTCGATCCACTCGATCAGGTTGCGCTCCAGCACCTGGCTATCGACCTCGCCGGTGGTGATCCGCAGTTCTTCCTCGGTCTGGCGAACCAGGGTACGGCCGAAACGAACCGTGTGCAGATCGCCGTACTCGATGCCGAAGGCCGCGTAGCCGCTCAGATCGTACTCGCGGATGCTGCGTTGCAGTTCGGTCTGGCCGCGCAGGGCCAGGCCGGCATCGGAACTTCGGAAGGTGCGGCGAATCTCGTCCCGGTTGTCGCGGCCGTTGCCATAGCGCATGGCCGCGATCAGGCCGATCGACCACTGTTCGCCCAGATTCAATCGATAGCCGCCGGACAGGCCGAGGCTGCCGTTCGGAGCATTGCGGCTGCGACCGATGTCCAGACTGCGGCTCAGCAGAGCCTCGCCGACCGCCTCGATCTCACCGGCGCTCAGTCCGTCCGGGGTGAACGGTCCGCGCGCACGCAGAAACCGTCCGGCCTCGCGCAGTTCACGCAGCACCTCGGGCTCGGCCCGAGTCCCATCGTCGAATCCGGTGAAATCGCGTCCACCACCGTCGAGGTCGAGGCCATCGGCGAAGGTGGTGCCATCAATGACCGTGCCGCCAACCGAAATCTTCAGGAACGGCGCTTCCGGCACGCCTACGGTGCGCAGTTGGATGGTGCCACCGCCGAACTCGCCAGGCATTTCCGGAGAGAAGGTCTTCTGCACCACCACGCCTTGCAGGATGCTGGTCGGAAACAGATCCAGCGGCACCACGCGACGGGTCGGATCGGG
>DIHI01000113.1:14261-23224 GCA_002420085.1 Lysobacterales bacterium UBA5700 | reverse complement strand
TTGCCATCGATCAAGGTCAGCCCGGTGACCCGCTTGAGCGCACCGGCGGCATCGGAATCGCCAGCCCGTGATATCTGCTCGGCCCCGAGGATGTCGGTGACCGCCGAGGAATTGCGCCGCTCCTCGACGAAGGCCGCCAGCGAGCCTTCGATGAACGGTTCGAGCACGACGAACTCGGGCAGTTCCAGTCCGGCCGGGGTCAGTTCGACATCACGCACGGTGGCCTGTTCGGCCACGATCGCGACCGCATTGAGGGTCTGGGCGCCGAACTGCGGGGCGATCACCGACAGCGCATAGCGGCCGGCGGGCAGCGGAATCCGGTAGCGCCCCTCGGCGTCGGTGACCACATCCAGCGGGGTGCCGGCAACGAACACGCGGGCACCGACCACCGGGCTGCCGTCCTCGGCGCTGATCACCCGGCCGGTCAGTTCACCCGGCGGACCGGACGCCGCTGCGGCGGCTTCGCCCTCGCCGACCTGCGCGCCCTGGCGCGAGCTTTCGATGAACACGCTGGGTGCGGCATCGGGATAGAGCGTGGCGACGATCTCGGCACTCTCCTGCGCGGCCAGATCGAGGTCGAGTGTCAGCACCTCGCGACCGTCGCGCCAGACGCTCAGGCGCCGAGCGCCGGCCTCGACCTGAACCCGCACCGCACCCTCGGCATTGGTGCGGGCGATCGGCTGCTGGTCGATGCGCACTTCGGCCTCGGCCAGCGGTATCTGATCGTCGAACAGCACCAGTGACAGCGAGGCCGGATCGGCCGCCAGTGCCGACTGCACGGCCGCGACCAGGGCAGCGAAGGCGAGGGTCGGTCGGTGGCGAAATCGGGTCATCGGGCGGGTTCCGGCAACGAGCGGGCGGCGGTCGGGGCAGTTGACGATCAGGAACAGGTCCAGCGGGCATCGCCGCACTCGCTCATCAGGCGGCGCAGTTCGGTGGCCTTGCGGAACAGTTCCGGCCGGGTCAGGGCCTGCAAGTGACGCTCGGCAGCCTGGTGGTCGCCGTCGCGGTAGTGGGCATAGGCGAGGGCGTAGCGCACGTCTTCGTCGGCCAGCAGGCCGGCGCGGTAGAGTGCTTCCTCCATCGCCGCCACCTGGTCATAACGACGCAGTTCGAGCAGCAGGCCGACCCGCTGCTTCAGCCGGCGCTCCGGTTCGGGCACCAGGGCATTGGCGCGCAGCGCACGGGTCGGCTGACCGGCGCGACGCAGCAGTTCGGCGGTCTCGGCATACAGGGCCGGCTCGGCGACAGCGGCACGCGCCAGGATTTCGGCAGCAGCCATCGGGGCGTCGGCCTCCAGCCAGGTCTGCGCCAGCGCCTTGGGGATGCTGACATCCTCGGGGAACCGCATCCCGGCTTCTTCCAGGAACACCAGCGCGGCCTGGGTATCACCGCTGCGGCGCAGTGCCGTGCCGATGGCGACGTAGTCTTCGGCCTTGCCCTCGGCCCGCCGCAGATAGGTGCGACCGAGTTCGGCGGCCTCCCGATTGAGCCCGGCATCGATCAGATAGAACACCTGCCGGCGCAGAAAGCCGTGATTGCCAGGAAAGCGCTCGCTGGCCCGACTGAGGGTGTCGAACGTCTCCTGGCGCCGCCCCAGCATCCAGTAGGCATGGCCACGCATCAACCAGGCCCCGGAAAGCGCCGCGACGCCCTCACCGGCTGCGTCGAGCGCAGCCAGCGCGTCGCCGTAGCGCTCGATGGCGAAGTACGCCTGGGCACGATAAAGGTGGATCAGCGGGTCGTTCTGACCGGCAGCGATGGCTTCGGCGAAGGCGTCGGCAGCCTCGCTGTGGCGGCTGCGCTCCAGGGCGATCAGGCCGCGCACGGTGTGGTACTGGCCACGATCGAGCGCCTCATCGGCGACATCGACCTGGGCCAGCGCCTCCTCGGCCCGCGCGTACTCGCCGTCGCGGGTCAGCAGGGTCGCCAGGGCGAGGTAATCGACCTCGTCCTCGCCCTTCTTTGCCGCCAGCGGCGGGGTCAGCACCAGGCCGGCCACCAACAGGACGAGTGGCAGAACGAATCGAATCGGCACAGGGAAGGGGCTCTGCATGTCAGCCTCGGCTCAGGTCGAAGCGAACCCGCTGCCGCGCCCAGACCCGGACGTTCTCGCCCTTGTAGCTGGCCGGCTCGAACTTCCAGTTCTGCACGCCGGCCATGGCGACATCGTCGAACACCCCGGCCGGCTCCGACTCCAGCACCTTGACCCGCTCGACCTGTCCGGTCGGACTGATCAGCACGCTCAGCAGCACGTAGCCGGTGATGCCGGATGCCTTGGCCCGCGGCGGGTAGATCATGGCGGTCTGGACCAGCGGTCGCGGGGGCTGATCGACCGTATCATCGGTCATCACCACCTCGCCGCCATCGCCGAGCAGACCCTTGCCGAGGTCGAGTTCGGAGGCATCGAAGGCCGGCAGGCCGAAGTCGAGCCCGGACAGCGCCGAGTCGAGCCCGACCAGCGGGGTCGGTGCCTGCCGCTGCGGCCGCTTGGGCGGCTCGGGCTTGCGCACCGGCTGCTGCTGGGGCGGCTTTTCCTTGCGCACGAGTTCGATCTGGCTGCCGCGTTCGCCGTCATCATCGCGCTGGGTGCCCAACTGGCGGTTCATCACCAGCATCAGCCCGAGCACCATGGCAAAGCCCAGCACGGCGCTGATCGCACCGGCCAGTCGCGCTCGACGACCGTCCATCGATCAGCCCTCGCCGGCTTCGGCGACGGTGGCCACGCCGACATCCTCGGCGCCGGCCAGCCGGGCCTGATCGACCACTTCGACCAGACGTCCCGAAGGCACCGCCTCGTCGGTCACCACCAGGACCGATTTGCCGGTCGATGCGCGCAACTGATCGCGCAGCCGACCCTGAATCGCCCACACCCGCACCGGCTCACCATCGAGGTAGACCTCACCGGCCTTGTCGATGTACAGCCGGATCGCCTTGGTCGAGGCGACCTGCTGGGTCTTGGCGCCCGGCCGGTCGATGTCGAGCTTCATGTCCTTGACGAAGGTGGTGCTGACCATGAAGAAGATCAGCAGGATGAAGGTCATGTCGATCATCGGGGTGAGATCGACGGCGCCCTCGGCGGCCTTGGTCTGTCGGCGTCTGAGCATGGGTTCAGCCTGGTTGCACGGGGGCGACGAGAATGTCCTTGATCTGCGCCAGATCGCCGGCCAGGCGTTCGGCGCGACGATCAAGCACGGTCTTGGCGATCAGGCCCGGCACCGCCACCACCAGACCCATCTGGGTGGTGAACAGCGCCGTGGCGATACCGGAGGCGATGCCGCCGGATTGCGAGAACATCGTCATGTCGCCGAGCGACTCGAAGGTGACGATCATGCCCATCACCGTGCCGAGCAGGCCGAGCATGGGCGCGATGCCGACCAGCGAGGTGATCAGGGTGGCGTGCCGCCTGAGCAGACCATCGAAATCGCCGAAGGCATCGTCGAGCCGACGGCGCAGGTCCGGCACACCGGCCTCACGCAGTTTCAGGCCACGCACGATCGCCTCGTCGATGATGCCCTCGACCGATTGCCGACGACCGTCGGCGTAGCGCTTGATCAGCACCCGGACATTGCTGGTGCTGCCGCGACGCAGCAGCGCCCAGCGGGTGCCGATGGCGTACCACAGCAGGGCGGTGGCCAGCAGCAGGGGCGGCATCACCACGCCACCACTGCTCAGGTAACCGCCGAGCGCGTCGTACCAGTGGGCCGAGCCGCCGCTGATCATGATCCGCTCGCGCTCAGGCCGACCGACGCGCAGCCGCCAGTTGCGCGTCCTGGTAGAGGTTGACCACCTTCAACGCGGCCTTCTCCATGTCGTCCTTGATCCGCTCGGCCCAGCCGTTGAGCAGGTTGCCGAGCAGCAGCACCGGAATCGCCACCATCAGACCCAACTGAGTGGTCACCAGGGCGGTGGCGATGCCGCCGGACAGCAGCTTGGGATCGGAGGTGCCGAATTCGGTGATGACATCGAAAGTCTGGATCATGCCGGTCACCGTGCCGAGCAGGCCGAGCAGGGGCGCGACGGCAGCGATCATCAGGATGAAGGTGCCGAATCGACTGAGATGGCTGGACTCGTGCAGGATCGACTCGGAGACGATGTCTTCGAGA
Organism: Lysobacterales bacterium UBA5700; assembly: GCA_002420085.1. Taxonomy (GTDB): domain Bacteria; phylum Pseudomonadota; class Gammaproteobacteria; order Xanthomonadales; family Xanthomonadaceae; genus UBA11164. The sequence continues at coordinate 19,118 of DIHI01000113.1, read as the reverse complement.
TGCTCGCGGTCGCGGTCGATGTTGCGCAGGGCGGCGGTCACCACCCGCGCAGCCGATCCCTTGAAGCGCTTGGCAGCGGCGATCGCATTGTCGGTGCGGCCAGCACCGAGTTCGCGCGCCACGCCATCGATGATCGGCGCGATCGCGGCACCGGCGTTCTTCAGGAATACGCTGCGCGCCAGCACCAGCCCGAGCGCCAGCAGGCCAAGCGCGACGATGATGTAACCGATCAGGCCGCCCTTGGCGATCTCGCCCCACAGGGTCTTGACCTCCGGATCGGAGACAGCAGCATTGGCGTTCTCGAACAGATAGACCTGCATCGGCGAGGGCAGCGTGCCCGCCGCCAGGGCCTCGGCACTGGCTGCCGCTGGCGCCGCCCACAGCCGGAAGCGACCGCCGCCGGCCGGTGCCAGCGCGCCGGAACCGTCCTTGCTGACACCGAAGGCGGCGATGTTGCCGAAGCGGATGATCGTACCGCGCACTTCGCTGCCATCGGCCAGATAGAACACGCCGGCTTCACTGCGCAGGCGACCGAAGTCGGTCAGGGCAGCGAGCGCGGTGTCGAACACCGTGTCCAGGCGCTGGCTCGGGTCGGCCGCCTGGAACTGCTGATCATCGAGTGCGGTGATCCCGAAGCCGCCGAGGGTGGCGCGGGCCTGCTCGAAGGTCACGTCCAGCAGTTCGGTGTTCTCGATCAGGCTCTGCTCGCGCTGCTCGATCAGCAGCAGTTGGTCGCTGAGTGATTCGGCCTCGGACTTGGCCGCCAGCGCGCCCGCTTCCAGACGACCGATCTCGGCCTCCAGGCGGGTACGATCGGCCTCGAAGCGCGTCCGGGTCTGCTCGATGCGAGCGGTCAGCTCACGCTTCTGCGCTTCGAGAAAGGCGAATTCGCGCTTGTACGCCTGCTCCAGCGCGACCTGCGGTGCCGGCGCGGCAGCCGGCGGCTCGGGGGCGGGCGCGGTGGTCGGCACGCCATCCTGGGCGCCGGCCACGCCCGCGAACAACAGACTGACCAGCAGTCCGGCGGTCGAAAGCCGATTCATTGGCCACCTCCGATCGCCACGATCGGCAACTCGAAGTAGCCCTGGCGAATCTGCTTGCGCAGCGCGTCGAACAGGGCCTCGATGCGCGCCACGTCGGCGCTGTCGGTCAGCCGCTGCCACTGCCAGGTGTCACCGGCGCCGGTGCGCACCGCCTGACCGACCTGGCCATCGGTGGTCTGGAAGTACAGCGCCATGGTGCCGAGCTTGGCCACGTCGGCCAGCATCTTCCAGCCATCGACGGTGATGGTCTGGCGATGCAGGCTGTTCTCGCGGGTCAGCCGGAATTCGTCTTCGTACAGTGCCCACAGCCGATTCACGGCGCGCTGCGGCGGGATCGCCCCGCTCTCGATCTGGACCACGAAGCGATCCAGTTCGCCCAGCCGCTCCTCGATCTTGAACGGCACACCCGCTGCGACCTGGGTGCGCAGCGCCGCGATCTTGGCCAGCAGGATCGGCTTGAGCGCATCGCCTTCGAGGCCGATCTCGGCCTGTGCCTGCTCGGCCGCTGCGCGCTTCTCGCGCAGCTCACGCGCCACCCGTTGCTGGCGCTCCAGGCTGGCGGTCAATTCGGCGCGCTGGGCATTGAGGCCAGCCAGGGTGGTGCGCTGCTCCTCGCGCAACAGTTCCAGTTCGCCATTGATGCGCTCCACTTCGCCGCGAAGTTCGATCAGGCGCTGGGCGAGCGGGTCGTCCTGGGCGATGGCAACGACCGGCAGCAGGGCGAGCGGCACGGCCAGCGTGGCCACCCAGAGGCGGTACACGTAGTGGCGAGGCATTGGGGTGGGGTCTCCGGAGGGATTCAGACACGCGGGGCACCGGTCGGATGCCGACGGTGGTCAGGATATGACCGACCGATGACCGATTTATGACACCGCACCGGCTATCCGGCGCGAGCGAACGCCGGCATCTCCGCCCGGGCGACGGCCCAGGCCGGCCACCGCCGGGACCGGCAATGCCGGCTACAATGGAGGTTTTTACGCCGACACGCCCCGTGAAAGACCATCTGAGGGAACTCGTCGTCCAGGCCCTGCTGGACCTCCGCCGCCACAAGAAACTCGACTTCGATCCGGCCACGCTCCAGTTCGAGGTCGAACGCAGCCGGGTTCAGGGTCATGGCGACTATGCCTGCAACGCCGCCATGGTGCTGGCGAAATCCGCCGGCATGCCGCCCCGCAAGCTGGCCGAGGCGATCCTGGAGCAATTGCCCGAATCGCATCATCTGGCCAAGGTCGAGATCGCCGGCCCCGGCTTCATCAATTTCCACCTCAGTGCCGGCTGTCGGCTCGGGGTGATCCGCCGGGTGCTCGAACTCGGCCCCGACTACGGCCGTCAGCCCGCCGACAGCGCCGAGCCGGTGACGGTGGAATTCGTTTCCGCCAACCCGAACGGTCCGCTGCACGTCGGCCATGGTCGCGGCGCGGCCTTCGGCGCCTCGCTGGCCAACCTGCTGGAATGGGCCGGCCACCGGATTCAGCGCGAATACTACGTCAACGACGCCGGACGCCAGATGGACATCCTGGCGATCAGCGTCTGGCTGCGCTATCTCGAACTGGGCGGCATCATCGTGCGCTTCCCGGACAACGGCTACAAGGGCGACTACGTGGTCGAGATCGCCCGCGAACTGCGCGAGCGCGAGGGCGACCGCCTGCGCCACACCGCACTGGATGTGCAGGACGGCCTGCCCGCCGATGAAGCGCAGGGTGGCGACAAGGAAGCCCACGTCGATGCCCTGATCGTCCGTGCCAAGGCCCTGCTCGGCGCGGACGACTACGCCCTGGTATTCCGGACCGGGCTGGAATGGTGCCTGGGCGACATCCGCGACGATCTGGCCGGCTTCGGCGTCCGGCACGACAGCTTCTTCTCGGAGCGCTCGCTGATGACCGACGGCTACGTCGAGCGGGCGATCACCATGCTGCGCACCAAGGGCCACCTCTACGAGCGCGACGGCGCAACCTGGTTCCGCTCGACCGACTTCGGCGACGACAAGGACCGCGTGGTCATACGCGACAATGGCGTCACCACCTATTTCGCCTCCGATCTCGGCTATCTGCTGAGCAAGTTCGAGCGCGGTTTCGAGCGGGCGATCTACATCTGGGGCGCCGACCACCACGGCTACATCGCCCGCATCCGTGCCGGCGCGATCGGCCTCGGCCTGGACCCGGCCCGCATCGAGATCCTGCTGGTCCAGTTCGCCATCCTGTTCCGCAGCGGCGAGCGGGTCCAGATGTCCACCCGCGCCGGCAGCTTCGTCACCTTGCGGCAACTGCGGGAGGAGGTCGGCCCGGACGCGGCGCGCTACTTCTACGTGATGCGCGGCAACGACCAGCACCTCGATTTCGATCTCGACCTGGCCAAGAAGCACAGCAACGACAACCCGGTCTATTACGTGCAGTACGCCCATGCCCGGATCTGCTCGGTGTTCCGACAATTGACCGAGCGCCAGTGGACCTTCAATCGCAGCGCCGCCGAAGCGGCGCGGGCCAGGCTGGTCGAGAAATCCGAACACGACCTGCTCAATGAAGTGATGGACTTCCCCGACCTGGTACTCTCGGCCGCACGCAACCGGGCACCCCAGCAGGTGGCCAACTACCTGCGCGGCCTGGCGGCCAGCTTCCACGCCTTCTACAACGACCAGCAACTGCTGGTCGCCGACGAGGAACTGCGCAACGCCCGGCTCGGATTGTGTGCCGCAACCCGTCAGGTGATCGCCAACGGTCTGGCGCTGATGGGTGTTTCGGCACCCGAGGAAATGTGATGGCACGACAGACGCGCAGACAGGCCCGGCGCAACGGCGGCATCCGCTGGTGGATGGTGCTGCTTGCCGGTCTGCTGATCGGCTTCCTGGCGTTCTTGTGGTTCGCACTGAGCGATCGGTTGGCGCCCGGACCGCAGCGCAGTCCGTCGCAACCAGCGCCCCAGCCAACGGCGCCGGCCGATCCGAAGCGGCGATTCGATTTCTACGAACTGCTGCCCGGCCGGGAAGTGCAGATCCCCGACGCCGAGTTGCGCGAGAAGGCCCAGGCCGAGCGCGAAGCGGCCCGGCAACCCGAACCGACCGCGCCCACCCCGACACCGGCACCCATGCCGGCGCCGAGCGGTGGCGAACGCCTGCTGTTGCAGGCCGGCTCGTTCGGCGACCCGGCCCGAGCCGATGAGCTCAAGGCCCGGATCGCCCTGGCCGGTGAAGTCGCCCGGATCGAAACCGCCAGCGTCCAGGGCCGGACCGTGTATCGGGTGATCCTCGGCCCCTACCCTTCGGCCCAGGCACTGGAAGCCGCGAAATCTCGACTGAGCGGCCTCGGCATCGAATCGATCGCGGTCCGGGCGCGCTGAGCCCACTCGGCGGCCGGCACCGCCGACCGCAGCGCCCGCCGTCGAGCGCTCAGTCCGAAACCAGCACCTGGCGCGGATCCTGTCCGGCCCGACACGGCAATTCGCGCAGTTCGATGCCATGTGCGCGCAGCACGGCCGCGATCTGCCGGCTGCGATTGCAGAAGTGCCGGTAATCCGCCTGCCCGCGCTCCGACCCCGGAGTTGCCGCCGGATCGGCCCACAGCGCGGACCAGACGTCGGCACTCATCACCGCCATGGACACGACGCCGCCGGCACAGCGCAGCAGCGGCTCGGGCGCGGCGTCCAGCCAGCACACGGCATCCGGTTCGAGCAGGGCAGTCTCGATCAGCGGCCACAGTGGCTCCAGTCCGGCATGCTGGTACTGGACCGCGATCAGGGCCAGCAGGTCGGACAGACTGAGGTAGCGGGCATGCTCGATCGGCACCCCGAACAGGCGCTGGGCCGACAGTGCGGTCGCAGC
>DIHI01000113.1:7413-14155 GCA_002420085.1 Lysobacterales bacterium UBA5700 | reverse complement strand
CCGGCTCCGACACGGCGACCGTGATCGGCACCAGCCGCAACGGACCGCCGACCAGATTGGCGTCCGGACTGAATTCCGCCGGCAACCGGCCACCCTGACCCGCCACCGCCAGCACCTCGCGCAGACCGCGTCCGGCCGGCGCCCCGTGCAGCACCGCGCGCAACAGGGAATGGATCGGCCAGCCGGGGCGCAGCAGTTCGGCCGGATCGAAATGAGCGGCCAGCACCGCCAGGCCATGTCCGGCAAGCTGCGGAACCAGACGAGCCAGATCGGCACCGATGGCATCGGTCAGTTCGCTGGCAACCGATCGCTCGATCACCAGGCGGTCGGCCACGTGCATCGGTTTCAGCTCCAGCGCCAGCACGGCATGGCCGAACGGCAACGAATCGGTACTGGCTGGGTCGATCGACATGGGCCGGCCAGCTTAGCACCCGATGGCCGCAGTCTGGGTTATCCTGCCGCGCGGTCGGCGACGGAACTACGGCGGATCTGCACTCGTATCCGCGCGACCGAAGCTCGAACCATGGCCGGGCGGGCGGCCGATCGGCTCGGCGGCCGGTACGGCAGCAGCGATCCGTGCCGCAGCGAGCATCCTGGCAGCCACCCCGGTGCCAGCCAGCACGGCCGGCACGCGATGCGAGCCGGCGACCCGTCTTCACCAAACGCTCCACCGGCCGATGTCGAAGCGATCGATGCCCCGCCTGCACACCCGAATCTCGCTGGAAACCCGCGCACTGATCGAGTTCGTGCTGATCCCCGGCCTGGCCGCCGTGCTGCCATGGCGCCTGTGCTTCCGGCTGTTCCGGTGGATTGCCCGCTGGCCATGGCTATACCGCGAGCACACCCACGCCGCACACGCGGTCGCCGCCCGCCATGTCGCGATCGCCGATCGGCACGACTGGGCATGGCGATTCCGGCTGTGCCTGCTGATCGATCACAGCGACTTCTGGTTGTCACGGTTCCGGAGCGATCGCTGGCTGGCGAAATTTCTCGACATCGAGCGATCGGCCCTGCTCTCCGGCCCATCACTCGTGCTGTTCTTTCACAGCGGCCCAGGAATGTGGCCCGCCCGCGCGCTCTGTCAAGATGGCCGCCGAGCCAGCTTTCTGTCCGCACCGCTGCAACCCCGCTCGATGGGCGGAAGCCGCATCGGGCATCGCTACGGACGCGCGCGTCTGGCTGAACTGGCACGAGTGACCGGCCTGCCGATCACCTTCCCACCCGGTGCGCGCGAGCAATGCCGGAAAATCCTGGCACGCGGCGACAGCGTCCTGGGCATGCCGGACGTGCCACCCGACGAGACCCGGCACCTCGTCACCGTTCCGATGTTCAACCGGCGGGGTCGATTTCCGGGTGGCCTGATCGCAACTGCGACCGCCACATCCACCCCGATCATGCTGCTCGACTTTCCCCCTGATCTGGACCAAGGCCGCCGACGCCTGGTTGTCGTCGAATGCTTCATGCCCGGCCGGGGCGACCCGACGCCGGACATCGTCGCGCACTGGCAGCGGATCGTGTTGCAGCGCTCCTGGTCGTTCACCCTGTGGCCGATGTTCGACAGCTTCCTGGAGCCTGATCCAGGCACACCGGAGCCCAGCGCGGGCGATCGACCGGGGCCGCCCTCCGCGACTCAGTAGCGCGGCACGCTCGGATCGATGGTGGTCGCCCAGGCATCGATCCCGCCCTCGACGTTGAACACCTGCCGGAAGCCGAGTCCGCGAAAATGCTCGGCCGCCTGTCGGCTGGAGTTGCCGTGATGGCAGAGGAAGGCCAGTGGCTGGGCTTTGTCGAGTGCCGCCAGCCGGTCGATGCTGTCACGATCAAGCGGCTCGTGCGGCCCCGGAAAGGGTGCCCGCATGCGGTCCTGCGGCGGTCGCACGTCGATCACCCGAATAGCGCCGGCAGCGAGCCGGTCGCGCAGTTCGGCGACCGACAGGGACTGCACCGGCGGCGGCGGCTCGGGCGCATTCGGATTGCGGATGACCAGCCCGGCACCCCGCACATCCTCGATCCAGTCGATCTCGATGCCGCGCGCACGCGGCGCACTGGCCAGATCGAGGTGGACGCGCAAACCACCGACTTCGGCGACGATCTCCTGGCCGCTGACCGGGGCAAGCTCGAAGCGCGCCTCATGGCGGGCATCGACATGCAGGTGCAGGCCGATGCCCGGCTCGATATCGGCCATCGCGGCACGGATCGCCTCGGCCGCAGCCGGCGTGACGTGCAGGTCGGGCGGGGTTCGATCGGGTGCCGGCAGGCCGAGCACAGCGTGCAGCTCACCACTGTTGAGCATCTGCTCGATGATGTCGCTGCCACCGATCAGTTCGCGCCCGATGTACAACTGCGGAATCGTCGGCCAGCTTCCGAACAGCTTGATGCCCTCGCGGATATCGGGATCGGACAGGACATCGACATGACCATAGGCCACACCCAGACTGTCGAGCGCGGCCACCGCCTTGGCAGAAAAGCCGCAACGCGGCGCCCCCGGCTGGCCCTTCATGAACAGCATGACGCGGTTGGATTCGAGCAGATGTTCGATGCGCTGACGGGTATCGGGGGCGAGCGACATGGGCGTGTGTGGCCGGAAGACGAAGACGGTCGATCATTTTACACAGGGCCGTGATCCGGATCGCTGACCGATCATCCACCGACGGATGGTCGGATTACCGCTCAGAAATGTGAAACAGCGCACTACATCACAGCTTTTTCACTTGGTCTTTTGCGTGTGACACCTGGCACTGCGCTTTCACCTGAATGCTCGCCAAACTCGCCGCTTCCAGGTGGCCGAACTCGCGACACAACGCAACGGACCTGGGCGACTCCGTCGGCACGGCAGGGCGTGGAACGCATCGCCGAATGCAGACGGTCATTTGAACGGAAGTGTTTCTCGGAGAGTAACCGCAATGAACGGACGTCTGATTACGGCAGCAGTGCTGGTAGCCTTCTCGACCACCGCGTGGTCGGCTGAACTGCGTCGCGTCGCCAACCCGATCGAGGGTCAGTACATCGTTGTGTTGAAAGAAGACGCGCAGTTGAGCGCGCAGCAGCGTGGCAAGGCCCCGCTCGACAAGATCGCCGCTGTCGCCGCCGACAACGGTCTGTATGCCGACATCGCCTTCGAAAATGTCATCCAGGGCTTCGTCACCCGCACCGATGACGCCGGCATGCGTCGCCTGATGCGCGACTCGCGGGTCGCCTTCATCGAACAGGACGGCATGTCCTACCCGAGCGTCACCCAGAGCGGCGCCACCTGGGGCATCGATCGCGTCGATCAGCGCGACCGTCCGCTCAACGGCACCTATGTCTATGACACCGGCGCCTCCAATGTCCGCGCCTACGTGATCGACACCGGCATCCTGGCCAGCCACACCGACTTCGGTGGCCGGGTCAGCGGCGGCGCCACCGCGATCAGCGACGGTCGCGGCACCAGCGACTGCAATGGCCACGGCACCCACGTTGCCGGCACCATCGGCGGCGCCACCTGGGGTATCGCCAAGCAGGTCCGTCTGGTTCCGGTCCGCGTGTTCGGTTGCACCGGCGGCGCGGCCAACTCGACCATCGTCTCGGCGATGGACTGGGTGCGCACCAATCACGTCAAGCCGGCCGTGGTCAACATGAGCCTGGGCGGCCCGGCTGCCTCGACCATCGACACCGCCGCCAACAACCTGATCAATGCCGGCGTCACCCTGGTCGTCGCCGCGGGCAACGACAACCAGAATGCCTGCAACTTCTCGCCGGCTCGCGTCGCCAATGCCATCACCGTCGGCTCGACCACCTCGACCGATGCCCGCTCGTCGTTCTCGAACTTCGGCACCTGTCTGGATCTGTTCGCGCCGGGCTCGTCGATCACCTCGGCCTGGTGGACCAGCAACACCGCCACCAACACCATCAGCGGCACCTCGATGGCCTCGCCGCACGTGGCCGGCATGGCTGCGATCGTTCTGGCCGGCAACACCGGCGCCAGCCCGGCCACGGTCCGCAGCACCATCGTCACCAAGGCCACCACCAACCGCCTGACCAGCATCGGCACCGGTTCCCCGAACCTCCTGCTGTACACCCGCTGACGGCACTACGATCCGCCTGACCTCGGCCAGGCGGGTCATCACATCGGCCCCGATTCGTCGGGGCCGATGTTTTTTGCGAAATGCCTTTTGCCGAAATGGCGTGTTCCCAGCGGCGTCTCAGGCAACTGCCGGGCTGACCGTGCCTGCGGCGCGGCGCGGCGAACGATCCGAGTGATGCCAACGCCCGTGAACCATGATCCGCCGACCGGACCGGCTCACTGGCCCGGGTCGAGCAGCGTCGCCAATTCCGCCTTGATCGCCCCACCCCGCTCACGAAACCAGGCCCGCCAGTGCCGCCACTCGGGGCAGCGCGATTCGACCTCACGCCAGAAGGCCGGCGAATGATTGGCCTGGATCAGGTGGCACAGTTCGTGGATGAGCACGTACTCGAACGCCGCCGACGGCGCCAGGATCAGGGCCAGGTCCAGAGACACCGTCCGGCTCGGACTGAGCGAGCCCCACAACGAGCGCAGCGGGCGAATCCGCACCTCACGCGGCGCCACCGGCAGGGTCGGTAGCCAGCGCGGCAACCAACGGCCGACATCGGCGCGCGCCTGGGCCAGGTAGAACTCACGCAGCAGTCGGCTCGACACGGCCGGATCGCAACGTTCGGGCAACTCGAAGATCAGGCCAGCCGGCACCTCCTGCACGCGCGCGAATCGTCCGGTTTGCCAGTGCAACGCCAGATCAGCACCGCGCAGGCGGATCGGACCCGGATGACCGGGGCGCACTGGCATCCGCAGCGCCTCGGTCTGACGGTATCGACGCAACTGCATCAGCAACCAGTCCGCGTGTCGGTCGAGAAACGTCTCGGCCGCGCGTTCGCCGACCCCAGGCGGGATGGTCAGACGAGCGCCGCCGGCATCGACGCTCAGGCGCAAGCGCCGTGCGCGCGGGTCGTGGACCCGCAGCAGGGTGGTCATGGTGCCGTCCGGCAGACGGATTTCACACGGCTCGCGCGCGACCCGCCGCACACCCACCATCGAGCGAGCCACGGTCACCGCCGCGCGCCATCGACAGGCAGCGGCGCGCATCGATGCCGCATTCGGCTCACCCTGCCGCGCTCAACCGGAAAGCCGACGCGAGCAGTGGAAACACCCGCTTGAGTTCGCCGCTCATCAGCGCGAAACGGGCATCGAGTTCGGCTTCCAGGCTGTCGCGCTCGGTGCTCTCCAGCGACTCGACCGCCGCGTCGAGGAACTTCAGCTTGCGCAGGACCAGATCCTCACCCAGCACGAAGCCGACCCGTTCGTCGAGCACCAGCGCCAGCCGGCTGACCTGTTTGCCGGCTTCCAGATGTTTGCCCACCTCATCGGCGGTCAGTTCCTGTCGCTGACACTTGACCACCGCACCGTGCTCGACTGGATCCTTCAATTCACACTCATCGCCGAGTTCGAATCCCGAGGGCATCGGCTCGCCCGCGATCCAACCGGTCAGCACCGAGCGCGGCGAGGTCTCGGCATTCAGCGGCAGGGCCGGGAACGAACCCAGCGCCTGGCGCAGCTCCGACACCACCGCCTCGGCCTGCTTGCGGCTGGCGCTGTCCACGTACAGCACCCGATGCTCACGATCGAAATAGGCATCGGTCCGGACCGGCCGCACGAACGCACGCGGCAACAGGCTGTGGACGACATCGTCGCGGATCCGCTGACGGGTGCGGCTGCCGGGCTTGCGGCCCTCGACCCGCTCGATCTCATCGACCTTCTCGGCGACCGCCTCATTGACCACCGATGGCGGCAGCAGGCGCTGCTCGCCACCGACCGTGACCCACAGACAGTCGCCGACGGCATGACTCAGCATCGGCGCATCGCGGCCCAAGGGCGGAACGAACCCGGCCGAGGCGAACTCCTGCGGGCCGACCGGCTTCAGCCGTGCCTCGGCCAGCCGCGCTTCGAGGTCGTTCAGCGCCGAATCGACACTGGCGGGAAAGCGGAACAGGGTGAGATTTCTGAAGAACATGCGATTCCCGGAAGACTAAAGACACAGCGAACATCGGTCGGCCGATCGTTCGATGGCGACCGACAACCGACGAGCGACCTTGACCAGCCGCGCTCGCCAGCCGCGATTCTGCCATGCGCTCCGATTTCGGGTCGGCGACCCGATCGAACGCCGTGCGGCAACCGCGCCGGCCGACCCGTGCGCGGCCGGATTCGACGACGGATTGCCGATCGGCCGCAGGCGGCATAGTCTAGCCGACAGCCATACCGATGCCGCTCATGCCCCTGTCACCACGCGGGCAACGGCGCTAAGCTTGGCCATGGAGGCCACGATGCAACCCGATGACCCGGCAACGACTGCCCGCAAACTCACTGAACTCAAGCTCGAACACCGCGACCTCGACCTCGCCATCGAGCGACTGTCGACCGACCCCGGCGTGGACCAGTTGCAATTGCGTCGCCTCAAAAAGCGCAAGCTGCTGCTCAAGGACTGCATCGCCCGACTCCAGAGCCGGCTGATTCCCGACCTTGACGCCTGAGCGCCCGTCCAGTCCGCAGGTCGGATCGCCTCCGTCGTGCGGGTCGGACCGGGGGATGGCCGCAGCACCGGAGGAGAGCCCGCCCGACACAGCCGGCAGATCGAGAGATGCTGCGCGAAACAGATCATCGGGTGACCGGTGATCGCCGGGCTGGGCTGCTGCAACGCGGCAGCATCGGCCACACACGCAGCCTCAGCCCGGC
>DIHI01000113.1:877-7279 GCA_002420085.1 Lysobacterales bacterium UBA5700 | reverse complement strand
CGATTGCTGCGCTCGGGCTGCGCGGGTCGGGAGCCGGGACCACAGTCGGCAGGAAGGGCACACAACCGATCACTGATCCCATGCCGAACCAGACGACCGCGCATCCGTCAGGGCACGGCAACGCTGCGCTATGCGCCCGCGCCCTGATCGGTCTTCGATTCCGACGACAGCTTCATCACCGTGTGCCGCAGTTCGCGACCGAGGATGACACGGGCGTCCTTGGCCCAGTCGGCCAGGCGTTCCTCGAAATCGAGCTTGCCATTGCCGTCGATCCGGGTGATGCCAAGTTCGCGCAGCTTCTGGATGAACCCCCGGAACAGGGTCCGATCGAAGAACTCCGGCGCGGCCGGGGCATACAACAGGCTCAGGCGCTGGGCGGTGAGATGGCAGAGGTTCTCCAACTCGCCCGTGGTCAGGCTGCCAGGGCCGTTCTTGACCAGGATGGCGATGGCGATGTAGTAACGCTCGAACGCCTGCTGAAGACTGTGGGCGATGGCGCGCAACTGGAACACGGCGTCGGTCTGGCCCGGACCGCGACACAGGAAGCCACTGTCGGCGTCGAATTCGAGCAGGCCCTCGGCCACCAGCAGATCGATGGCGCGGTGCAGTTGATCGACGAAACCATCCTCTTCCCAGGGCAGGAACAACTCGGCCCGGATGAACGGAAACATCAGCCGACCCAGACGCACCACGCCGCTGCGGCTCATCCGCCGATTGTTGAGGAAGCAGCAGGCGACCCAGGCCGGAGCGACGAACAGATGCAGGACGTTGTTGCGGTAATAGCTTTGCAGAATGGCGGTTTCGCCCTGGAAGGCAAGCACGTCGCCGAGCGGGTGGGCAATCCGGGTCAGCAGGCCGAGCCGCTCGCCATAGGCGATCATCGCGCGCGGTTGCAGGTCGGTGGTGCCGACCCGCTCGCTGGTCGGCAGGGCCGCCAGCATGCGCTGGTACAGCCCGAGCAGGGCGATCAGATCGTGTTCGGCCATCGCCTGCTTGGGGGTGGCCAGCAGGCTCAGCGACAGCAGGTTGATCGGGTTGACCTGGGCAGCGCCATTGATGTTGATCAGGATGCGCTCGGCCAGATCATCGACCACCCGCGCCAGCCATTCGGGACGGCTGTCGTCCTCGACCGGACGCTGGCGCCAGTCCGGGGCATGCACGTCGAGCACCGTTTCGAGCGAGACCGGTTCGCCGAAACTGACCGAAACTTCGCCATAGCGCTCGCGAAGAATCGCGGGAATGCCCCTGATCAGTCCCCACACCGATTCGCCCTGTTTCGGCCGGCCGGACAGTTCGTCGAGGTAGCTGCGACCCTCGACCATTCGTTCATAGCCGATGTAGACCGGCTGGAACAGCACGGGCCGACGCGGTCGGCGCAGGAAGGCACGCACGGTCATCGCCAGCATGCCGCCCTTGGGCGCCAGCAGGCGTCCAGTGCGCGAGCGCCCGCCTTCGATGAAGTATTCCAGCGAGAAGCCTTCGGCGATCAGTTCCGCGACATAGGCGCCGAATACGGCCGAATACAGGGCATTGGCCTTGAAGCTGCGGCGCAGGAAGAAGGCGCCACCGCGACGCAGCAATGGACCGATGCCGGGCAGGTTGAGGTTGACCCCGGCGGCGATGTGTGGCGGCACGATGTTGTGCTGGTAGAGCAGGTAACTGAGCACCAGGTAGTCGATGTGGCTGCGATGGCAGGGCACGTAGACCACCTCGTTGCCGGGCGCGATCGCCTTGAGGCCGTCCAGATGCCGAACCGTGATGCCGTTGTAGATGCGGTTCCAGAAACCGGTCAGCAGAAACGACAGCGAGCGCACCACCGGATGCGAATAGTCTGCGGCGATCTCCCAGGCATAGCCGTGGGCACGGCGCCAGACTTCGGACTTCTTGCGACCCTCCTTGCGCGCCTGATCGGCGATCGCCTTGCGGACCGGTTCGCTGTCGAGCACGCGATCGACCAGCAGGCGGCGGTGCGACAGATCCGGCCCGATCACCGCTTCCCGCACCCGCCGGAAATGACCGCGCAGCACACGCGAGACCTTGCGCACTTCGCGCTCGGGGTCGAGCCGCTCGGCGACCACATCAGCGACCGCCACCGGCGGCGAGAACGTGACGATCGTGGCGCGGCCATTGAGCAGGATCGCCAGCAACCGGCGGAATCGGCCGACCAGGGCCCAGTTTTCCGAGAACAGCACCCGGAACCAGCCCGACTGCCGATCCGGCGCCCGTCCGACGAAGATCGAGACCGGCACCAGCACGACACTGCCGGAGGGATTCTCGCGCTGGTGGCTCAGCAGTCGAGCCAGGCTGCCGGAATGCCGAGGGTTGCGCGGCCGGCCGAAGCGCGAGCCGCGCCGCCGCGACAGCGCGACATAGGCCCGCTTGTGGCCGAGCGGATTGCCCGGCAAGGCCAGCAGGGGTGATGGCAGGCCGGCCTCACGACAGGCGCGCGCCAGGATCAGCGGGTTCGACAGGCCGTAGCGCTCGATGACATAGCAGACCGGACGATCGCCGATGCCGAGGCTGTCGAGATCGCTCGGCTCGCGGCGGATGGCCAGCCACGGGTCGAGCAGGAATCCGAGCAGGCGCCACCACCACGCCGGGCGGCGGGCCGTGCTGATACCGGAATCGCGATCGCGACCGGCCATGTCCACGCCAAGGGCGCTCACTGGCCGCCGGACGAGGTTCCGATCGCCGGCTGCGGCTCGCTGCCATCCTGCTCGGCCAGCGCCCGCAGGATGTCGGCACCGTACCAGCGACCATCGACGCGCACCAAGGGCTGCTCGTAGCTCAATTCGGTGCCGGCCAGGGGATAGCTGATCCGGACCACGGCGTTGTCTTCGGTTTCGCTGACCAACTCGAAGCGGGCCTGGTTCAGGCTGGCATCGAAATCGAGGCCGTACAAGGCGAACACGGTCTTGGCCGAGGCCGACCACAGCGACAGTTTGGCCAGCAGCCCATCGAAGTCGAGTGCGAACAGTTGATCAAGATCAGCGACCGCCATCGTTCGAGCGGTCGTGGTCACTTCGGCGATCGCAGCGCGGGCCTTGTCGCGATCGGTCAGCGGCGCACCGACCACCCAACCGGCCAGGGCACCGATGAAGGCCGTCGCATGCTGCTTCTGGTTCTCGCTGAACTGCGGGTTCTCCTGGATGCTCGAAGTGGCGAAACCACTGCCCATTGCCGCCATCAGCGGCAACTGGCTGGCCAGTTCGGTTTCCATGCGGGTCAGATGCGGGTCGAGTTGCTGATACAGAAACGCCTCGGCATCGTCGGCGGTCAGGGTGGCCATCATGCTGACGAATTGGGCGCGATCCGAGGCATCGACCTCGGCCGACTTGCTGCGGACTTCATCCCAGCCGTCCCGTATCCGCTGCATGGCATCGGGTGGCAGCAGGGTGGTCAGCAGCAAGCTGAGATTGTCCTGATCGGCGGCGCGATACCACTGCTGGACGGTTTCCAGGGGGCCGGAGGCGATCGCGAGGGCCTCCGGCTCGCGCTGGCAGCCAGCCAGCAGGGTCAAGGCGGCGATCGCGGCCGCGAAAACAACGGCGTATCCGGGGTTCGGGCGCGCACGCCTGCGGGTATCGGTGGTCATGTTCATCTGTCCGTTCGCGGTGGAAGAAGGAGGCTGATCCAGTGGCGACAGGCATGCACGCCTGGCCGTGAGACATCAGTCGTAGCGCAGCGCGGCCCGCTTGCAGGCGGTCGGAGTATCGTCGCAGTCCGCGATCGCGGCCGCTTCCCAACTGCCATAGGTCGGGTTGGGCAGCATGAACCATTGCCGCCCCCAGCGAAAGCCGTTCTGTTCGGTCAACACCGTGCGTGCGTAGACATCGCCATCAATGCCATCGAGAAAATCGCCGAGGTTGTCGCCGAGCATCAGCAGCACCCGATGCCGTTCGCCGACCCAGCGCCGACGCTCACCCTTGGTGCGGGCCGGGGCGCGCGGATCACCGCGCAGCAGCAGGTTGCTGGCGTCCTCGGCGATCGGAAAGCCGAGCCGGCGCAGATTGTCGGCGGTGGCGGCCAATTCCTGCGGCGCGTCGCGATTGGTGATGAAGTAGACGCTGACGCCGCGACCGGCAGCGTAGCGGAAGAACGCCAGTGCGCCCGGCAATGCCCGCGAGCGGCGCTGCTCGACCCAGGCCAGCCAGTTGCCGTAGACGAACCCCTGGCCATCGCGGATCCGCTGCGCCTGGAAGCCGGTGTTGTCGATCGCCGTTTCATCGGCATCGGCGATGATGGCCGGCGGCAGATCGCAGGGATCGTTGCTGCGTTCGCCACGGGGCAGCGCATCCCAGCACGGATCTGCCAGGCCCGCCTCCAGTTGGAGGCGGGCCGAGGCGTAGGCACCGATCATGACCGCGCGGTATTCCGCGCTGGTCTGGACCCAGAGGGTGGCATCGAGGTTGTCGTGTGCCGGGGCCGAATCGGCAACCGGTGCCGTGGGGGTGCTTGCACAGGCCGCCAGCAGCAGGGTGCAGGCCGTGACCAGGATGATTCTCGATTGCATGGGATTCGAGTCCACGTGGGAAAGGTCGGAGTCTAACCCGGCGCGGGCGCCGGGCCATGTGCCGGATTACCGGGCGAGCAATTCGGCAATCGCGGCAAGGTGAGATTGTGCCCGCTGCTGGCGCAGCTCGGCATCCCGGTCGGGATCGACGCCGTCACGGTGCAGTTCCGCAACCGGCAATTCGTCCAGAAACCGGCTCGCCTGCAACCGGCGGCTCTGGCCATGGCGCTGACCGCCGCGACTGAACGACAGTTGCAGATAGCGTTTGGCGCGGGTGATGCCGACGTACAGCAGGCGCCGCTCCTCCTCCAGACGGCCTTCCTCCAGGCTGGCCTCGTGCGGCAGAACGCCGTCCTCGAAACCGACGATGAATACGCACTCGAACTCCAGCCCCTTGGCCGCATGCAGGCTCATCAGCCGAACCTGGTTGCCGGGGTCGCCGCGATCAGCATGGGCCAGCAGGGCCAGTTGCGCGGCCAGTTCGCCAGGGCCGATCCGAGCCTCGGCGTCGAACCAGTCCGCCAATTCCTCCAGATTCTCGCGACGTCGCTGAAAACTCGCCTCGTCCTTGCACTGGCTGCGCAGATCGGCCAACAGGCCGGAGCGTTCGATCAGGGTGCGGACCAGATCAGCGGCACTGCCATGGCCGAGGCCGGCCCGCAGTTCGGTCACGATATCGTTGAATTCGACCAGACCGGCCGCCGCCCGCGCCGGCAACTGCTTGAGCAGGCTGTGAGAGGTGGCGGCCCGGCCGAGCGGCATGCCGGACTGCCCGGCCAGTTCCGCCAGCCGAGCGAGACTGGTTCCGCCGACCGCGCGCTTGGGCGTGGTCACTGCCCGCAGGAAAGCGGCATCGTCGTCGGGATTGGCCAGGACGCGCATCCAGGCCAGCGCATCCTTGACCTCGCCCCGATCGAGGAAGGCGGTGCCGCCGGTCAGGTGGTAGGGAATGCGCAGGCGCTGGAGCGCCTTCTCGATCACCCGCGACTGGTGATTGCCGCGAAACAGCACGGCGAACTCGCTGAACGGCAATTCCCACTCGCGGCGGCGATGCTCGATCTCCGCCGCGACCCGCTCGGCCTCCTGCTCGGCGTTGTCGCACTCGCGCACCCGGATCGGTGGACCATCGTCACGATCGCTCCACAGCCGCTTGGGGTGAGCATGCGGGTTGTGCTCGATCAGGGCATTGGCGACCCGCAGGATGCGCGCCGAGCACCGATAGTTCTGTTCCAGTTTGATGATCTTCAGGTCGGGATAGTCCTCGCCCATGCGTTCCAGATTTTCCGGCTCGGCGCCGCGCCAGGCGTAGATGCTCTGATCGTCGTCGCCGACGCAGGTGAACCTGCCCGTGCTGCCGGCCAGTTGCCGAAGCAGGCGGTATTGCACGCCATTGCTGTCCTGGCACTCATCGACCAGCAGGTAGCGGATGCGCTCGCGCCAGCCGGCGGCCAGTTCCGCATCGGCCTCCAGCAAGGCCAGCGGCAACCGCAGCAGATCGTCGAAATCGACGGCATTGAAGGCCGCCAGACGCGCCTGGTAGCGGCGGTACAGTTCGGCGATCTCCCGCTCGACCACGGTCCGGGCGGCGGCCAGTGCTTGGTCCGGGTCGAGACCGGCATTCTTCACTCGGGAAATCCCCTGGCGGCTGGCCTCGACCACGTCTGGGCGCGTGCCATCGACCAGCAGATCCTTGACGATGCCGGCCTGATCGTCGCTGTCGAAGATCGAGAAGCCGCGCTTGAGTCCGGCGCGCGCATGTTCGATCTGGAGAATCCGCAGACCGAGGGCATGGAAGGTGCAGACGATCGGCTCGCTGCCGGGGGCAAGCCTGACCCGAGCGGCCAGCCGCTGCTTCATCTCGCGCGCCGCCTTGTTGGTGAAGGTGACGG
>DIHI01000113.1:550-733 GCA_002420085.1 Lysobacterales bacterium UBA5700 | reverse complement strand
GTCTTGCCGCTGCCGGCACCCGCCAGCACCAGCAATGGCGTATCGACATGAAGAACGGCTTGGCGCTGGGCGGGATTAAGTCCGTGCATGGGTGGGGTGCGGGCGAGGAACGGCGATTGTCCCAGTCTTGACGGTTGCTGAAAACCCTGGCGCCGACCACGACTTTCGGCGCAGGCGGGACGA
>DIHI01000113.1:0-300 GCA_002420085.1 Lysobacterales bacterium UBA5700 | reverse complement strand
CACCGGTCGTACCGGCACAGAATGCGCTGCGTGACGAGGCGGTCGATACCGCCCTGATCGCCAGCGATGCCTTCCTCGCCGGCCATCCGGACATGCTGTACCGCAAGTGGGCCGAGCAGGCATATCGACAGGGCAGTTTCGAGCGGGCACTGCGCTTCTACAAGCGCTCGGCCCGGTTTGCCGACAAGGTCTCCCAGGGGCGGGTCGCGGAAATGTACTGGGCCGGGGAAGGCGTTCCGGCCGACCGGGCGCTGGCCTATGCCTGGATGGACCTGGCCGGCGAGCGCGGCTATCGCCGCA
>DIHI01000127.1:43646-44788 GCA_002420085.1 Lysobacterales bacterium UBA5700 | reverse complement strand
CAGCCTGTTGAAATTCGCAGAGTGGCGATAGATTTCTCGGTCCCAAGTCGGCTCTTCCGGCGAGTTTTGTCGTTGCCGAGCCCTCCGATATGGGTCTTGCAGGCCGATCGGGCACGCTCCAGACGCAACTTACCCATGAGCCCGCTCATGCCGACGCTCCCGCAGCCAGCAGCTTCGGCATGCGCACCAGATTGCTCGCCGCCATCGCGAACTGGAATAGCGCCTCGACGCGCTCCAGTCCGCGCTGCTTCACCTGACGCATACCGGCGGCAGCCTTGATCCAGCCAAAGTGCGTTTCGATCCAGGGACGGATCTTCAGGCTCTTGGCGTAGCCAGCGTGGCGTGTGGTGCGCCCGTCGATCGCGCTGCGACGGCCGCTGGTGTTCTGCGCCACATGTGGCGTCACACCAGCCGTGCGGCACGCTGCCACGAAATCCGCCGTGTCGTAGCCTTTGTCCGCAGCCAGCGTTCGTCGTCGTCGGCCGCGTAGCTGGCCGAGCAGCGTCAAGGCCGTCTCCCGCTCGCCATGGCCGGTTGCGCGACTCACGCTGGCTGCCCGCACCAGCCCGCTGCGATGCTCCATCAGGATATGGCCCTGATAGCTGAGATGGGCACCGGTGTTGCCCTTGCGGTACAACCGCGAATCCGGATCGCTGGTCGATTCGTGGGTGTCGTTGCGACGCTGCTCCCCCTTGAAGTCAGGCGGCGCATTGCGCGGCCCGTCGCGCGTGTCGGACGAGCCGTCCTTCGCACGGAAGCTCTTGTGCGAGGCCCAGGCTTGCAGCAGCGTGCCATCCACCGAAAAATGCTCGTCCGACATCAGCCCTTGCTGCTCGGCCAAGCGAACCACCTCCTGCAAAAATACGGCCGCGACCGCTTCGGCATTCAGACGGTCGCGGTTCTTCGAGAACACCGAGTGGTCCCACACCGCTTCATCGATCGCGATACCGACGAACCAGCGGAACAGCAGGTTGTAGCGCAACTGCTCCATCAGCAAACGCTCGCTGCGCAACGAATACAACACCTGCAGCAACTGCGCCCGCAACAGCTTCTCCGGCGCGATCGAGTGCCGACCGCTGTCGGCATAAAGCGTGGAGAACAGACCGCTCATGCGCCCCAACGCCCGATCGGTCAACTCGCGG
>DIHI01000127.1:43295-43539 GCA_002420085.1 Lysobacterales bacterium UBA5700 | reverse complement strand
ACGGAATCGAACCGCCGACACGGGGATTTTCAATCCCCTGCTCTACCAACTGAGCTACCTGGCCGGGTTGCGCGGTGCCGACGTGGGCCGGTCGGCGCGAAGGAGCGAGATGATACCGGTCTGTCGATCGATCGGCAAGCCTTTTTCGACATCGGTCGTGGTCGGGATGCGTGGGGCAGGGCGAGGGCGGTGCTGGGTGGGTGCTGCCCTGCTGGCGGCATGGTTGGTGTGGATGGCACGCATC
>DIHI01000127.1:42488-43184 GCA_002420085.1 Lysobacterales bacterium UBA5700 | reverse complement strand
CGCATCGGGATGCGAATCTGGATGTCACGACGACTCTCGCTGCGACGTTCGCTCCAGCGAGCGAGGGCGGTGGCCAGGTGTCGTCCGATTTCGGTCTGGTGTCAGGTTCTCGCTGGGCTGGCGGTGATCCTCGACCGACCACGGTGATGACTCACGATTCGGGCGGGATGTAGCCGGCAGGTGGGGCAGCGCCGTCGCCAAACAGGAAGCGCTCCATCTGCTCGGCCAGGAAGGCGCGATGCTTCGGGTCCAGCGGTGACAGGCGGTTTTCGTTGATCAGCATGGTCTGGTGGGCGAGCCATTCGGACCAGGCGGGCTTGCCGATGTGGGCGTAGACGCGCTTGCCCAGGTCGCCGGGCCAGGGTGCGAAGTCGAGTCCTTCGGTTTCGATGCGGTGCTTTTCGCAGAAGACGGTTCTGGCCATGGTCGGGGCGGGTTGGACGGGCCGCTCATCTTACCGTGAGGGCTGTGGCCGGGTCGGCTGCGCGTCGTTCAGTCGAGCCGATCCGGGCGCGTGGCGAGCAGTTTTCGGACAGGTGCCGGCAGGCCGATTTCGCCGAGATGGTCGATGGCCAGCCAGTGGCTGTCCGGGTCGTGCTCGGCGATTCGGTTCGGGTGGATGCTCAGGTTGCGCCACAGCAGGGGCTCGATCCGCAGGCGGAAATGGCTGAACACGTGATCGAATGCGGCAAGCCG
>DIHI01000127.1:41394-42401 GCA_002420085.1 Lysobacterales bacterium UBA5700 | reverse complement strand
GGCTTCCGGCAGGGACCACAGGCCGGACCAGACGCCGCTGGCTGGCCGACGGTGCAGCATGACTCGACCTTGGCGATCGAGCAGGATCAGCATCAGGGTGTGTCGTTGCGGCAGGTGCTTGCCGGGCCGTGGGGTCGGCAGGCGCTCGGTGCTGCCGTGGCGGTGGGCGTGGCATCGATCGCGCAATGGGCAGGCCGGGCAGTTGGGTCGGCTGCGGGTGCAGACGGTGGCGCCGAGGTCCATCTGTGCCTGGGTGTAGTCGGCGAGCGGGTGGTTCGCTGGTTGGGCAGGTTGCGGTGATGGGTCGGGTTGCGGAAATGGCTGCGGCGATGATCCGCTCAGTGGTCGCAGGTGGAGTTCGGCCAGGTGCCAGAGCCGGTCGAGGATATCGGTCCTGCCAGGCCAGCCTTCGATGCCGTGGTAGCGGCACAGCAGACGGCGGACATTGCCGTCGAGGATGGCGTGAGCCTGTCCATGGGCCTGGGCCAGGATGGCGCCGGCCGTGCTGCGGCCGATTCCCGGCAGTGCCGCGAGGGCATCGAAGTTCTGCGGCAGTTGCCCGCCGTGTCGATCGATGCAGAGTCGGGCGCTGCGATGGAGGTTGCGGGCACGGGCGTAATAGCCGAGCCCGGACCAGAGTGTCAGCACGCGGTCGAGGTCGGCGTCGGCCAATGATTGCAGATCGGGAAGCTCAGTGATGAAGCGCTGAAAGTAGGGAATGACCGTGCGGACCTGGGTCTGCTGGAGCATGATTTCGGCCAGCCAGACGCGGTACGGGCTGCGGGGATGCTGCCAGGGCAGGTCATGACGGCCATGCTGGCGGTGCCAATCGAGCAGGGCCTGTGCGAAGAAGCCGTCCTGATGGTCGGCAGGATCGGTTTCGATCATTGCGTCGGTGGTGTGATCGGGTCGGCGCTGAGTTCGATGCGCACGCCTTCCAGCCGGGCGCCGCCGATCTCGATGGCGTCGGCGGTGAAACTGCCGTCGATCGGTGGCAACAGGCTGCG
>DIHI01000127.1:25598-41220 GCA_002420085.1 Lysobacterales bacterium UBA5700 | reverse complement strand
TCGAAATCGATCGCGTTCGGTTGCTGGCTGTCCAGTGTGGCGTGGGTTGCTGCGTCGGGTGTCGTTGTGGACGTGGATGGAGGTGCTGTCGGCGGCTCAGGTGCCAGCAGGCGGGGTAGCCGATTCGGCCAGTCGGCCAGTCGGCCGTGCAGATGCAGGTCGAAGCCGGGATGCAGCGAAAGACGGCCGGTGGCGTGCAGGTGCGGGATTTCCGGTGTGGCGTCGAGGCGCAGGTCGAGGTCATCGAGACTCAGTCCGGGGCCGGGTCGCAGGGCAAGGTCGAGCCGCCAGTCGAGTGTGGTCGTGTCGCCCCCGATCAGCCGCCCGGACAGGTCGAGTCGGGTCGAACTGCCGGTGGCAAGTTGCGGCAGGTCGAGCCCGAGTCGTTCGATCTGCCAGCCATCGCCGAGGATCCGACCATCGACGATCGTCAGGCCGTCGATCAGTTCCGGCCATTCCGGGGTGGCCTCGGTCGAGCGTGCCGGTGGCTGCCAGCCGTCCAGCCGATCCAAGTGCAGTTCGGGTTCGACCAGGATCAGGCTGATCACCGTGCGCTCGCCGTCGATCAGTGCCGACCAGGGCAGGGCGAGATCGATCGAGGCGATCCGCAGAAACGGTTCGGGTCGTCCAGGGATGCTGGCCTGAAGGCCACTGAGACGCAGCCGTGGGTCCGGACGGAGGACGTAGTCGGCCGGGGCATCCAGTGCCAGGTGCAGGCCCAGTTCGGATTCGGCCCGTTCGAGCAGGAGTGCGGTCAGACGTTCCGGTTGGAGCAGGCGGCCGATGCCCCAGGAGGCGATGGCCAGCACGGCCAGGACGATCGCCAGTGCCAGCGGCCAGCGGCGACGACCTGCCCGGTTCGGGTTCGACCTCTGGCGGGACGCCATCGCGGCGATCGACTCAGGGTGAGCCGCCGAGCGCGGCCGGCAGCAGGGCATCGACGAATGCCCGTGGCTCGAATTCGATCAGGTCATCGAGTTTCTCGCCCATGCCCACGAACCGGATCGGAATCGCGAACTGCCGCGCCAGGGCCAGCAGCACGCCACCCTTGGCCGTGCCGTCGAGTTTGGTGATGACCAGGCCGGTGATCGGAATGGCGCGATTGAACTCGCGAACCTGGTTGATTGCGTTCTGGCCGATGCTGCCGTCGAGCACCATCAGCACTTCGTGCGGTGCCCTCGGGTCGAGCTTGCCGAGCACGCGGCCGACCTTGGCCAACTCGGCCATCAGGCCGGCCTGGGTGTGCAGTCGGCCGGCGGTATCGGCAATCAGGATGTCGTTGCCGCGTGCTTTCGCGGATTTCAGGGCATCGAAGGTGACGGCGGCCGGGTCGGCTCCGTCGGTTTGGGCAACCACGGCGATGCCATTGCGTTCGCCCCAGGTCTTGAGTTGGGCGACGGCGGCGGCGCGAAAGGTATCGCCGGCCGCCAGCATGGGGTGGTATCCCTGGCGCTTGAAGCGGTGTGCCAGCTTGCCGATGGTGGTGGTCTTGCCGGCACCATTGATGCCGATCGTGAGAATGACGAAGGGTGCCGCGCTCGGGTCGATCACCAGCGGACGTGCAACCGGGTTGAGCAGGGCCAGCAGTTCGTCGCGCAGGGCGCGCAGCAGGCCATCGCCATCGGTGAATTCGCCGCGATCGTGGCGCTTGCGCAGGCCGGCGATCAGGGTCGAACTGGCATCGATGCCGACATCGGCGGTGAGCAGGGCGGTCTCGATATCGTCGAACAGGGTTTCGTCGAGCCTGGGTTTGCGGGCGAACAGGGCGCCCAGGCCGCGTGCCAGGGCGCCGAGTCCGAAGCCGGATCGGGTGTGGTCGCGGGCTGCCGCCGAATCTGCCTGGCTGACCGTGGTTGGCGGTTGCGTCGGGGCAGGTGGCGGTGCGGTTGTTGTATCGGCTGCGAGCGGCTGGATCGGGGTAGGACGGGCTGGTTCGCCGATGACTGCATCGGCCCCGCTGTCCGGTGACGCAGGACAGATCAATGCTGCCTGGCTGTCCGGATGTGCATCATTGCCAGGCGCAGCGGATGTGTCGGTCGGCGTGGTGCTGCCGTTGGTTGCGGCCTGCGCGCCAGATTCGCGCTGGTCGGCGGTCTGCTTGCTGTCGGCAGGCTGGTCTGACCGATGGGTGTGCGCGTCGCGGCGGGTTTTCTTGCTGAAAATACCGAACATTTCGGTGTGTGGGGAGGCGGCTGAGGGACAATGCCCATGGTAGCATCGAGACCGTGTCGTCCTCCCCGATTCTGCATGGGGCGAGGTCGAATCGAGGTCGGTGTTGGTCAACGTCCATCAGCAGCAGTCAGCGCCCGCCATGCCGAAATCGCGCACGTCGTCCAGGTCGTCAGTTCGGGCCGGATTGCAGCACCCTCCAGGCAGTGCCGGCGGGCCGCCGGGACAGGTTCGGATCATCGCCGGTTCATTGCGTGGTTCGCGGATCGCCGTTCCCGATCGTCCGGGTCTGCGGCCGACCTCCGACCGAGTTCGCGAAACCCTGTTCAACTGGTTGCAGCCGATCCTGCCCGGTTCACGGGTGCTTGATCTGTTTGCCGGGGTGGGGGCGCTCGGGTTCGAGGCGATGTCTCGTGGTGCGGCGGCGGTGACCCTGGTGGAGCGCGACCGGCAAACGGCGCAGGCTCTCGATGACACGGCCAGACGCCTGGGTGTGGATCGGCTGCGGGTGATCCAGGCCGATGCCCTGACCTGGCTGGATACGGCGAGCGAGGATCGGTTCGATCTGGTGTTCCTCGACCCGCCGTTCGCCGACGGTCTGTTGCCGCAGACGATCGCCGCCCTGCCCAAACATCTGGCCGAGACGGCCATGGTCTACGTCGAGTCTCCCGCCGAGATGGCGACTGGACACACTCTCGCCGTACCCGCCGATTGGCGACTCTGGCGGGAGGGGCGAACCCGGCAGGTTCGCTATGCACTGTATCGGGTCGGCGACTGACCATCGATCGACATGGGCGGTGCCCGCAGACGGTGCGAGGCCGGATTCGGGGAGGCGGGTCGCGCGTGGACTCGGTGTGGGCTCGGTGCTGGCGGATACGATCCGGCGGGTGGGTTCGACATGCGGGTTCGACAGCACGTTTTGCCCGCATGATTTTTCATTAACCTGTTAAACTTTCGTCATGCAGACCCCCGCCCGCATCGCCGTCTATCCAGGCACCTTCGACCCGATCACGGCGGGTCACGTCGATCTGGTCAGTCGTGCCGCTTCGCTGTTCGATCGGGTCGTGGTCGGAGTTGCCGAGAGTCCGTCCAAGCAGCCGGCATTCTCGATGGACGCGCGGGTCGAGATGGCACGTCTGGCGCTGGCCGACCTCGGCAATGTCGAGGTGGTGGGCTTCAATTCCCTGCTGGCCGAGTTCGTCCGCAAGCTCGGGGCGTCGGTACTTCTGCGCGGCCTGCGCGCAGTATCCGATTTCGAGTACGAGTTCCAGCTTGCCAGCATGAACCGACATCTGATCCCTGAGGTCGAGACGTTGTTTCTCACGCCGGCCGAACAGTACAGTTTCATCTCGTCGTCGCTGGTCCGCGAGGTCGCTCGCCTGGGCGGGGATGTGTCGAGTTTCGTCCATCCGGCCGTGCAGGCGGCGCTCAGTCGGAGGTTCGCGAACGAGCGGAGTTGAGTCAAGATCGGGTTGCCGTTGGCAGTCCGATGGCCGCAGTCATGGATGGCTGCGCTGCAAGTCGAGTGCGCCCGTGATCGGTTCGTTGGGTGCGGGGGCAGTCCAGCATGGCTGCGCGGCGTCCGAACGAGTCCGGGCATCCGTTGGATCGACGGCTTGAAAATTGCCCAGGACGGGTATCGTTTCGGCTGATTACTTGGAAAAGGGGTACGACATGAAAAAGTTGCTTGCCACCATGCTGATCGGCGTGCTGACCCTCGGGCTGGCCGCTTGCGAGAACAAGGAAGAGAAGGCCAAGGCCGAGCGAGCCAAGGCAGCCGCAGCCGCTGCCGAGGCCGCCATGGTCGTGCCGACCACGACCGACCCGATGGCTTGGCGCACTTACCTCACCGAAGTCGTCAAGCGCAATATGGAAGGCATCAAGAACCCGCCATTCATGTATTTCCTGCCGGCGCCGGATACCGAGAACTTCGACGACGTGTTCCGTCGCCAGGCCGATAACGTCGGCGGCGCCATCGCACGCGGGGTGCTGCCGGACAATCTGCTGGCCTTCGGTTCGCCGGATTCGGCCAAGCTGGCCGATCTGATCGATGATGCGTTCGACTTTGCCGAGAAGGGTTCGATGAAGGGCGTCCGCGTGCTGTTCGTCGGCAAGCCGGCTGATTTCGATCGCGTCCGGGCGGCGGTCGAGCCGAGCGGTGCCAACGTGGTCTTCCACTCGACCGAGTGAGCCGGTATTCCATGAACTGCCGGTGGCGTCGCTGGGGCGTCGCCACCGGCCGGGCATCCGCATGGCCCTGCTGATCAACGACCTTTGCGTCAATTGTGATGTCTGCGCGCCGGTCTGTCCGAATGCTGCGATCACCCAGGGTGAAACCATCTACGTGATCGAACCGCGCCGCTGCACCGAGTGCGTGGGGCATTACGATGAACCGCAATGCGTCGCGGTCTGTCCGGTCGAGTGCATCGAGTTGGATCCGGCCCATGCCGAGACGCCGGAGCATTTGCTGGCGAAGTTCCACGCGCTTTCGACCGAGGATGTGAAATGAGATCGTTGCGATTCCCCGACCGCCTGTGGTCGGTTGTCGTCGTCGCTGCATCACTGCTGCTGGCGACCCAGGTGCAGGCCCGCAGCGATGCCTCGGCGCCGGTGCTGCCGCGTCAGGCCGCTGTCGCGAGCGCCAATGGCTACGCGACCGATGCCGGTCTGGAGGTGATGGCTGCCGGCGGCAATGCCTTCGATGCTGCGGTTGCCGTCAGTGCCACGCTCGGCCTGGTCGAGCCGGAAAGCTCGGGCCTGGGCGGTGGCGGCTACTTCCTGCTGCGTTCGGCCGATGGTCGGGTGGTCTTCGTCGATGCCCGGGAACGGGCGCCCGGCGCGGCGAGTCGCGACATGTATCTCGATGCCGATGGCAATGCCGATCGCAGCAAGGCGGTCGATGGTGCCACGGCGGCGGCGATTCCTGGCCTGCCGGCGGCCCTGGTGCATGTTGCCGAGCGCTATGGTCGATTGCCGTTGCGCGAGTCGCTGGCACCGGCCATTCGATTGGCCCGCAGCGGCTGGCAGTTCGGCGCCAAGAATCACGCCATGCTCGGTTTCCGGGCCGAGGCGATCGCGCGCAGTCCGGCCGCTGCGGCCTTGTTCCTGCGTGCCGGCAAGCCGCCCGCGATCGGCACCCGGATGCGCAATCCCGACTATGCCAGGGTGCTCGAACGCCTGGCCCGCGACGGTGCCGAGTCGTTCTATCGCGGCGAATTCGCCGCACGGCTGGTCGAGGGCGTGCGTGCGGGTGGTGGCATCTGGGCAATCGAGGATCTGGCCGAGTATGCGGTGGTCGAACGCGAGCCGATTCGCCTGCTCCATGATGGCTTCGAGATCATCACCGCGCCGCCCTCGTCGTCGGGTGGCGTGGCGCTGGCACAGATGCTGAATGTGCTCGATGGCTACGAGTATCGCCAGGCGGCGCCGGTCGATCGGGTCCACCTCACGGTCGAGGCGATGCGTCGGGCCTACCGTGATCGCTCGATCTACCTCGGCGATCCCGATCACGTCGCCATGCCGTTGGCAACCCTGATGCATCCGGCCTATGCGGCCGGTCTGCGCGCCTCGATCGATCCTGGCCGGGCGACGCCGAGCGCGCTGCTGCCGGGGGTCGGTCTGCACCGCGAACGCCCCGATACCACCCATTTCTCGGTGATCGACACCGAGGGCAATGTCGCTGCCGTGACCCAGACCGTCAACCTGCCCTATGGCAGTGCGTTTGCCGTGCCGGGCACCGGTTTCCTGCTCAACAACGAGATGGACGACTTCTCGGTGAAGGCCGGTGTGCCCAATGCCTTCGGTTTGATCGGCGAGGATGCCAATGCGATCGCGCCAGGACGTCGTCCGCTGTCGTCGATGACGCCGACCTTGCTGATCGGCAGTGAACGCATCGCCGCCATCGGTACACCGGGTGGCAGCCGGATCATCACCATGGTGCTGCTCGGCCTGGTCGAGTTGATGCAGGGCGGTTCCGCGCAATCGGTGGCCGATCTGCCGCGCTATCATCACCAGTACCTGCCCGACGAGATTTCCGCCGAGCCGGGCGCCCTCGATGACCAGACGATTGCCGCACTGCATGCGCGCGGCCATGTCGTCAAGGTGCTCGACCGGACCTGGGGCAACATGCAGGTGGTGACCTGGAATACGCGCACCGGTGCGGTCGAGGCCGGCAGCGATTCGCGCTGGAAGGGCGTCGGCAAGGGTGGGCTGGGTTCCGAAACCAGCACCGCCGGCAAGGAGGCGATCTACCGTTGAGGGGCGCCGATCGGCGTCGTCGTCTGATTGGCCGGGGTGGTCCGGTCGGAGATCCTGTTGACAATGAAACTCTGGTCGATACTCGGCAATTCGCAGAAGCTCGATGGCGGCGCGATGTTCGGCAATGTGCCGAAGGCGATGTGGGAAAAATGGCTGCCGCCCGATGACGAAAATCGCATTCCGCTGGCCTGTCGGGCGTTGCTGGCCAGTCCGCTGGCCGGTCGGACGGTTCTGTTCGAGACCGGCATCGGGGCATTCTTCGAGCCCCGGTTGCGCTCGCGCTACGGCATCGTGGAGGAGTGTCACGTCCTGCTCGATTCACTGCGCGAAGCCGGTTTCGAGCATGATGACATCGATGTGGTCGTGCTCAGTCATCTGCATTTCGACCATGCTGGCGGCTTGCTGGCGGCCTGGGCCGAGGGCGAGTCGCCCCGGTTGCTGTTTCCCAACGCTCGGTTCCTGATCAGTGCTGATGCCTGGGAGCGGGCCAAGTCGCCGCATCCGCGCGACCGCGCCAGCTTCATTCCGGAACTGATTCCCCTGCTGGAAGCCAGCGGCCGGGTCGAGCGGGTGGATGGTCCGTACAGCCAGACCCTCGGCGAATCGGTGCGCTTCCATTTCAGCGAGGGCCATACGCCGGGGCTGATGCTGGCCGAGATTCGTGGCTCGACCGACGGCAACGGGGTTGATCGCGGCGGTTTGCTGTTCTGTGCCGATCTGATTCCGGGACGGCCTTGGGTTCACTTGCCGGTGACCATGGGCTATGACCGCTTCCCCGAACGGCTGATCGATGAAAAGCGGGCCGTGCTCGATGACATGGCCGAGCGCGAGGTCCATGCCTTCTTCACCCATGACCCCGGCTGTGCGCTGGCGCGGATTCGACGCGAGGGCGGGCGGTTCTCGGTCGATCACGAGGTCGCCGAGTTGCAGGCGCGGGTACTCGGCCAGTGACGGCCGCGCTGCGTCTGCTGGCGCGGGCCATGCTGATCCTGCTGGCCTTGGCCGCTGGTTCGGGTGGACTTGCCGGTCAGCCCCGGCTGCCGGATCCGGGCGCGCGGATCGATGATGCGGTGGTGGTCGCGGTGCTCACCCCGGAGGGGGTGGTCGAGGATCCGGTCTTCGGTGTCGCTGCCCCGGCACTGGGTCTGGAGCGTAGGGTCGAGATGCTGCAATGGCAGGAGTCGATCGAGCCGGATGGCGCGGCGCGCTATCAGGCGGTCTGGTCCGAGCAGGCGATCGACTCTGCCGTTTTCGCCGAGGCCGACGACCATCGCAATCCCGGCCTGCTGCCATTCACATCGGAGCGCTGGTTCGCGCCGACCGCCCGCCTGGGTGGTCGGCCGGTGGCGCCGGACTCGTTGTGGCGCGAACTGGGCGGCTGGCAGCCGCTGTCGCCCGATCCGACGGCCCTGCCACCGAACCTGGCCCTGCTGTTCGTCCCCGATGAGGTCGGCCTGATCACCAGCGATGACCCGAGCCAACCGCAGATCGGTGATCTTCGGGTGCGCTGGTCGGCGCTTCCGGGTGGACCGGTGAGCGCCCCGGTCGTTTCCGTTGGCGCGGGGTTTCGCCCGGCCGATGCCGACCTTGCCATGGTCCGGGTTCCGAGTGCTCCCGCCGAAATCGCCGAACCGGCTGGAGGCCGGAGCCGATGGGCCGATATCCTGGTTTGGCTGGTGGCGGCGGCGACTGCGGCCGTGCTGCTGGTCATGACAGCCCTGATCATTCGTCGTTCGAGGCAACCATGATCGATCGTTCCCGGCACGGCAATCCATCCCGACGGCGCTTCCTGACCGGTGGCTCGTTGGCCCTGGCGGCCGGGCTCGGCATGGCAGGATCGGCGCGCCTGCTGGCGATGGCCGGCACCGCCGGGGCGGCACCGAAACATCCGGGGTTTGGTCCGTTGCGGCCGGTCGCCGATCTCGAAACCGGCCTGCCGCTGCTGAAATTGCCCGAGGGCTTCGTCTACCGCAGCTTCGGTTGGGCCGGGCAGGCGCTGCGCGGGGATCTGCCGTGCCCGGCGGCCCACGATGGCATGGGCCTGGTTCGCGCCGAGGGGGCGATCCTGACCCTGGTCCGCAACCACGAACAGGTCAGCCTGGACGGCAGTTTCGCGCCGCCGGAGGCGACCTACGATCCGGTCTGTTCCGGTGGCACGGTGACCCTGCGCTTCGACAGTGCCGAGGGTCGGATGCTGGATGCCTGGCCATCGCTGTCCGGCACGCTCCAGAATTGCGCCGGTGGTGTGACGCCCTGGGGCAGTTGGCTGAGTTGCGAGGAGTTCGCGGGTGACCCGGGTCCGGTCCGCCTGAAGTCCCGGCGTGCCCAACTCGATCGTGCGCATGGTTATGTCTTCGAGGTGCCGGCCGACGGTCTGTCCGATGCTCGACCGATTCCCGAGATGGGCCGATTCAAGCACGAAGCGGCGGCGTTAGACGGCAAGGGCGAGATCGTCTATCTGACCGAAGACCATGACGGTGCAGTTTCCGGTTTCTACCGTTTCCTGCCCAAGCGCGCCGGGCGGCTGGCCGACGGCGGTCGTTTGCAGATGCTGCGGGTGCCGGGACAGCCTGATCTGACCGGTGGCCAGGCACCGGGACAGCGTTATCCAGTCGAGTGGGTCGATATCGCTGATCCGGACCGGGGCATCGATCGCCATGGCCGGCCGGGTGGCGTGGCGGAGCAGGGCATGGCCGCCGGTGCCAGCCGCTTCGCTCGGCTGGAAGGCTGCATCGAGCGCGACGGGGCGATCTATTTCACCTCGACCAGTGGCGGTGCCGCACGTGCCGGCCAGGTCTGGGCTTATTACCCGACGGAGCAGCGTCTGGCGCTGATATTCGAATCCCCGGATTCGGCCGTGCTCGATTATCCCGACAACATCGTGTTCAGTCCGCGCGGCGGCATGGTGATCTGTCAGGACAGCAAGCTCGGTCGGCAGCGACTGTACGGGCTGACCGCCGAGGGTGGCCTGTTCGAGTTTGCTCGCAACAATGTCCGGCTCGATGGTCAGTTCGGTTTCAGCGGCGATTATCGGGGCGCCGAATGGGCCGGCAGTTGTTTTTCTCCGGATGGCAAGTGGCTGTTCGCCAATGTCTACAGCCCCGGCTTCACGGTCGCCATCACCGGGCCCTGGCGAGCCGGGCTGATCTGAGCGGCCGGCTCGATTGATTCGGTGGGCCAGTCAGTCGGCTGCGGCTGGCACGGGTGCGGTCGAGTACGGCGCCACTGAACGCGCGACCCGGTTGCAGCGATGGCTTGAGCATTCGGAATTCACGATGCGGGGTTGGCGATCCGGCTTGGCTTTGACCGCGCTGGATCAATCGTAGACCAGCACCACCCCGAAGGCACCGATGGTCACGACTCGATCGTCGAGGCGGGTGTAGGAGAGCACGCCCAGGGAGTGATAGTCGGTGGCGAGGGTGGTCAGTCTGGCCAGTCCGAGCAGGCCGACGATCGGCCGTCGTTCGGCGATCGCCGCTGCCAGTGCATCACGATGACGCTTCGGCGATGGGTTGGAGGCAAAGGCGATCGCCACCACCACCAGCACCAACAGGGAGGAAAGCAGGGTCTTGGCCATGTTCACCCCCTCGCGGGGCATTCATCGGAAACCGGGGACGGCCATGATAGCCCCACTGCTGGCCGGATCCGACCGGTTGTGCGTGCTGTGCGCGCTGTGACGCGGCCGCCGTGCTGTGCGACGCATGCACCGCCGTGCGAACAGGCCGGTTATGCTGCGCACTGGTTCGACATGCCCGGGAGGGCTCGGCAATGAATGCTCCGATTCTGAGTGGTGTCTATGCGGCGCTGGCGGCGCTGCTGGTGTTTGTGCTGGTGATGAATGTCGTGCGCCAACGGCGGAAGTTCAAGGTCGGCCTGGGCGATGGCGGTCATCAGCCGCTGGCCTGTGCCTGTCGCGCCCATGCCAATGCCGTCGAGACCCTGCCGCTGGCGCTCTTGCTGTTGGCGCTGGTCGAGATCAATGGCGCCAGCAGCCTGGCCATCCATGCCTGTGGTGCGACCCTGCTGATCGCCCGCATCGCCCATGCGGTTGGACTGTCCGGTTCCTCCGGCGTGTCGTTCGGCCGGTTCTACGGAACGCTTGCCACCTGGCTGGTGATCCTCGCTCTGGCGGTGCAACTGGTGCTGGCCGCGATCGCGCGCTGACGCTGGCCTGCATCCGCCACCCGATCGTGTGGGGCGCCGTTGCGGTGTCGATCCGCTCCGAGCCGATGCTCGCCGAGACCGCCGGCCTGGGCCGGCGACCTCACCCGTTCGGGTTAGTCGTGTCGGGTTAGTCGAGCCGGGCTAGGGCGGCTGCGCTAGGCGATTCGGACTAGAGAGAAGACGCGATTTTCAGACCTCCCGATCGCGCCTATGGTGCGATCCAGGCGATCCCCGAATGGCGATGGATCGCCGTCACGGGAGGTCGCGCATGTCGAGCAATGTCGGAAGTCCTGGTGATCGAATCGACTCGTTCGATGCGTTTGCATCGGCGGATGATGATTCGATCGCGGGTGGTGGCGCAGATGCGTTGACAGCAGGTGATCCGTTCGAGGATTCGTTCGAGGATTCGTTCGCTGAGGGTGACGACTTCGCGGATTCGGCTGACGATGACGCCGATGCGTCATTCGCAGGTGCGATCGGCGCTGACGGTGATGATGGCTTCGACAGCGATGCTTTCGACAGCGATGGCTTCGATAGCGATGCTTTCGACGCAGCCGATCAGGCCGATGACGAATTCGACCTGGCGATCGCCGACGGCGACGCGCTGCCAACGGGCGCGATCATGCCGGTCTGGTCGGCATTCGAGGCGGAACTGGCCGATGCACTCGATGCCGACGGCACGGATGAGTTTCTCGGTTCGCTGCTCGGTGGTTTTTCCCGGGCCGCCGGTCGCGCTGCACGGGCCTTGCGCCCGGTTGCCCAGGGCGCGACACGGGTTGGCTCGGTGGCTCGGGTCGCGGGTCAGGTCGCTGGTGGTGCCGGCCGGTTGGCCGATACCGGGGCGACGCTGGCACGCCTGCTCGGTCAGCCGGGCGCGGCGCGCAGTTTCGGTCGGTTCGGTGATATTGCCCGAGGCGCGGAGCGGGTGGCTTCGGGGGCCTCGACCGTATTCAGTGGCCTGGGACGTGCGCCGGCCGGCTTGCGTTCGGCGGCGCGGCTGACCGGTCGGGCGGCACGTGCCAACAATCCGCTGGCCGAATTGTTGGCCCAGATCGGTCGTCTGAGCGCGGAAGGTGCGGACGACTTCGAGGCATTCGACACTATGGCCGATCTCTACGAGGACGGTGTCGATGCCGCCCTGCCAGCGGCGGTTGGTCTGGCCAGTCGCCTGGCTGCCCGTGCGCTCGGTCCGGGCATGCTGGCGCGCTTGTCGCCGACGGCCCGTCGGGCTTTCGTGCGCGGCATCGCCATGGCGGCTCGCAATCTGGTGAGCGGTGCCGGTCCGGAAGGTGTCCGAGCCTTGCCGCGTCTGGCGGTTTCGGGTGTCCGTGCAGCTCGGGCCAGCGGTGCGTCGCCGGCCCGCTTGCCGGCGCGCACCAGCCAACTGGTTCGCCGTGCATCGGCGGCAGCCGTGCGTCGGCCGCAAGCGATGACCCGCTTGGCCCGTCCTCTGGCGGCCCCCGCGCCGGCTGCACTGCGCTCGCCAGGGCTCGGTCGCGGAACGCCATCGATCCCACGCGGCACGACCCGCCGCTTTGCCTTCGACGGCCCAGTCGAACTGACGATCCGGCCGCTTTGAACGGCCGTACTTCCGGCGGACTCGAGTCCGCTCTTCACCGAACCAAGAGGATTCCGTCATGGAAAACTTCGAAACCGACGCGATGGACGACCTGATGATCGATGGCGCCGAAGGCGTCGCAGCGGCATCGGATGCCGCAGAGGATGAATTCGATGGCTTCGACGAATTCGACGAGTTGGATGGCTTCGACGAGTTCGATGAAGGCGACGACGAATTCCTGGCTGGACTGTTGCCAGTCGCGGGCAGGATTGCCGGCAGTCTGTTCGGTGGCCGACGCAGACGTCGTCGCCCCGCACCTCCTGGTCAGGCTGCGCCGACGGCGCGTGCGCCGGCGGGGGGTGGCCTGGGCGGACTGGCCGGCCTGCTCGGCAGTCTGCTGAGTGCCGATGAGTTTGATGAGGGCGATGAGTTCGATGCCGGCGATGGCTTCGAGGCTTTCGACGAAGGCGACGAATTCGACAGCGCGGATGCCTTCGATGAGGGTGACGAATTCGATGGTTTCGATGCGTTCGACGAGGGTGACGAACTGGATGCCGCCGATGAAATCGTCGCCGAGGCGCTCGACGCCGGTGACAGCGATGAGTTCCTGCGCCGGCTCGGTGGGTTCGCGCGTCGGATCGGCCGTGGTGTCGGTCGGGTCGCCCGCGTGGTGGCGCCGATCGCCAGCATGATCCCGCTGCCGCAGGCGCAGTTGATCGGTCGCCTGGCTGGCGTCGCCGGTCGGCTGCTGGCCGATGGTGCCGATGAGTTCGAGGCATTCGACGAGATGGTCGATGGCATGGATGCCGATGAGATCGATGCCGCCGCGCCGCTGATCGCCGGGCTGGCCCTGCGGCGCGCCCTGCCGGCGGTGGCTCGGCTGGCCGCTCCGGCTCGACGGCAACTGGTCGGTGCTGCCAGCACGGCGATCCGGCGTGCCGTTCGCAGCCGTGGTCGGCTTGCGGCCCGTGTGGTTCCGCGCGCCCTGGTGGCAGCCCGTCGAGTCGCGGCCCAGCGGCGGGTTCCGGTGCGGCGGGCGGTGCCGAATGTGGTCAATCGGATCACCACCGCCGCCGTGCGCCGACCACAAGCCGTGCGGGTGCTGTCGCGGCCGCTGGTGCCGGCCGCTCGTCGTGCCACGCCGCCGAGGGTTGCCGCGCGGATCGTGCGCCGGGTGGTGGCCCCGATCCGGCCGCAGATCAGGCCAATGGTCCGGACGATTCGGCGGCGGGTGCCGATCGTAGTTCCGACGGTCGGAGCGCGTCGCTGCATCTGCCCACGCCATGGCCGTGCGATCAGCATTCGCGGCCCGGTGACCATCCGCGTGCGCTCGCGCTGAGTCGAGACATGTCGGTTGCCTTCGTCTGACGGCTTCGAGGACAGACCGTGAAACGGATCGATGCTCGTGAGTTTCTCCGCATCAAGGTGCGCGGACTGGTGGCCCGCCTCAGTCGGCTGGCCCGGATCGACAATGCCTATGTCGGACTGCGTCCGCAGGATATGCCGTTCGCGCCGTCACGGGCACATTTCCGGGCCGCCAATGCACGCCTGTCGGCAATCGAGACGGCGGTTCGCCGCCGCTTCGATCGGGTCCGGGCCACGCTCGAACGTGAGCCGCTGGAGCGGGTCTTGATCGACATCGCCCTGGTCGAGCGTGAACTGGATCGTGCCCGGCGGCTGTTCGGCATGTTCTTCGAGGTGTTCGCCCAGCGCGGCACCAGCTTCGGCCCGGCGTTGGCAGCCCATGACGCGATCGCCGAGGACTGCTATCAGGCGATCCGTGCTGCGGCGCCGCAGGTGTTTCGCGGTCCGCTGCTGAAACCGGTGTGCTACATGGAGCACGGCTTCTCGCCGGCGACCATGCGCCGTGGGGTGTCGATGAGCCGTCTGCTTGGCGAGGCCAATCCATTCCCGCTGATCCGCATTCCCTGGGATCGCGATCAGCCCTGGCAGGCGGTGTTCATGCATGAAGTGGCGCATAACCTGCAAGCGGATCTCGGCATCTGGCAGGAGAACCGGCAGGCGCTGGTCAAGCGCATGATCGGTCGGGTTGGTCACCCCTTGCTGGCCAGCATCTACGGCCGCTGGCACAAGGAAATATGGGCCGATCTGGCGGCGATCCTGCTGGGCGGGCCAGCCGCTGCCTGGGGCATGGCCGAATTCCTGGCTCATCCGTCACCGCGCACCTTGACCTATCGTCCGGGTGGCGCGCATCCGACCGCGTTCCTGCGGGTGGCGATCCTGGCCGAGATGTTGCGTCGTATGGGATTCGTGCGCGACGCAGACAGCCTCAATCGGGTCTGGCGGACCCTGTACCGACCGGAGCGCGGCCATCGCATGCCTGGACAGTTGCTCAGTGGTGTCGATCGGGTGGTCGCGGAGGTGGTCGATGAGACCATGTTCCAGACCCGGCGCAATCTTGGCCAGCGCGCAGTGGCCGACATCATTCCGTTTGGCCCGGACGATCAGGCGGCGATTCTGGCCGGCGCGGGGAAGCTGGTGTCGGGAGCGATCGAGGCGGTCGATCTGCCACCCCGTCATCTGGTCAGCGCGGCGGCCTATGCGGTGGCCAGCGGCCTGTCTGACCCCCGTCGGCTGGCCGATCAGATCAATGCCCGGCTGGCCGAGCAGGCGCGCGGCGGGCGTGAACGTACACCCCTGCGGACGGCTGCGGCGACACGATCGCCGCAGCCGCTGGTGGCCTGACTCGGACGAGGAGCGGACCGTGTGCAGCCCATCGCATCGTCAATGCCATTCCCCCGATCGCCGTCGTGTACCGACCGGGCCCTCGATCCCGGTGGTACGCCGAGCCGGTCCGAACGAATAGCCATCCATCAGGAGACAGCACATGCTCACCACCAAGAATGCCTCCAAAGCAACCACTCCCGGGGGGGCGACCTCACCGTCGAGGAGCCGCAGCAATCTCGATACTCTGATGCGTCAGCAACTGCGCGTCGCCGATCCCAATGACCCCAAGATGGTCGCTGATGCGTTGTTGCAGCGATTCGGTGAACTGCCGCGCGCGCGCGCCATTGCCGGTGAAGCGATCGGTGTGCCGTTCGCACCGGTGGCGCCGGTGACGTCGTGTGGTGCGTCGGTGACGGCCACCGATCTCGATCTCAGGCTCGCTCTGGAGCATGTCGAAACCGATCTGTCGGCTGTGCTCGGAATGAGCGTGCTGAAAGGAGTTCAGGCGGAGTTGTCCGGTTGGGCCGAAGGCATCCGCGCGACGATCAGAGTCGGTCAGGATGCGGTTGCCATGGGCATCGACAGTGCTCAACGCGACCGCACTCTGGCGGTGCGTCGCACCCTTGGTGATTATGCCCGGCTGGCACGGATGCTCTCGGCCGGCATCCCCGACGCACGTGGACAATTGCGAGGACTGGCGCGCAGCGTCGACGCCGTGTCGGCCACCCTGTTGGTCGCCCTGGGGGAGAGCATGGCGACCGGTGGCGCGTCCGATGGTCGTTTCCT